>JAHEAT010000087.1 GCA_024642605.1 Microbacteriaceae bacterium
TTGTGCATTTTACAAGTTTAGGTTCTCATCTGCCGTATTCTGAAATAAGTTTCACAGTGTGCGCTGTGCTCGAAGTTCAGTGAATACGAAAGTTGGCACACCTTGACCGCAACCACCTCGATTCGCCGCCGAACCGCGCTGTTGGCGCTTTGCTCTCTATTGGTGGCACTCGTGCTTCAGCCAGCCGGCGCATCGTGGGGCGCTGCCAGTTATCGCGTAACCTACTTGGCCAATGGCGGCTACGGAAGCATGAGTTCTCAGGTCGTAAGCGCTTCAGGGTCGAACCTAAAGAAAAATGCATTCAAAAAGACGGGCTTCCACTTCTCTGGCTGGGCTAAATCAAGCCAAGGCGCTGTGGCTTTTAGGGATTCAGCCCGTATCAAAGCAAGTTCATCTCTCAAGTTGTATGCAAAGTGGTTGAAGAACTCCACACCGGTGGTAACTCCTATTGCGCCAGTCGTGACCGGACACACCGTGGGTTCGCTGCTTTGGTCCGACGAATTTACCGGGGCAGCCGGTTCGAATATTAACTCTGCGTTTTGGACTTCGCGCTACTGCGGTTTCGCTAACGACAATGGCGGTGGCACCTGCTACAACGGCGAACAGCAGTGGTACTACCCAGGCGCGATCAAACTCGATGGTTCGGTTGACGGTAACGCTGTAATCACCACCAAGCACACAACCGTTGCACCAGCCGGGGCAGTGTGCTTAAACGAGCCTTGCCAGTTCACCAGCGGGCGTTTCGACACTGAAGGTAAGGTTTCGTTCAAATACGGCTACATCGAAACCCGAATTCAAATGCCAGCTGGTGGCGAAAACTGGCCGGCATACTGGATGCTTGGTGACAGCATGCCTTCGGCCGGCTGGCCTTACTCGGGTGAAATCGATATCGCCGAACAGGGCGGCCACCAGCCTTGGCGCAACTCTGCCGCGGTGCACTACTCAACTAACGACAATCCCGGTGAGTGCTGCGGCAACCACACCTATCAAGTTGGCGAGAAGGTCTCCAACGTCAACTACTCGACCGCTTTTCACACCTATGGTCTTGGCTGGTTGCCGGATCGCCTCGAGTTTTATGTCGATGGCGTTCGCTTCTTCACTCTCAACCGTGCCGACATTGGCACTGGCCACTGGTCGTTCAACGACTACTTCTTTGTGATTCTCAATAATGCAACCGGCGGCTTCGGTGGCAACTGGGATGGCTGGAGCGAAAGCCACATGACCATTGACTATGTGCGAGCTTGGGCTCTCGACGGCCAAGGTTTGGTTGTAAAGCACTAGCTTTTGGGTAAGCGCAAGATTTTAGGGCTTAGTAGCCCGATAAAGCGATTACAACAAACTAATAACGAATGTCTAAAAATGCATGAAACCGCTTCCAAAGAAACCGCTTTCAGAGCAAACTTTTCTTGGAACGTGTAAAAGCAATCCACGTGGTGAGTGTTCTTTCGGGTGTACCCGAGTGAACCCGAGTCATTCATTCAAACCTTTCGAAAGGAAACAAAGATGTTCTCAAAGACATTGGCTAAGAAGACTCTCGCAGTCTCCGCTAGCCTCGCACTAGCATTCGGTGGAGCTCTAGCACTATCGGGTTCTGCATCGGCCTCAGGTTCTGCAGTCGCACTGACTTTCGGCGCCGGAGACAACTACGGAACCAGCGCAGACGTTGCTGCATTTGAAGGTGGCACCGGCTCAATCGACACTGCTCCTGCAGCAGTAAACGGAATCGGCGGCGACGGACAGGCATTCAAGTTCGTCAAGACTGGTCAGCCATGGAGCGGTGCAAACATTATGCTCCCAAGCATCGTAGACACTGTACTCTCCAACAAGATCACCGTCGACTTCTACAACGGCGGCAACACTGCTGAACCAGTGATGATGAAGGTTCAAGAAGGTACCTGGCCTAACGAGGGCGGATCTAGCAAGAAGGCTGTTGAAGCAGCTCCTGGTTGGAACCGTCTGACTTTCGACATGTCGACCGGAACCGGCTACAACGCATCTCACGTGTACAAGGTTGCAGCAATCTTCCCGAACTTCTCGGCTGATGACGCTGGATACACTGGGCACGCTACTGGCGACCAGGGTTCTACTTACTACGTCGACAACGTTCGTTTCAACGGCGGAGTAGCAATCTCTGGACCATCGAAAAAGGTTCTTCGCGTCTCTGTTGAAAACCCACTCGGTCAGCGTGCGACAGTAAAAATTGCTGGCGTTCGCACCTGGAAATCATCTGGTGTATTCGGCGCTGATGCCTCGACCCTGAACTTCACGGTTCCATCGGGCACTTACAAGGTGACCGTTACCGTTGGTTCAACCACCGTTATTAAGACTCAGGTAGTCAAGTAACACCAGTTTCAAGTCAGCATGGGCGGGGTCTTCGGACCCCGCCCATTGCTTTAAGCGCGACATCCGAGTGCTTACCGCTACGGTGAATCTAGACTTATCGGGTACCCGACATTGGTGGGGCGAAAGTAGACATGACCGAACGCAAACAGATCAAGCCGGCAACCGAAGGCTGGACCCAGCAAAAAGATGAGCAGGGTCGCCCGTTGCTGCAGTTTGCCGAACCAAAGCGTAAGCAACCCCCGGTGCACCTAGCCGACCTCTCTATAGAGGAGCGTTCAGCCAGGGTTAAAGAGTTGGGCATACCGGGCTTCAGAGCCAAGCAGTTATCGACTCACTACTTCAACCACTACACCTCCGACCCGGTCGAGATGACCGACCTTCCGGCTGCCGGCCGCGAAGAGCTCGTGTCTTCTTTGCTGCCACCGCTTCTCACTGAAGTGCGCCGGCTGCAAACCGACAAGGGCGACACCATTAAGTTCTTGTGGCGTTTGTTCGATGGTGCGCTCGTGGAGTCGGTGCTAATGCGCTACCCGGGGAGAATCACTCTTTGCGTTTCGTCGCAGGCAGGCTGCGGCATGAACTGCCCCTTCTGTGCCACGGGCCAAGCCGGGCTAACCCGCAACATGTCGGCCGCGGAAATCGTTGAACAGGTGGTTCGCGCCAACCGAGTGATTGCCGCGGGCGAACTTGGTGGCTACAAGGGCAAGCCCGGCGAAGGCCCAGAGCGCGTTGGCAACATTGTGTTCATGGGCATGGGCGAACCTCTGGCCAACTACAACCGACTCATGTCAGCGCTGCGCACCATGGTTGAACCCCAACCAAATGGCCTCGGTATGTCGGCCCGAAACATCACCGTCTCAACCGTCGGCCTGGTTCCTGCCATTGGCAAGCTCGCCGCCGAAAACCTTCCGGTTACCTTTGCGCTCTCATTGCATGCACCCGACGATCAACTTCGCGATGAGCTAATTCCAGTGAACTCACGCTGGAAGGTCGACGAAACCTTAGATGCCGCGCGAGCATACTTTGAGGCCACCGGCCGCAGAGTTTCGATTGAGTACGCGCTGATCAAAGACATGAACGACCACCCGTGGCGCGCCGACTTGCTCGCCAAAAAGCTCAACGATCGCGGCCGAGGCTGGGTGCACGTCAACCCGATTCCGCTAAATCCAACACCGGGTTCGATCTGGACGGCGTCGACGCCCGAGGTTACGCGTGAGTTTGTTTCGAGGCTCGAAGCAGCCGGAATTCCAACTACCCTTCGAGACACCAGAGGCAAAGAGATCGACGGAGCCTGCGGTCAACTAGCCGCGGCCGACTAGCAGAAGAGCTTTCTCAAACTCGCCTTCGAGCACCTACCCGGCTAAGCCGAAGCTACTTTCGTACGCGAGCTAAGCCGCGACGAATGGCGGTAAAACCAAACCCGAAGGCCACCATAGTTCCGGCGATCATAAGAATGTACTGCAGCATTGCAGGCACACCTTCGCCGTTAGCGCCTGGGTTCAAGAACCAATAGGCCCACCAGTGGTCTGGGGCAAAAGCGCCACGCAGAATCGAGAACGCCAACCAGCACAACGGGTAAACGATTACCCACCAAACCTTCTTCCAGGCATAGGTAGGTAGGCCGCCGGCAATCAACCATTCGACCGTGACGATGATTGGTGCCCAGGTGTGCAAAATCTCGTTGGGCAAAACCGGCCAGTGATAGCCAGCGTCGCGTGCGTCGCCCGCGCTATTGCGCAAAAGAACGTTGTAGAAAATACCAACCACAACTTCATAACTAATCACCCAGAGGCGCAGAAGAGTTAGGCGGTGAGAATCTTGGGCATTGCGCAGGGCCGAAACACCGGCGAAAGCTAGAACGGTGCCCGAGATGAGGCCGGTTTGAATCGTGAAGTAGGTGAAGTACTCGAAAGGGCGAAACAGGTTGTGGGCGACTCGGTCGCTCACCTGATAAATGATGCTAAAGAAAATGGCGGCTGATGTACCTAGACGCAGAATGGCCGACAGGTTTCTATTAATGCTTCTTTTCACGTTTGACTCCTATGTCAAAAAGTATTTTCCGCCCCTAAAAACCTGCGTTATTGGCAAGCATAGACCCGCTCGTAGCCGCGGAGCACGAAGGTTGGGCGTCTAATTGGCTCGCTTTCGAGGCGCAGATTTGGAAAGCGCTCAAATAACACGGGCAATGAGGTTGACATCTCCATTCGGGCGAGCGGGGCGCCGATGCAAAAGTGGATGCCAGCGCCAAAACCAATGTGCGGGTTTGGGTCGCGTGTGAGGTCCATGTGGTCGGCATTCTCGAACACCGATGCATCCCGGTTAGCTGAACCTAGAAGTGACGCGATCTTCTGGCCGGCCTTTACCGTTACGCCACCAATCTCGGTGTCGGCGGTTGCCGTGCGCTCAAACAGGTGAAGCGGCGCATCGAAGCGCAAAAACTCGTCTACAGCAGTTTCGGCAATTTCACGGGAGCGAGTTCTTAGTAACTCGGCCTGGTCTTCGCGTTGCAGTGCGGCAACCAGCCCATTTCCAAATCCGTTGACGCTCGCTTCGTGCCCGGCATTTAGTAGAAGAACGCAGGTGGCAATCAACTCCTGAGCGTTTAGGCGCTCGCCTTCCTCTTCAACTTGCACCAGGTCGGTGATCAGGTCGGAACCAGGATGCACTCGCCGAACATCCATGAGCCCACGCACATATTCGGCAAACTCGTGCGATGCCAGTTTGGCGGCTTCGCGATCGGCGTCGGTTGGGGCAACTTCATACATCTTTACTATGGCTTGCGACCAAGGGCGCAGCAGGTGCTCGTCGCTTGCCGGAAACCCGAGCATCGCCGCGATTACCTTGACCGGAAGCGGCTCAGCAAAATCGGCGATTACATCGAACCGACCAACGGCATCGAGCTTGGTTTCACACTCGTCGGCTAACTCTTGAGCCAAGCGCTCAACCAGAGGTCGCAGGCTCTCGATCTTGCCTCGGTTGAAAGCCTTCGAAATCAGCGAGCGAAGCCGAGTGTGTTTTGGCGGTTCAGAATCGAGAATGCTATCGGCGTGAAGCCAGTTGAACTCCGACCACTCCGACTCGGGTTGTTTTGGGCTGAAGATGCGGCCCAGAGTTTTGGTGCGAAGTACCGCGTTTGCGTGGTCGTAGTTGGCGGCTAGGAATAAACCCAACTCGTCATGCCAAACGGGCCGCCCGGTAGCCCTAAGTTCAGCCAGCTGCGGGTATGGGTCGGCCAAAAAAGACGCGTCGTTGAAGTCAAGCACGACACAAACCTAACACCGCAGGGTGTGCCCTAAGAAAAGGCAATTCACTTTGCGTTAACTTTGGCAATAGGCGTCATTAACCCCTTTTGGCGAGACTTTCAAGCATGAGTGTTGCCTCAGAATCGACCAAGCCGATACCAGCCAAGCGCAAGCTGGCTGCAAAGCCGCACCTAGTTCAAGACAAGATCTTCTTCGGTGTGGCTCGGTCTGCCGCCATTGGCGCTGCCAGCATCGTGGGTCTCATCTTGGTCTACCTGCTTTACATGTCTTGGGAAACCCTGGCACAGCAGGGCTTTGGCTTTCTATTCGGCAGCCAGTGGAGCGCTGCCGACCCCGAGAACTTGGTGTTCCAAATCGGCCCGATGCTTTGGGGTTCGTTGCTCATAGCGTTCAACGGGGTTGTGTTAGCAATTCCAATGTCACTGGCTGCGGCCTACTTCATCGAGTTTTTGGCAAGCAAGCGAGTAGCTCAAATCGCTACCACCGTGGTCGACTTGCTGGCTGCCATCCCTTCAATCGTTATTGGCTTGTGGGGTGTGGGAGTGTTTACCCCAGTCGCAGCAAACTGGGCCGCTCTTCTAAATAAATACCTAGGATTCCTGCCAATCTTTGGCTCATCGACCGGCTCATTCGTGGGTAGCCCATTTATTGCCGGCTGGATCGTTGCGGTAATGATTGTTCCTATCGTTACTTCGGTCACCCGAGAAATCTTCAGTCAGCTCGACAAAGATGTCATCAATGCAGCCACTGCTCTGGGTGCGAGCCGATCGTCTACTTTCATGCAGGTTATTCTGCCAACGTCTTCTGGCGGTGTAGTTGGTGGTGTGCTTCTCGGCCTAGGTCGTGCTCTCGGTGAAACGGTTGCCATCTTCTTTGTTTTGAACCTTTCATTCGAAATCAACTGGGTCGATGTCGTTGAAAGTCGAGGCGGCTCAATCGCTTCGATGATTGTTGCCTACTTCGGTGCCGCATCGCCAGTCGAAGTAAAAGCGCTTATGGCCGCTGGTCTCGTACTGTTTGTAATCACATTGCTCATCAACTGGCTGGCCGCCGTGATTGTTGCAAAAGCACAGCCGTGGAGGAAGTAAATGAGCGAAGACACTCGCGAAACCCTGGCAAAGCCTCGCCCGGCTACTAGCCCTTGGCAAGTAAAGAACCCACAGCGCACCCGTCGTGTTGTTCTTGCTTCGGTGTTGCCCGCGATCTTGGCATTCTCGATCGGGCAATTATTCACCATCGCTAGCGAGATCACCCTGTTGTTCATTTTCTTGCCCATTCAAATCATTTTTGCCGGATACGCGGGCTGGAAAACCTACGGCAAAAAAGGAATCGCTGACGCAGTTCTCGTTATTTTCACCATCTTCTTTAGTGCCCTTGTGGGAGTGCTCCTGCTCTCCGTTCTGTTTTCGGTGATCAGTGAAGGTTCAAAGGCGATGAGCCCGCAGTTCCTTTTTCAGAACAACGTGTACATTAATGAGTCAACCTCTCTTGAATACGGCGGAGTTGGGCATGCCATTCTCGGAACGCTGATTATCGTTGGGCTCACCACTGCAGTTACCGTCCCACTGGGCATCGCCCTTGCTGTCTATCTAACCGAAACTCCAAGTAAGGCACGCGGTTCTGTGCGCACCTTGGTGCAGGCAATGTCGGGCTTGCCCTCTGTTGTAGCCGGGCTTTTCGTGTATGCCGCGTTGGTCACCTCAGGGGTGGCTAAGTATGCGGGCTGGTTAGGGTCGCTCGCACTCATTCCACTGATGCTCCCAACTGTTACACGCGTTGCCGAGGAGGGGTTGAGGTTGGTTCCGGTAGAACTGAGAAATGGAGCGTTAGCGCTTGGCGCTCCCTCGTATCGTGCATTTTTTCAGGTCACGCTGCCGGCAGCTAAATCTGGAATCATCACTGCATTTCTTCTGGGTATCGCCCGTATCATCGGTGAAACTGCGCCTCTACTTCTCACCGTGAACTATTCGAATGGAACAGTTCTAAACCCGCTTGACGCCATGGCGTCGCTTCCGACTTACATTTATCAGAACCTGCAAGCATCCAACGACACCAGCTTGCAACGTGCCTGGGGGGCGGCGCTGATGATGCTTATTTTGGTCGGAATTATTTTTACGGCCGCGCGTATGGCCACCAGAAGCAAGAAACCATCAAGAAAAAAGGTTGAAAAGAATGTCTGAATTATTAAACGTTGACGCTCACCTCAGGGCTGAAGACGTAAACGTCTGGTTTGGAGACAGGCACGTTCTAAGCGATGTTTCGCTAACCTTCCCAATCAATCAGGTCACATCCCTGATTGGCCCTTCGGGATGTGGAAAGTCGACGTTCTTGAGAACCCTTAACCGCATGCATGAGCTCATTCCGAGCGCTGGTTTTGCTGGTCGCATTCTGCTTGACGGCGAAGACATCTATGAGCCCGGGGTTGACCCAACCAACGTTCGACTAAAAATCGGTATGGTCTTTCAAAAACCCAACCCATTTCCAACCATGTCTATAAAAGACAACGTGCTTTCGGGTCTAAAACTCTCGGGCCGTCGCGGTTACAACGCTAATGAGATTGTCGAAACATCACTTCGTCGCGCATCCATCTGGAACGAGGTTAAAGACCGACTCTCAGACCCGGCAACTTCACTTTCTGGTGGACAACAGCAGCGCTTGTGCATCGCCAGATCTCTGGCCATGGACCCTGAAGTTATTTTGATGGATGAGCCTTGCTCAGCACTAGACCCTGGCTCAACCCGACGTATCGAAGAGACCATCGAAGAGCTTTCTGAGACCATGACCATTGTGATTGTTACTCACAACATGCAGCAGGCACAGCGAGTTTCTCACCAGACCGCATTCTTCTTGGCAGAAGACGGAAATCCAGGCGGAGTAGTGGAGTTTGGTAAGACCGAGGATGTTTTCAACAGCCCAGTAGACCCACGCACCAACGACTACGTGAACGGCCACTTCGGCTAAGTCGCCTGATCAATAAAAAAAGTTCACAAGTCGTTCACTTGGAATACAACTAATCGGTCATCCGGCGTTTACCTGCTTCGGATTGGCTGGTTATGTTCAATCAAGAACATTCATTTCTATAAGGAGAAATCAATGCGTAAGACCGCGGGCCTTCTGGCTTCAGTCGCAATTCTTGCCTCAGCAATTATCGGAGCACCAGCCGCTAACGCAGCTGGCAGCGACCTTGTTGCTGGTGGTTCATCATTCGCCGGTGGCATCATCAGAGCATGTGCAACCAACTTCGCTGGCGCATACCCAGCTCAGGGTTCTGTCACCTACACCTCAAGCAACTCGCAGACCGGTAAAGACAACTACCGTCTAGGCACCTTCGACTTCGGTGGCACCGACTTCATCTACACCGGCACCAACGGAGACATCAAGCCAAGCAGCGCGAAGTACATCGCCGTTACCTCGGGACCAGTAGCGATTGCCTACAACCTAGCTGGCATCACCGGCCTTAAGCTCACTCCTCAGATTCTTGCCAAGATCTACAAGGGTCAGATCACCGTCTGGAACAACAGCGAAATCAAGTCGATTCAATCGCTTGCAAACCAGCGCGCTCTTGAAGCTCTCGCAAACAAGAACATCACTCCTCAGTACCGCTCTGCAGGATCGGGAACCAGCGACAACTTCTCGGGTTACCTAAACGACACCACTGCAAACTTTACCCAGAGCTCCGACTGGTCGGTTGCCACTGGTGTGCAGACCCCACGAGGAACCTCTAACTCAAGCAGCGGAAACCTAAAGCTTTCCGTACAGAACAACGCTGGATCGATTGGTTACCTTGACCTCAAGGATGCAACTGGTCTACAGGTTGCCTTGCTTCGCAACGAAGCCGGACAGTACTACGCAGCCGATGCAAAGCGTGCCGCAACCTTCCTAAACGCTCAGCTTGCCTCATCGGTTCAGGCCAACGGAAACGTTCGTATCGACTGGAGCAAGTCGGTTAGCGGCGGTTACAACGCTTCGCTAATCACCTATGCAGTTGTGAACGTAGATGCAACCAAGCCAATCAGCTCTGGTGTTAGCGTCAAGGGCGCAAACCTCAAGAAGTTCCTAGGCTACGTGCTCAGCACCTGTGGTCCAGCAATCTCCTACAACCTGGGTTACACCCCGATTCAGGGAGCGCTACGCACCAAGGCTCTAGCATTGGTCAACTACATCAAGTAATTGTTAGAAGTGCTTTGGGAGTAGGGGCAGACGCCTCTACTCCCAAACACATTTCTGCGAGAATCAAGAAACTAAGTGAAAGGTAAGTGCAAATGGGCATCAACAAAACTGTAAAGACATCGATGAAGTTTGGTGTTGTAGCCACACTGGCCCTTAGCCTTCTTACCGCTTGCGACCCACCTATGCCTCCAGAAGCGCTAGCTGCGCTAGCCGAGGCAAACTTCACTTGTGTCGATGGCGATGTACCAACTTCTTTTAGCCAGGAAGTTTCAGACGGGGCCCAGTTCTTGAGCGAAAACCTCACCGTGAACTGCCCAGGAATGACCATGACCCTCGCGGCTCCCGGTGACGCGCAGTTGGTTGCATCGAGCGTTTCAACCGACGGCCCGGCAACCTCGCCTTACGCAGTTGTTCCTTACGCAGTCGAATCTGGTGTATTCGTGATCACTTCGAGCCTCGGTGCTTCGGCCATGTTCACGCCAGCAACCATCCAGGGAATCCTCGATGGCAGCATCACTCAGTGGAATGACCCAGCCATCGTGGCCGATAACGCAGGATCAGCCCCACTCGAAGGCGCACTAATTCTTGTGCCAAAGGCTCAGAAAGAAGCGGTCGAAGCGCTCAAAGTTTGGTACAAGCACTACACTTCCAAAGATCTTCAGATCACCTTGGATGTCTCCTCTAACGTCACCATCGATGACTACCAAAACTTGCCCGAAGGTTCTATCGCCTTCATGCCGGGTGCCATTTACACCCAGCTCTCCAATGTGGCTTTAGTGACGCCAACCGCAGCAAGCATTGTTGCAGATTCTGCAACGTACCCCTCTGGGGCGACACCCGACTTGATGTCGGTGCAGTCGGCCTCTTCTCAGTGGAAGGTGAGCAAAACCTCCACCGGCATTTCGGTGTCACTCGATTTTGCCGCTAAAGCATTGCCACCGATCGGCTTCGACGAAGCGCCAGCGCCATACCAGATCATTTACCCAGTGAATCTAAGCCTCTTTGGTTCAGACAATCTTGCTGCGCGAGCCGCGGCTCGCTACCTGCTGCGTCAAGATTCGCAAGGTTCGCTCACTTTGCTTGCTGGGCTTCCGGTTTCTGTGCGCGCCGAGTCACTCGCGTTTGTGTCAAAGGGTCTACCTGAGCCGGTTGTAACAGACGCACCAGCTAACTAAAGGCTCTACTCAAGACTTTGGGCCGCGATGGTGCCGAGTTTCCAGAGATGATTTGGTGGGGGCTAAACGCAGCGGCTAGCAGCCCAACAATTTAGAATGGTCACATGTCTACGAAAATCAAAGGCGCTGGTGCGCTTACCATCGTAGCCAGAGGCGACTGCACTTCGCGCCGAGCCATAGCGCTCAACCCCGAGGTCTTTGATGCTCAGCCTATATTTCGCCAGAGTCAAAAATCTACCTTCGGTCAATTCTTAGACGCCTTTGAGGGCTTGTACCTCACCGAAGATTTTCTAACCTCGATTTCAACCGTGGCCGATATGCCACGCACATTGGCAAGCTACTACCTTGGCCAAGCAAACCGCGATGCCCTGGAGTGCAGCGACGCCGACCTTCTAATGCTCGACTCATACGCCGACATGAACTTTAGCCTTTGGCGCTCGAAGCACGGTGGCCCCAGGTTTTGGATTCATCCGAAGTTTCTAAAAGATCGAATGGCGTTCTTGGCCGACTACGAAGAGCTCGGGCGACCCACTCTTGAAGAGTCGGTGGCCGATGCTGTTGCACTGATTGATAAATTGAGACTGAGCGCACCTAACCTCCCGGTGTTGTTTCTCAATCAGCAGGTTGACTACTACCCAAAGTTGGCCGATCGAGTTGCCGAGTACTACCAGCTGGGCGAACTGGTAGCGGCGAAAGTACCAGATGTTTTCTTTGGTGGGGTGGTTGAAAAAGACTCCCTCGAACTTGCCGACGTCGGTTCTTGCGGTCCCGGAAACACTCTGCACTTTCAAGGGTCCACCTACAAGCGCATGCTTGAGGCTGCAGTAAAGAGCGGGCTCAACCAGGCCATCGAACGGCGCCTCGAATCGAAATCGACAACACAGGCAGCAGGCAACAATACAAAGGTCGAATCGACACCTTCGATAAGCAGCGAGCTGCGGTCGGCACCGTGCAGCTATGCCGATTTGGTGATTACCGAAATAGTCGAGCCGAACCTTATGTACGATGCGCACACTTGCACGGCAAGCTGCAAGGGCTTTGTGGATTCGGTTGCCAGCGTGTTTGAAAACTACTTCTACCTCGAACACAAGCAGGGTCAAACCAACCCACCTAGATTCACACCGATGATGATCGACCTAGAACCGGTTGAAGACTTCAACGCCTGGATATACTCGCGCCCTGCCACCTACCGCCACCAGTTTCAAAAGTCTGAGCGATCTGAATTCATTTTTGAGCAGTACAACGGCAAAAATTATGTGCCCGACATTTACGAAATCAACAACTCAAAAGAAGTGCGATCTGGAGGGGCGATTAGATCGAACCTCACAAAGTCGATAGAAGAAATGGGTGGCGCGCCAACCGAGCTCGTACCAGTACCAAAACTCGCCTGCCAGAAGCACTGGCGACAAACCTTTGGTGTGTTCATTCCGGTTGAAGGCTATAAGCAGGGTCAAGTCGAGTTGGGCAAAAAGATGATCGCTTACATCTCGGTGGTGCGATACGGGGAGTTTGCTCTCTTCGCGCAGATTATGGGCCACGGCGAACACTTGGCTCAAGGTGTTGTCAACTTCGTTGCTCAAAAGGTCGTCGAGGCTGCCATCACCGAGCCTTGGGGTAAGCCCTCGGGCTTGCGCTACCTAATGTACGGAGGCGCTCAAAATGGCGGTGAGGGGCTTTACAACTTCAAACGCCGTTCGGGCTTCAAGCCCTACATCGTGAGCATGCCTTTTCAACCGGGATACGAGCAGTCGATGTTTGAGCCTCAAACTAGCCAATCGGCCGAGGGCTAACGCTCCGCCTCGCAGCGTCTTTTCAACGCTTAGTCTTGCACTGGCGGCCGAACCCTAAAGTTCGCTCTTGCTGTTTCTCTTGTTACTGCTTGAGATGCTGGAATCGCCCGAAGCGATGTCGTTGAGCCACTTCAAATCTCGAACCGCGGTGGTCGAATCGTCACCAAAACTCAGCACCTTTGCTTCGTTGCCAAACATCGCCAAGAAGTTCTTTGAAAGCAGAGCCAAAGCTTTCGGTTCAATCAGTTCGCGGTTGTCAACCAGAATCGAATATTCGTGGGCTTCGATTTTTGGAAGCTTGTCGAACTTCACCGAAACCGAACCAGAAGTTGCCATCAAACCCGTGGAGCGAATCGGAGTGCCTGCCTCTAGCTCGCGCTCTTCGTGCCAGGCCATATCGATTGAGTTTTCAAGCGCGAAGGTTTCTATTTCAAAAGATGCCCTGCTGGCCAAATTATCTAAGGAGGGAACATGGGCGATTGTTAGCTTGAGCGAATTCTTGAGTGCTTCGCTGATTAGCGCCACCACCGGTTGCATTGTTGAAATCGGCTCTGCGAAGTTGGCGACAATTACCAAGTCTCGAGTCGAAGGCTGTGATTCTATGTTTAGAGATGCTTTTGGAGCGTAGAAACGGCGCGCCTTGGTTGGGTCTAGATAGAACGACCCTTCAGTTTCAACCAAGTGATTGTGCCAGGCTTGAAAAGACTCCTTGTAGAGTTTTCGCGGGCCAGAAAGTATTTCTTGCAGCCCGCCGGCCGTGAGCGAGCCCTCAACCACGCGCAAGAGTGATAGCAAGCCAGACTTTAGAATCACAAAAGATTCAGCGCCAAATCGGTTGATGAGTCGATATTGAAACTCCGAATCTCCGCCAAATCTAACCTCGTCCCAAAATCCGAGGGCCCTAGTGACAGGCTCTCGTCTGAACATCAACGAAGAGAAATTTGGTCGTAAAATCTGTGTGCGGCCGGCAACTCCGGTGATGAGGCTCGATTCGTCAAGTCTCGCGCCTTCGGAAACGTTGGCCATAAGCGCTGAATCTGCTTCGAGGTGCCGCACCTGTACTTCAATTTTTTGCGGGTGCGACCAATCGTCGGCATCGTGAACCGTTACGTAATCGCCCTTTGCCTGCTTGAGTGCAATGTTTCGGCAGTGATACGGGCCGCTGTTCTGCTTGGCGCGAAGCACTCGAACACGGTGGTCGAGGGCTTCGAACGATTTGGCGATTGAATAGGTTGAGTCGGTGCTGCAGTCATCGACCACCAAGATTTCTAAGTTGGTCCAGGTTTGGGCCAGTAGCGACTGGATGGCGGCCGAGATCCACTTTTCACTGTTGAAAGCTGGCAAGATTACCGAAACCAGCGGCAGCGCCTTGGCATTGGCAACCGGTGACGCAACAGAGGCCACTCGGTCGAGCGAAGGACCTTCGCCACTTTCAACCGAAATCGGTGCATAGCCCGATGCTTCCAGCGAGTGGTTTATCCAGGCCAGCTGAACTTCGTGGTCGGTGTTTTCACCAAACACCGTGCTTTCTAACTTGCCAACGAAGTTTGCGATCCAGAGCAGGTTATCTGCGGCTTGGGCGCCGGCATCGATTCTAAGTGACTCAAGTAGCACAAAATACTCTTCGCCCTTTTCTTGTTGCCCGGCAATTCTGCGGGCACTCTCATATGCAATGAAGTTGAGGCTCGCTACCTTGTCTAGGGTTCGCTTGGTTTTAGCAAACTCAAGGTGTTGGTCAAAAAGATGAGTTAGCGCAACGCGGTCGATAGATTTAGCCCAGCGGCTTAGGGCCGCCAGTGCCGCACGACGAGTAACTCGAGGGGCTTGCGTTCCGTAAGCAATAGCAAATAACTGCTTGACCCCAATTTCGCTGAATCCTGAAGCAATTTGCTGCTTCGGAACCGCAACCTTCAGGTTCCACTGCGCCAGATCGCTCAGGTTTTGCAGCTCAATCTTTTGGTTCTGTGCAGTAACCATTAGGCCAGTCAGTTGATCGTTCAAGTCGTCGGCGCGCTTGGTTAGGGTGGCTAATCCGAGAATGGGCGAAGCTTTTGTCACTTCTACCGTGAGCTTCAGCGAACGCAATGTCGCTCGCAGACGCTTGGTTTTGCGGATTAGGGCAAGTACTCCCTCTAAGCGTGAATTCACCTGACCCACGTGACGCTCCAGCTCGGGCAAAAGCTCGTTGATGGTTTCAGCCGTTCGTGCCGACTCGAATGCCTTTATGGTTTTAGCCGACTCCAGGGTAAGCAAATTATGTTCGTGAGCGCTTTGATTGATCAATTTGAAAAATTTGAAAGCCGACTGGAAGTCTTTGTTCATTTTCTTTGCAGTAGCGGCAGGGTAGTCGAGTTGCTGCCGTGCAGCTTTGGCTAAACGCGCCTCGAAAGATGTAATCCAACCAGAGGTTTTTCTATTGGAATTTGTCACGATCGTGCTCCTTGCGGTTTGGCGGTGCGACCTAGAAGTTTTCGAGCGGCTGCTTTTGACTTACCTGCCAAGAGCTCATTCTTGGCTAAAAGCGTCACGAGTGCCTCTTGAACCTCAGCGGCGGCCGGGCCATCGTTCTTAGCGCCTATCGAATCCCACGCCTTAACCCACACTTGCAAAGCAGAAGGGTCGAGTTCGGTAACCAGGCGAGGAATCTTGAGTGCCGACTCGATCAAGTCGAGTCTTGAAAAATTTTGCGAAGTTGGCTTGGTCAGCAGTGCCTGCGCCAAGCTATCGTGGCAGGCGTAGAGGCTAAAGTTTCTTTTTTGAGCCAGGTTCGCGAAGCTGAGCGACTCATTGCTCAAATCAATTTCTTCGCCGGTCAGTTTCCAAAACCTCTGGTCAAAAATGGCGTAATCCAAATCGAGTATCGGCATTGGCACGAAGTTGAGCGCCGATTCGTCTTTGAGTTCGGAGGCTTCGACTGCAGAGTGTAGATTTACCAAACCAACAGCACTTGCACCCCCTGCGGCAAACAGATGACGTTTTAGGTGACTGGCGTGGGTGAGGCGAATTGGCTTGATGAGTGAGATAGGAAATACAAAGCCGGCTTCACATTTGGGCAGCAGCTGCCAGCGAGAAACGTAGCCGTCGGTTGGCGTGAAAAGGTGGACGTTATTTGGCAAACGGGCCGGCTTTTCTGCCAAAGGCCAAGCAACTTGAACTACATCAAAAGTTTTTGCGAGGCTCGGAATTTGAAGTTCGAACAAGCTGGTTTGAGAAGGCTCCACTTGAAGTAGCGCATGAGATAAACCGCGCTTTGCGCCGCTCTCAATCTCTAGTCGTCGCGCATAACGGTCGACGATTATCGACGCCAACCGCTTAAGAATCTTGGAAACCGCATCCATATACAAAGTTTAGTTATTTAGCCGAAAAGCGCCTACCAGAAACCGCCTAATCGGCCGATGGCACGTGACTAGAGCGTGAATTTTGTCTAAACAAAGAGCATCGCGCTTGTCTGACTTGTTTCGCGGAGGGTTTGCGACAAAACTTAGGTGACACGTAAAGGCGCAATCAATGACTTCAATTAATTTCGGACTAGATACTTTCGGCGGCATCACGCTCGACGAGAACGGCAATGCGGTCTCGGCTGGGCAGGTTATGCGCGACGTAGTTGCCGAAGCTGTGCGCGCCGATGAACTTGGAATTTTTGCGTTCAATATCGGTGAGCACCACCGAGAAGACTTTGCAGTGTCTGCGCCAGACACAATCTTGGCCGCGATCGCGACGGTGACCAAACAAATTCGCCTCGGAACCGGCGTAACTGTGCTTTCGAGCGACGACCCAGTGCGCGTCTTCCAACGATTTTCTACCATTCAAGCGCTGAGCAGCGGGCGTGCCGAGATCACCGCCGGCCGTGGTTCGTTCATTGAGTCTTTTCCACTATTCGGCTATGAACTTGGCGACTATGCCGAATTATTTGAGGAGAAGCTAGAGCTGCTAGTCGAACTTCTAAAAGGCCAACCGGTGACCTGGTCTGGCCGCTTGCGCTCTGCGCTCAATAACCAAGTGGTGTATCCGCTGGCAGAACAGCCGATCGGGTTGAGGGTTGGAGTTGGCGGTAGCCCCGAATCGGTAATTAGAGCTGCTCGTTTGGGCATTCCTCTGGCATTGGCAATCATCGGCGGCGACCCGGCCAGGTTTGCGCCGTTTGCGAAGCTCTATCGAGATTCTCTGGCAAAACTGGGCAAAGCCCAACTTC
>JAHEAT010000085.1 GCA_024642605.1 Microbacteriaceae bacterium
TTTTGAGTCAAATGTGGCTAGGCCAACATTTGACTCTTTGCCAGCTCCTTATAAAGAGGTACGGTCTTGACCAGTTGCTTGTGGGTGCCAACGCCCAAGATCTTGCCCTTTTCGAGCACGATGATTTGGTCGCTGTCGATTACCGTCGAGAGCCTGTGGGCAATCACAATCATGGTGCGGTTCTTGGCAACCGAGTCAATTGCCTCGCGCATGAGCTGCTCGTTAATTCCGTCGAGGCTCGAGGTTGACTCATCAAGCAACAAAATTGGGGGAGCAGCAAGCAGCGTGCGGGCAATCGCCAATCGCTGACGCTCACCACCAGAGAGCATGATGCCCTGTTCACCAACCTCCGCGTCGAGTCCTCGCTTGTCGCGCTTTAGGACATCGGTCAGGTTAACTTCACGCAACACTTCTTTGAGTTGCTTGTCTGTTGCATCTGGCGCACCAATCAACAAATTCTCGCGAATGCTGCCGGCAAGAACCGGAGCGTCCTGCTCAACGTAGCCAATCTGCGAACGCAGCGCGCCACGAGTAATTGATTGCACCGGCTGACCATCTAGCAAGATTTCACCACTGCTTGGTTCATAAAAACGTTCAATCAAAGAGAAGGTGGTTGATTTACCAGAACCCGAAGGCCCGACGATTGCAACTCGCGAACCGCGTTCAATCGCAAACGAAACTTTGTCGAGCACGGTTCGTGATTCAGCAACGGTGCCATCCGGGTTTGGAGTTCCTGCGTAGCCGAATGAGACCTTTTTGAATTCGATTGCGGTGTTGTTGACCGCCTTACGCTTTGGTGTTTCTTTACGCTCGGCATCGGTGTCTTCAAGCGGAAGATCAAGAACTTCTTGAATGCGAGCAAGAGCGCCAAGTCCGGTTTGCACAGAACTGTAAGCGCCGAAGGCCTGACCGACTGGGCGAATCATCAGGAACATTAGAAGAATAAATGTCACCAGGCTGGCCACCGGGGTATCGCCGCTGGCAACGCGGTAACCACCAACGCCAAGCACAACAATGAATGCTCCGTTGGCTGCCAGGCCACCTATCGGTGTGACACCGGCATTGATTCGAGCGATCTTGACACCCTGTAGGTAAGCCTCCCGGGCATCGTCTTCGATCTGCTTGCTCTCGCGGGTCTCGGCACTGGCGGCGCGAATGGTGCGCACCGCTGAGAGTGCGCGCTCAACCGAGGCAGACATATCGCCAACACGTTCTTGCGCCTTGGTGGTCGCCGAGCGAATGCGGCGGGCTGAGAAACCGATGGACGCAACCGCGATAGAAATCATCAGCAGGGTTAGGCCAAGCAGAATTGGGTCAATAATTGCCATCGCTATTACGGAACCCACAAAAATCAAGACGCCACCGGCAGCGTCAACCAGACCCTGGGTGAGAACCGCGCGAAGCAAGGTGGTGTCAGAAGAAACACGTGAGACAAGGTCTCCGGTTCGGCGAAGATCGTATTCCGGAATCGGTAGGCGTAGTAGGCGAGTGGCAAGTTGACCGCGAGCTGAGAACACCACGCCCTCACCGGCTTTGGCGAGCACGTAGTAAAGGGCACCGCTGGCAACCGCGCTACCAATCACGACAGCAATCAGAATCCAAACCAGGTAGCCAAGATCCTTACCTTCTTGCACGGCCGTAATCACCTGGCCAACAACTAGCGGCTGCGCCAAGCTAACTGCAGCACCGATAAGCGACAGCACCACCGCAACAATCAGCGCACCCTTGTGCTCGGTTAGGTACGGCCAGAGTTGGCTGAACTTTGCCTTTGGTGCGTTTTTATCTCTTGCCGGTCTCATCGGACCGCGGCCGCGGCCACCCATCATGCTCATTCTTTAGTCAACCTTTTCTAATAGGTGTGGATTCCCGAGGATTCGCTCATTCAGCAGGTAGTTAATTTCCTGCAGCGAAAGCGCCTCGGTGTATGCGGTGTTCTTATAAAACTTTGAATAGTCCACGCTCTGCAGGGCCGCTAGGGCATCGGGGTGGCGAAGCTTCAAAAACATCTTGGTGGTGTTGGGCTTGCGCTCAAAATCTGTCAGCACTTTGCCGCAGCCAAAACCAAAAATCGTCAGCGCCACATCGGCACCCGCGGCATCAGTCTTTTCGATGATGCCCTGGTCGGCGACGGAGTACTTAGGTCTAAGGGTTGTTTTGCGCTGCCAAATCTGGAAGCAGGTGGCCAGTCCATGTTTCACCGATAACTTCTCGCCGGCATCGTCTTCGTAATCAATTTGGATATCGTGATCGGCAATCAGATGGAAGCGGCGATCAAGACGATTAATCACAGACCACTTGCGCCAGGAGCGCGGCACGATGAAGCAGATGAATTCGCTGTGGTCAGCAGCCTTATTAAAGAAAGGTATTGAGAGCGAGTTATTGCGGCCGAATGGCGGGTTTGAAATCGTGACTGCGTTATTGCCGGTGAGTTTGGCCTCAAGAAAGTTTGCCTTGGTCACGTTGGCGTGCTTTGGCTCGATGTCGAAAGATAAAAAGTCTTTGGCGCCAATTTTGGCCGCAGCCTTAAGGAAAGATCCGGTACCACCGGCCGGTTCGAGAATTTTGCGGTTAGCCAGATCCGGCACAAAAGTAAGCACCTCGGCCAGCAGCTGTTCGGCCAGATCGGTTGGGGTGTAGTACTGCTCTTTGCCAGTGATTCGCCTATTGCCCAGCTTCTTTGCAGCGCCCAGCTCCGGGGCTTTGATTTTGGGCATATATCTAACCTAGCAAGGTAAAAACCACGGAAAGCCTCGAATAATTGGTCTCCCATAATGTCACCAGTCAGGAGTAGCCTGATTCTCAAGGAAATGTGACTCTGGGGGTCTTTATGTCTATTGCTTTGCGTCGAATCAAGCTAGTTACCGCTATCGGGCTGGCATTCGCGATTATCTTTGCTCAGTCGCCGCTTCAGGCGTTTGCGGTTGAAGAGCGTTCCAACTACCTGGTTATCGTGAAGCCGGGCACTGACTTACAGATGCGCAAGGCTATTGCCGCACTTGGTGAGCGCCCTATCGACGAGCTCGACTTCGTGCTCGATGGTTTTACCCTCAACCTAACTCTCGCTGATGCAAATGCTTTGTCAGTGGACCCAAACGTACTGCAGGTAATCCCAGATGCTCCTATGCAGCTTTTCGGTACCGATGAACCTTCTTCATCTTGGGGTCTTGACCGAATCGACCAAGCCCAAACAGCTCTAGATAATAAGTACAGCTACCCAGACTCAGCCGGGCAAGGCGTACGCGTTTACGTTGTTGATACCGGTGTTCAACTTGATAACCCAGAATTTGCCGGTCGCACCCTTCCAGGTTTTGATGCCACCGGTTCAGGAAACACCACTACCGACTGCCACGGTCACGCAACCCACGTTGCAGGAACTATTGCCGGAACCAAGTTTGGTGTTGCAAAAAAGGCAACCG
>JAHEAT010000010.1 GCA_024642605.1 Microbacteriaceae bacterium
CGCTGCACCGAATCTGGCTCAAGCTCGACAACCTTGATTACGTTGATGAGCTTGTTGAGCTGCTTGGTGACCTGCTCGAGCGGCGCGCCATCCACGTTTACTACAACAGTGATTCGGCTGAGGCCTTCGATCTCGGATGTACCCACCGCGAGTGATTCGATGTTGAAGCCGCGGCGAGCAAAGAGCCCGGCCACGCGGGTTAGCAGACCCGGCTTGTCTTCGACTAGAAGCGAAAGAACGTGTGTCGACATTTCTACTCCTCACCGTCCCAAACCGGTGCCGCGTCGCGGGCGTATTGAACGGCGTCGTTTGAAACTCCGGCGGCAACCATCGGCCAAACCATTGCGTCGCGACCCACGATGAAGTCGATGACGACCGGGCGGTCATTGGTTTCGATGGCCAGCTTGATAGCGGCGTCGATCTCTTCTTCTTTTTCAACACGGATGCCGAGGCAGCCATAAGCTTCGGCAAGCTTTACGAAATCGGGCACCATCATGGTGTCGGTGCCGGTGTGAAGGTCGGTGTTTGAGTAACGCTCGTTGTAGAACAGGGTCTGCCACTGGCGAACCATTCCGAGCGAAGAGTTGTTGATGATTGCAACTTTGATTGGAATGTTGTTAATGGTGCAGGTGGCCAACTCTTGGTTGGTCATCTGGAAGCATCCGTCGCCGTCGATAGCCCAAACCAAACGATCTGGCTGTGCGACTTTGGCTCCCATTGCGGCAGGAACCGAGTAACCCATGGTTCCGGCACCACCCGAGTTGAGCCACGAGTTTGGGCGCTCGTACTTTACGAACTGAGCCGACCACATCTGGTGCTGCCCGACGCCGGCAGCGTAAACAGCCTCTGGGCCGCTTAACTCACCAATGCGCTTGATTACGTACTGAGGTGAAAGCTTGCCGTCGGTTGGCTCGGTGTAGCCGAGCGGGTAACGGTTGCGAAGCTCGTTTAGATAGGTCCACCACTCCGAGTAGTCGGGTTTCTTGCCCTTGAGGCTCGAAGCGAGTTCGTCGTTTAGTTCGGTGATTACCTCTTTGGCGTCGCCAACGATTGGCACATCGGCAAATCGAATCTTGCCGATTTCGGCAGGGTCGATGTCGACGTGAATCACTTTGGCGTTTAGCGCAAACGACCTTGCGTCACCGGTAACGCGGTCGTCGAAACGCGCGCCGAGGGTGATGAGCAGGTCTGCCTTCTGCAACGCAGTAACCGCTGGAACGGTTCCGTGCATGCCTGGCATACCTAGGTGCTGTGGGTGCGAGTCTGGAAATGCGCCGCGAGCCATGAGTGTGGTGGTTAGCGGAGCACCGATGAGCTCGGCGAGTGCCAAGAGTTCTTTGCTGGCACCGGCGCGAATAACACCGCCACCAACGTAAAGCACTGGCTTCTTGCTCTCTCTAATCAGGGCAGCTGCCGCCTGAATCTGCTTGCCGTGCGGCTTGGTAACTGGCTTGTAGCCGGGTAGGTCGATCTTTGGTGGCCAAACGAACTCAGCGGTTTTCACCTGAGCATCTTTGGTGACGTCAACCAAAACCGGGCCTGGGCGACCTGTGGTTGCAATCAAAACTGCCGAAGCGATTGCGCTCGGAATGTCGGCTGGGTCGCTAACCAAGAAAGAGTGCTTGGTGATCGGCATGGTGATACCGACGATGTCGGCTTCCTGAAACGCATCGGTACCAATCAGCTTTGAACCAACCTGACCGGTGATCGCAAGCAGCGGAACCGAGTCCATGTGAGCATCGGCGATGGCGGTAACCAGGTTGGTGGCACCGGGGCCCGAAGTAGCGATGCAAACACCGAGCTTGCCGCTCGAAGACGCATAGCCCTCGGCCGCGTGACCGGCGCCCTGCTCGTGGCGCACCAGAATGTGACGAATCTTTTTGGAATCAAGAAGTGGGTCGTAGGTTGGCAAGATAGCGCCACCGGGCAGACCAAACACGGTGTCAACACCGAGAAGTTCCAGGCTACGAATAATGGCCTGGGCTCCGGTAAGAACCTCATTAGTCATGTGAATACATCCTCGTTGGGTTGTTAGTGAACCAAAGTTGAATGCGAACTAGCCGCAGTACGCACCCTCTGATGCCGAGTGAACGAGCTTCGAATACTTCGCGAGAACACCACGCGTGTAACGCGGTGGCAGTGGAGCCCAGTCTGCTTTGCGGGCTTCCAACTCTTCTGGCTCAACGAGTAGTTCGAGCGAACGAGCTGCGATATCGACTCGAATCAAGTCTCCATCGCGCACCAGAGCGATTGGCCCACCTTCGGTGGCTTCTGGTGCAATGTGTCCGATGCAAAGGCCGGTTGTGCCGCCTGAGAATCTTCCGTCTGTTAATAGTAGAACATCCTTGCCCAAACCGGCACCCTTGATTGCTCCGGTGATGGCAAGCATCTCTCGCATGCCCGGGCCACCCTTAGGGCCTTCGTAGCGAATAACCACTACGTCACCCGCTCCGATTTTGCCTTCGCTGAGGGCATCCATGGCTGCTGCTTCGCGCTCAAACACGCGTGCTGGGCCGGTAAAAGTCTCGAGGTCGAAGCCGGCGGTCTTTACAACCGCACCACCTGGAGCGAGCGTTCCCTTGAGAATGCTGATGCCTCCGGTCTTGTGAATCGGGTTGTTGAGTGCACGGATGATCTTGCCATCTGGGTCTGGCGGATTGATGCCAGCGAGGTTTTCGGCAACGGTCTTGCCGGTAACGGTAAGGGCGTCGCCGTGAATCAGGCCTGCGTCAAGTAGCGCCTTCATAACTACTGGCACGCCACCAACGCGGTCGACATCGGCCATTACGTAGCGACCGAAAGGCTTGAGGTCGCCAAGGTGCGGCACCTGGTCGGCGATGCGGTTGAAGTCGTCGAGGGTTAGATCAACCTCGGCTTCGCGCGCGATTGCTAGAAGGTGCAGAACAGCGTTGGTCGAACCACCGAAAGCCATGGTTACTGCAATGGCGTTTTCAAATGCCTTCTTGGTAAGAATCTGGCGAGCAGTGATGCCCTGAGCGATGAGGTTAACTACGGCTTCACCCGAGCGGTGAGCCCAGTTGTCGCGGCGACGGTCGGCCGAGGGTGGCGAAGCCGAACCAGGCAGGCTCATACCGAGCGCTTCTGCAGCCGAGGCCATGGTGTTTGCCGTGTACATACCGCCACAGGCACCTTCGCCTGGGCAGATAGCGCGCTCTATTCGGTCTAGGTCTTCGAGCGACATCTTGCCGGCCTTGCAAGCGCCAACCGCTTCAAAGGCATCGATGATGGTCACTTCTTTTTCGGTTCCATCGGTGAGCTTGACCCAGCCTGGTGCGATGGTTCCGGCATACAAGAAAACAGATGCGAGGTCGAGGCGAGCCGCGGCCATCAGCATTCCGGGTAGCGACTTGTCGCAACCGGCGAGAAGAACCGAACCATCGAGGCGTTCGGCCTGCATGACGGTTTCAACCGAGTCGGCAATAACTTCACGTGAAACCAGCGAGAAGTGCATGCCCTCGTGACCCATCGAGATGCCGTCGGAAACCGAGATGGTGCCGAATTCGAGTGGGTAACCCTTGGCCGCGTGAACACCCTGCTTGGCGGCGTCGGCCAAACGGTCGAGCGAGAGGTTGCAGGGGGTTACTTCGTTCCATGACGAAGCGACACCGATCTGGGGTTTCTCCCAGTCTTCGTCGCCCATTCCTACTGCACGAAGCATGCCTCGGGCTGCTGCGCGTTCGATTCCGTCGGTAACGACATGGCTACGTGGTTTCATCTTGCTGGGCATAGGGTCAAGTCTAGTATTTGAGCATGGCAACTAGCAGGCACTACCTCAACGGAAAGCTGATTGATCAAGACTTCGAGCTCGAACGGGTTTCTGATTTTGCTTCTGGCAAACATTCCGTTTGGTTCGACCTAGTCGACCCGAGCCCAGCCGAGCTGCACAAGCTCGCCGAAGAACTCGATCTGCACGAACTCGCCGTCGAAGATTCACTCAACGGCCGTCAGCGACCAAAACTCGACTACTACGAGTCGCACCTCTTTATCACGTTGTACCAGGCCAGGTTCAACCGAGAAACTCGCGAGGTGAATCTGGCCGAAATCGGCATTTTCGTAACCAAGAACGCGGTTGTCACCGTGCGCCTCGGCACCGAGTTCGACATGAGTGCGGTTGAAAAACGCTGGGATGAATCATCCGAGCTGGCTGGCTTCGGAACCGCTTTTTTGCTTTGGGGTTTACTCGATGTAGTTATCGACGGCTACTTCGAAATTGTTCAACCGCTCGACGAAGAACTCGAAACCCTCGAAGACATCATGTTTGGACCTTCACGCACCGACTCTTTAATTCAGAAGCGTTCGTATGAATTGCGCAAAGCGCTGGTTCAACTTCGTCGAGTAGCAGTGCCGATTCGCGAGGTGATAAACCCGCTGCTAAAACATAACGGCGACATCTTGCACAACGACATGATGGCTTACTACCAGGACCTTTACGACCACACCATGAGGGTGGCCGACTGGACCGATTCTCTGCGCGACCTGGTGACCACCCTTTTGGAAACCAACCTGACCATTCAGGGCAATCGCCTCAACCAGATTATGAAGCAGGTAACTTCATGGGCGGCGATCATCGCGGTTCCAACAGCGATCACCGGCTTCTACGGCCAGAACATCCCTTATCCAGGCTTCAACGAATGGTGGGGGTTTTGGGCTTCGAGCGTGTCGATTTTAGTGATCTCGGGCGTGCTCTTCTGGGTCTTCAAAAAGCGTGACTGGCTGTAATCTCGAACTGTGAAGCTAGCAGACACCACCAAGATCCCCACCGGACTCGACCTTTACCTCGACGCCGCCGAGAGCGCATCTTCTGCCGTTATCGCCGCCTACTCAACTTCTTTCGGCATGGCATCGAAACTGCTTCCTAAGGCGACTCGCCGGCACATCGAAAACATCTACGCGCTGGTGCGGGTTGCCGATGAAATCGTTGACGGCTCGGCCGCGGGAGCGAAAGCGATTGGTGGTCAGGTTGACCCCGGCAGCGTGCTTAACGATCTCGAGCGAGAGGTTTACAAGGCCATAAGCGCAAAGTTCTCGTCGAACCTCATCGTGCACGCCTTCGCACACACCGCGAACACCACGGGCTTCGGCCGTGCGATCATCGAACCGTTTTTTACTTCGATGCGCATGGACCTCTGGAAAACCCGCCACAGCCAAGACACCTTCGAGCGCTACGTTTACGGTTCGGCCGAAGTGGTAGGGCTTATGTGCCTGCAAGCGTTTATCGAGGGTGCCGAGTTCAACAAGAAAGAAAAGGCCAAACTCGTGGCCGGCGCTCGTGCCCTCGGCTCGGCTTTTCAAAAAGTCAACTTCTTGCGTGATTTAGCCGCAGATGCTCACAAGCTTGGGCGCTCGTACTTTCCTCGCATCACGCCTGAGACCCTAACTGAAGCCGAGAAGAACGCCATCGTCGAAGACATCCGTGCCGAACTTCGAATATCGGCCGAATCGATTCCGATGATCCCGCAGGCGTCACGACGGGCAGTTGTTGCCGCTCACCTTCTTTTTGAAGAACTTAACGAACAAATTGGGAACACACCGGCGTCTGAGGTGATTAGCACTCGTATCAGCGTGCCAACCTCACGCAAGGCTTTGATTCTGCTCAAGGCCGCGATCGGAGTAACCCCTAAATGACCAAACGCGCGGTAGTAGTTGGCGGTGGCATTGCCGGATTGGCGAGCGCTGCCATCCTGGCAAAAGCTGGCATGAAAGTTACCCTTCTCGAAGCCCGCGAGCGCGTGGGCGGCCGAGCCTACATTTGGGAAAAAGACGGCTTCAAGTTCGACATGGGGCCATCTTGGTATTTGATGCCAGATGCCTTTGACCAGTTCTTCAAGCTGATGGGCACCACCGCCGCCGAGCAGCTCGACCTCAAGCGTCTTGACCCGATGTACCAAACTCGCAACGAGGGCTTCGATGAGGTGCTTTCGATCAGCGACGATTTGGGCGAGAACAAAAAACTATTCGATTCGATCGAACCCGGTGCCGGAGCGCGCCTGCAAAATTATGTGGATTCTGCCGAAGACGCCTACAACCTCTCGATAAAGCACTTCTTATACACAAATTTTGAAGACGGGCGCTCGTTTGTTCAGCCCGAGGTTATGGCGCGAGCAGGTCGTTTTATCAAGCACCTGCTTACCCCGCTAAGTAAGTTCGCGGCCGCGCACGTTACCGACAAGCGTCTTCAAAAGATTCTGAACTTCCCGGCAGTGTTTCTAGGCGCATCGCCTTACGACACCCCGAGCATGTATCACCTGATGACTCACGTAGACATGAATGTGGGAGTGTTCTACCCGATGGGCGGTTTTTACACCATCATCGAAGCGGTTGAACGACTAGCAAAGCAGCACGGCGTTGAGATTCACACCAACTCCAAGGTCACCAAGATCGAAACCAAGGATGGCCACGTCACCGGTGTTCGTGTCGGCGATGTGCACTACGAGGCCGAGGTTGTAATCGGTAACGCCGACCTTCACCACATCGAAACTCAGCTGCTCGACCCAGAAGACCAAACTTTGCCAGCTAAGTGGTGGCAAGACAAGGTGCCGGGACCATCGGCTCTGCTTTTGTACCTGGGCGTGAAGGGCCGCATTCCTCAGCTCGACCACCACAACCTTCTTTACGCCGACGACTGGACGAAAAACTTCGACGAGGTATTTCACAAGGCCGACGGAAAGCGCAAGGTTCCGACTCCTGCCTCCCTCTACCTTTGCGCTCCGAGCGTTACCGACCCGAGTGTCGCTCCCGAGGGCTACGAGAACATCTTTGTTCTAGTGCCCGTGGCCGCCGACCCCTCGATCGGTAGCGGCGGAATCAACGGGTCGGGCGATGCAAACATCGAGGCGGAAGCCGACCGCATCATTGAGCAAATTGCCAAGTGGTGCGAGATTCCAGACCTGGCCGAGCGCATTGTGGTTCGTCGAGTTATGGCTCCACAAGATTTCGTCACAGAGCTAAATGCCTGGTCGGGCACCGCCCTCGGCATGGCTCACACCCTCAAGCAGAGCGCATTCTTTAGACCAAAGAACGTGAGCAAAAAGGTGAAGGGCCTCTACTACGCAGGGCACCACAGCATTCCGGGTATCGGTTTGCCAATGTGCCTGATTGGTGCCGAGCTGGTCTACAAGCGCCTCATCGGCGACCGTTCGGCCGGCCCACTACCAAACGAAATCACCCCGCTCAAAGATGAAGCCTGGAAAGGCCTTCGTTGAACTTTGCCTACATAGCGGTTCTTGCGTTCAGTCTTTTAGGGCTCGGCGCGATTGACTTTCGGTCAAGAATCGCCCTGTTCGTATACCCCCTGCGCACAGCAATCACTCTGGCAATCGGTGTTGCGTTCTTTCTTATCTGGGATTTCACGGGCATAGCCCTCGGAGTCTTTTTCAAGGGCGAAACAAAGTTCATCACTGGTTTGATGCTGGCACCCGAGGTGCCAATCGAAGAGCCACTTTTCTTACTTTTGCTCTGCTACTGCGCGCTTCTTCTTTACATCGGCTTTAGTCGCAAGGCGGCAAAGTCGTGATTACCTACTTAGTGCTTGCACTGGCATTTTGCGCAGCAGGTGTTTTGGTAAGCCTGGCGATTGCACACTCAAGCCTTTCGAGGTCTACCTGGCGCACCTTGCTCACCCTCGTAATCGCAACAATCGTGGGCGATAACCTGATTGTCGCCGGCGCAATCGTTCAATACGACCCATCAAAGATTCTAAATATCTTCATAGGTGTTGCGCCTGTGGAAGACTTTGCCTATTCGGTCATCGCGGCAATTCTGATTCCGGCTGTATGGACTGCGCTGAAGCGTTTGGAAAGGTAGTGCCGTGAAACTTTTGAACCAGCTGTTCTGGTCGTCACGCCCAATCTCTTGGATCAACACGGCATTTCCTTTTGCCGCCGCTTACTTTCTAGTTCACGGTTCGGCCGACGCCACGTTTGTGGTTGGCACACTTTTCTTTCTAATTCCTTACAACCTGTTGATGTACGGAGTGAATGACGTTTTCGATTACGAGAGCGATCTTCGCAACCCGCGCAAGGGTGGCATCGAGGGTGCACTTTTGCACCGCAAGTGGCACCGACCAACGCTGATCTGGTCGTTCGGTCTTTGTGTGCCCTTCATTGCCTACCTTCTTGCCGTAGGCGACATTGCCGCAAACTTATGGCTGGCGCTTTTCATCTTCACCGTTATCGCATACAGCGCCAAGGGTCTTCGCTTCAAAGAAAAGCCATTTCTCGATTCACTCACTTCGGCCAGCCACTTCGTTGGCCCCATGATTTACGGCATCGCGGTAGCGGGCGGAAATCTCGGCGATGCATCTGTGCTGGTGATGATTGGAAGTTTCACACTGTGGGGAGTGGCGTCACACGCGTTTGGCGCGGTGCAAGACGTAAAAGCCGACCGCGAGGCGAACATCTCGAGCATCGCAACCGTGATCGGTGCTCGAGCAACCACCCGGTTTGCTTTTGCCTGTTACGCACTAGCCGGGTTAGTTATTCTGTTCACCGCTTGGCCGGGCGCTCTTTGTGCGTTAGCCGTCGTGCCCTATCTGGCGATCCTGGCGCCGCACCTAAACATCACCGATGAAACCTGCGAAAGCGCTAACCGAGGTTGGAAGCAGTTCATCAAGCTCAACTACCTCGCTGGATTCATCGTCACGATGATTTTGATTTACGCCGCTTTCATTTAGTCGTCGACCAAGGCTTCGGCTTTTCGCCAGGCAATTAGGTTTCTGGTGCTAAACCCACGGTTGCAGAGACCGCAAGAAAGTGGCCTGGTTGGTTTGCGGTAGCGATAGTGCTCGTGCCCTTGGGGGCAAACGCCAACCCAAGGCGCTTTCTCTTTGGCAATCTCTTGACCACTGAACTTTTCGGCCCGGTACCCAATCGACTTAGCCGTTGCCAACCACTTCTTGCCGTGCCCTGCGGTTTTACCACTGAGCGCGTGAGCCACCTCGTGGGCCAAAACCTGCAGGCTGTCATCCACGGTGTGCACCTCTATGTGGTGCTTCGAGATCGAGATGCGCCGATCGGTGTAGTTGCAAAGCCCGGCTCTGCGCTTACCCGAGTCGAGCGCAAAGACCCAGCCTTGCCCGGGTAAATGCCGTTCAATTCCGGCGCGGGCCAGGCCCGAGACAAACTGTTCTTTCGAAATCGACATTCGCCTAAATCGAAGTTTCTTTTCGGAGAATTCGCGGCCAGCAACAAACCCAACGGCTGCGTAGCTTCTGATGGCACGGATGTTCTCAACCAGAACTTCGAGCGTCACCTTGCTGAGCAGTAGTTCGTCAAAGGCGTGCTCGAGCGCGAGGGCTATAGCTTGGCGTCCCACCGAATGACCAAAAGCCCATGGTCCCGCGAGCGCGATTCGCAGGTTCATGGAGTTCTTGGAGTCATCGAAATCGTTCAGCACCACCTCGCCATAGAACGTTGCATTCGAATCGACTATCGCCCAGTCGCGTCGGTTGGAGGTGGTGGCGCGAGAACCTAACCACTCAACTATTTTCGGGCGATCAAACGCTTCGGTGGTGGCGGTCAACCTTAGCGATTCGGGGTCGGCGAGCATCACGAGGTAAGGCTCTAAATGTGCAATCGTCAGTTGCTCTAGACAGATGATCGGGGCATGAGGTTTAGCCAGCAAGTCGGGAAGCTTCACTCGACTCCGATCAACATGCGTTTGCGCTCATCTGAGTCGCACTTTTAACCCTAAATAACCAGTTGAGGTGTTTACACGTTTGTAACGCCAGACACGGCGAAACTGTGAATTTACGGTGAACTCTGCGAATAGAGTTTTGCCTATGACAAACACAAACACCAACCCTGCTTCGGCAGGTGCAATCGAAACCAACGACGTCGCTCCGATTCCTGCGGGCGAACGTCACGGCAAACCGTGGCACCTTTTCACTGTTTGGTCGTCCCCGAACCTAGAGTTCGCAACCGTATTCGTAGGCGCATTGGCAATCGGCTTCGGCTTGAATGTCTGGCAGGGTTTGCTCGCCGTATTCGTAGGTAACGCCCTCGCCGGCATCACCCACGGAATTCTGAGCACCTGGGGCCCAGAAGCTGGTCTACCTCAGATGGTTCTTAGCCGCAACGCATTCGGCAAGCTAGGAAACCTAATTCCTGCTGGTATGTCTACCCTCGTAGCCGGTATCGGCTGGTTCGCGGTAAACACCGTCTCTGGAACCTTCGCACTTGTGGCGCTACTTCCGGCACTTGGCACCTACGGCGCACTTGCTGTGATCATCCTGGTTCAGGTTGGTGTGGCATTCGTTGGTCACAACCTCATTCAGAAGTGGGAGCGTTACGCTTCTTACCTTTTGGCAGTGGTTTGGATCATCGTTATCGTCACCATCTTCACCCTTCCGGGCGCGTTCAACTCTGCAGCTCCAGCTGCCGGCGCCGCATTCCCATGGGCAGGTTTCACCCTGACCGCTGGTGCAGCATACGGTTACACCGCTGGTTGGACCGCATTCGCTTCGGACTACACCCGCTACCTACCTGCTAACACCGACAAGAAGGCTCTTGGCTGGTTCGCTGGTTTGGGTAACTTCCTAAGCACCACCCTGATCATGGCCGTTGGTGTTCTTGCATTCAACGTTCTCTCGGGTGGTAACCCTGGCGCTTTCTGGGGTATCGAAAACCCAACCTCAGCATTCACCGCACAGTTCAACCCAACTTTTGCTGCAATCGTGCTTCTAGCAATCGTTATCGGTTCGGTTTCGGCCAACATCCTTAACGTTTACTCGGGTGCAATGTCGTTCTTGGCAATGGGCTTCAACCTCGGCTTCAAGACCCGCCGCGCCATCATGGTGGCACTTGCTGGTCTCGTCGGTGGATTGATCTCGTACCTCGGTGTAGTCAACGGCGACGTTGCTCACCAGCTCGACTCGTTCCTCTTGGTTGTTTCGTACTGGGTCTCACCATGGATCGCAGTTGTTCTAACCGAGCGCATTCTCTCCAAGGGCAAGGATGCCGGTGCGCGTGCACTGGCTCCGAAGAGCTCATGGGCTGGAGCTGCTGCATTCGTAATCGCTACCGCGGTTTCGATCTGGGGCTTCGCTGCTCAGGTTATGTACACCGGTCCTTTGGCAAGCGCCTGGGGCGTCGGCGACCTAACCGCACTAGTTGGCTTCGTTCTCGCTGCAGCACTGTTCGTAGTGTTCAGCAAGTTTGACGCAAACTCAAAGAACTAGTTCGCTCTAACAGAAATCGAGAGGCCTCGGCAATGGAATTCAAAGTTGGACAAATCTTCGCCACTGACGAAGAGAAGCTCCAAGTTGCCATTGCCGAGGCTCACCTCGGACTCGCCGAAGGCGGCATTCCCATCGGGGCTGCACTCTTCGACGAAGAAGGCCGGCTGCTAGGCAGCGGCCGTAACCGCCGGGTTCAAGACGGCGATGCTTCGATGCACGGCGAGACCAGCGCCTTTAGAAACGCAGGTCGCCAGCGTTCATACCGCAAGGTAACCCTTGCCACCAGCCTCTCCCCCTGCTGGTACTGCAGCGGGCTGATTCGCCAATTCGGCATCGGCCGAGTTCTGGTTGGCGACGACAAAAACTTTAAGGGCGGTCAAGACTGGGTAGCCGAGCACGGCGCCGAACTGCACGTTCTAAACGACCCAGGTCTAATCGAGCTCATGCGAGAGTTCATCGAACTAAACCCAACTCTCTGGAACGAAGACATCGGCGAAGAGTAGCCGATAGCGGCACGCTGATAAAGTTGCCCCTATGACCAAACGCAACCGCCCTTGGGGTTATCAAGACCCAATAGAGCCGAGCAACCCAAACTGGGAGCTAGACCCGCAAACCATCGCCGTGCGCGGAGGGCTCGCCCGCACCGGATTTGGCGAAACCAGCGAAGCCATTTTTATGAACTCTGGCTTCACCTACGACTCTGCCGAGCAGGCTGCCGCGGCTTTTCGTGAAGAAGAAGAACACTTTCTATACTCGCGCTTCGCAAATCCCACCGTTGCCATGTTTGAGCAGAGATTAGCGGCTCTCGAAGGCGCCGAGGCCGCGTTCGCTACCGCTACGGGTATGGCTGCGATGTTTGCATCCGTGGCTTGTTTGGTAAAAGCCGGCGACCGAGTGGTGGCTTCGGCGGCGATGTTCTCTTCTTGCTACGTGGTGCTCACCGAGATTTTGCCTGGATGGGGCATCGAAACCGTTTTAGTTGACCCTGATGATATCGAGGGTTGGAAGGCTGCGCTGAACGAGCCGACCAAGGTCGTATTCATCGAGAGCCCGAGTAACCCGCTCATGGAGATCACCGACATTAGTTTTGTGAGCGAACTCGCGCACCAGGCGGGCGCAACCGTGATTGTCGACAACGTGATGGCATCGCCCGTGCTGCAGAAGCCGCTTGAACTTGGAGCTGACGTAGTTATGTATTCGACGACCAAACACATCGATGGGCAGGGGCGCGCACTCGGTGGCGCCATTCTAGGGTCGGCCGATTACATAAAGAACTCGGTCATTCCGTTTACGCGTCACACCGGCCCATCGATGAGCGCATTCAACGCCTGGGTCATGCTCAAGTCGCTAGAAACCGTAACCATGCGAGTAGAACGCATGTGCGCTTCGGCGTTGGCGATTGCTCAGAAGCTAGAAAGCTTGCCTGGAGTAAAGGCCGTGCACTACCCGTTCTTGCCTAGCCACAAGCAACATGATCTTGCAAAAAGCCAGATGAGTGGCGGTGGCACGACCATTGCCATCGAGTTTGATGCACCACAAGAAAAGGTGTTCGCAGTTATGAACGCCCTGCAGGTAATCGATATTTCTAACAACCTCGGTGACTCGAAGTCGCTAATCACCCACCCATCCTCGACAACTCACCGACGACTTCCCCTTGAAGTGCAGGCCGAGATGGGAATCACGCCATCAACAGTGCGTCTTTCAGTAGGGCTCGAATCGGTCAACGACCTGATTCACGACCTAACTAATGCCTTAGCAGTTTTATAAATAAAGCCGGGAACGAGAAAAACGATGACGAGAAAAACCGAACTCAAGACCTTCCTCTGGTTTGGTGGGCAGCTAGATGAAGCACTGGAGTTTTACAAAGCAACCTTTGACGACGTTGTAATCCACTCTGAGAACCGGCCATCGCCCGACGCACCACTGTTCACCGCCGACTTCAGCATCTTTGGCCACTCGTTCATTGGCCTCAACTGGCCAGGCGGGCCTGAGTTCAACGACTCCATCTCGCTCTCGCTCAACGTTGACGGGCAAGAAGAAGTAGACCGCATCTGGAATGCCATCACCAAAGAGGGTCGCGAAGGCCAGTGCGGTTGGTGCTACGACAAGTGGGGCGTTACCTGGCAGGTGTCGCCAATTCAGATGCGCGACTGGCTCGGGCACCCCGACCAAGAAACGCGCGAATACGCCAACAAAGCGTTGCGCAGCATGACCAAGATCGTCATCGACGACTTTCACCGCTAAGACGCTGAGTTAACCGACTTCAATACATCGTCGATGTGCAACTGCGCGCGGTGGCCATCGGCAAAGGTTGGAATGTCGACCTGCTGGCCGAGTATCGCCGTTACGAAGCTGCGTGGGCCGCTGGGGTAATGCTCGAATTGCAAGCCGGGCTCGAATGTAGAGGTGGTCTCCCCCGCGCTTCGTAGCTCGGTGTAAACACCGGCACGAGGCCCCGAATAAAGCACTCGGACGGTTAGTCGGGCTGTCGGCGACTGAAAATCGAAAAGCTGCTCCATGTCGGTGTCGCCCATTTCGTCGATCATGCTGGCCACGAAATTCACGGCAGCACCAGAGGGCGTTTTGGCGAGTGCAGTGAACTGCTCATTGGTTTCGATTTGCGAGTGAAACAGATTGTTGGCGTTGGCGCCCAGAATCTTGAAGTCGCCGAGCATCCAGGCGGCTAGGTCAAAGAGGTGCGAACCGAGATCGCCAACCACTCCGGTGCCGTGTGCCGGGTCTAAACGCCAGAAGTAGTCGTTGTTGCGGGCATAACCCTGGCGAAACTCGAATCGAGCATCGGTGATTTGGCCGAGCGTGGCCACTTGCTGCCGAAGCCGTTGCAGCACGGGTAAGAACCTGAAGGTAAACATCACCATGTTTACTAACCCAGCCGCGCGGGCCGAGTCGAGCATTGTTTGCGTCTGCTGAGCGTTGAGAGCCATCGGCTTTTCGCACAACACGTGCTTTCCTGCCGCGAGCGCGGCGGTCGCGTATTCGAGATGTGCCGAGTCTGGGGTGGCAATGATCACACCGTCAACATCCGAGGCAATTAGTTCGTGCGCATCGGTGTAAGTGTTGGCAATGTTCCACTTGGCTGCGAGCTCATCGAGCCGCGCTTGGTTGCGTGCAGCTACACCAACGATTTCTACACGCGGGTCGGAGGCAAGCGCTGAAACATACATGCCCTCGGCCCACCCGCTGCTGCCAATCAACCCAAGTTTTATGGGCTGAGATGCTGCTGGCCGTGTAGTCATCGACTCAGCTTTGCAATGCGCTCGAGGCCGTGGGTAATAATCTCGGGGCTGGTGCCAAAGTTGAGTCGGGCAAAACCGGCATAGGCCTCGCCGCCCATGTCTGGCCCTGGCACGAGCGACACCTTGGCTTCTTCGAGAATGCGCGCCGCAGTGAGCGTGGTGCCCCTCAAGTCGAGCCACGCGAGGTAACCGGCTTCTGGCAGCTCGTAGGCAACCTCGGGTAGCAGGCGTTCGAGTTCGGCGGCAAGGTGTTTGCGGTTGGCATCCAAGGTTTTCACGGTGGCATCGAGCCACTCCACGCATGCGGCGTAAGCCTCGGCCATGGCAAACGCCCCAAGGATGCTCGTGCGCCAGTGCAGTGCAGGTGGCAGCTTGGCAACCTTGGCTGCCATCGTTTCGCTCTGCGTGAGTATGAACGCCGCCTTGAGCCCGGCGAGGTTCCAAGACTTACTCGAACTGGTAATAACCACACCGGTTTCGGAAGCAGCAGCACCACAGGTTAGATAAGGAACGAACTCGCCGAAGGTGAGCGGCGCGTGAATTTCGTCGCTTATCACGGTGGCACCGTATTGGTGTGAAAGCTCCGCTAGCGCAGTAAGTTCTGCGCGATCGAACGCGCGACCAACCGGGTTATGCGGGTTGCAAAGCAGCAGGTGAAGGTGGCCGGCTTGGTAGGCAGACTCGATTCCTGTGAGGTTGAGGCGCCAGCCCGCATCCGTGTGCAAAAGTGCCACGTCTAGTGGCTCAACGCCAAGTTCTTTGAGCCACTCGTAGAAACCCGAATAGACAGGCGAGTTGACGATTACGCGCTCACCTTTGCGCAGGTTGGCTCGTAGGTACTCGACCGTCGCGAGGCCCACATCGGTGGCAAGTTTGAGTTGTGTCGGGTCGATCTGCCAGTTCCAACGCTTTCGCGCGAAAGTTTCGAATGCCTGAGCTACCTCAGGAACTGGGCCGAGGTAGCCGAGATCAGATTCGCCGACCATTCGGGTTAGCAGCGTTGAGAGGGGCTTCGCGATTTCAAAGTCCATCTCGGCCACGTGCATGGGCAAAACGTCTGCCGCGAATCTGCGCCACTTTGAGGAGTGTCTCGCATAGAGCTGGTCTAAGGCTGGTGCCTTGATGGATGAATCGTTCACCAGTTTATTCTTACCCATTTAGCGCCAAGATGTCGGCGGTAGCTCTTAGGTTTGGCGACATGAACATATTTGCCAAATCACGCAAGGGGAACATTGTGAAACGCACCCTCGTACTCGCGGTTATAACTCTGCTATTAACACTCTCTGCGCCTGTGCCTGCGGCCACCGCAATCGGTTCAGATTCATGCCATTTCACCTCTATGTCTTACTATGGCTGGCCTGGCGGTGGAAATATAGACAGCGGAATCTCAGTGGGTTTGACCAGGCAAATGAAAACATTTGAACCTTTCAAGACCAACGCAGCGTGCATCAACTTCGAAAACACCATGACCGGAACCGTTCGCGAATCGGTAGCCTCTAAAGGCGAATTCACCTGGATGCTCTACGGCTACACGATCCCGACAGATACAGTGTGCTCGATTGGAGTGAGCGTTAATGGTTTGCCCTGGTTTAGCGCTGATGCCGAACGCGACGGCACAGCCTGGTTAGTTCGCAAGACCTTCGACCCATCACAGCCTGACGTTCTGAAACCACTACTGCAGCTAGGCAGCAATGAGTTTGCGGCGCAATCTGATTGCGGAGACTTCGCCGACGGCACCACATACCTGGCGGCGCAAGTGAATGTGCTGCAAGATTCATACGGAGATTTTGGCGG
>JAHEAT010000014.1 GCA_024642605.1 Microbacteriaceae bacterium
AGCGCCCCACGATGCGCCGGCTGGCTGAAGCACGAGTGCCACCAATAGAGAGCAAAGCGCCAACAGCGCGGTTCGGCGGCGAATCGAGGTGGTTGCGGTCAAGGTGTGCCAACTTTCGTAAATACAAAACTCCAAGCACAGCGCACACTGTGAAACTTCTTTCACAATACGACAGATGCGAACCTAAACTTGTCTAGTGCAGAAGATATTCATCTACGGTAGCTGCGTATCTCGCGACAGCGTTGACTGGTGGCCGGAGTTCGGGTTTGAACTCGATGGCTACGTAGCCCGTCAATCGCTAATAAGTAGCCAAAGCCACGTTGATCGAACAGCTCTCGGATTCGACTTTGAAAGCATCCCAAATAATTTTCCAAGGGAGATGGCCAAAGGAGATGTCGCCGGAAATCTGCTAAGTCAGATAAGCCACTTTGAACCGTCGGTAATTCTGTGGGATCTCTGCGACGAACGCGGTGGGGTTATTCGGCTTGCCGGCGGCGACTTTATAACCAGCAACCTGATTTATGCAGAGCAGCCAATCGAGGGCGAAGCAATAAGTATTCGCAACGACGAGCACTTCGAACTTTGGAAAAAAGCCTTAGACCAATTTCTAAGGTCACTCAAAGGCATTCGAGTAGTAGTCAACGCCACACCCTGGGCGCTCAGCAACGATCATGGGGAACCGGTCAACGGCAACTCGGCGAAGGCGGCCAATTTCAACGCAACAATTGAGCGTTACCTAGTTGAGCTCGAAGACCGCGGCCTCGAGGTGATTCGCATAGACCAAAGCAAAGCCGTTTCACGCGTAGACCACAAGTGGGGCGAAGCGCCTTTTCATTACGTTGATGAAACCTACCGCGAAATGCTGGTTCGGCTAAAAGCCTTAGTCGGCTAGCGCCCGATGACGTTTACCAAGAAGTGAAACCCAACCCACCACCAGGCGAGCATGATTGCAACTCGGGTGGTTCTATGGTGCATGATGCGGTCGATGAGTTCGCCGACCGATGCCACCGGCGTTTTTTCGCTTCGTGAATAGAGCCAGAGGGCCACCCCGAGAGCTACGAAAAATAAATAGCCACCGATAATCCAGGCAGTGTTCATTTTTTACCCCAAATTCGTAGAAGCCCGATGCCGAGCGCGAGCCACAAAATGACAAACCCCGCCTGGCCATATTTGGTGTCGAGCAGCGGATCGATCAACACCGAGATCGTGGGGTAAATAGTGAGGCTGCCGGCTAGCTGCCCAAGAATGTTTGCCATAAACTCCCAAGCCGTAATGCCAAGGCACAGAATTGTCCAGAGCGTTCTAGAGCGCGCCATGCGGGGGTCGGGTTTGTCTTTTGGCCCAGTGTCGGAATACCAAACCAGACGTAAAACCAGTGGCAACAACGCCAATATCAAAGCGCCGTCAATGTAGCCGTGCCGATCGATCACCGTGAGTGCGATTGCAAAGAGCACTACGCCCCAAAAAGTCCACGCTCGGTTCACCCGAATCTTGTTGCCAAACCGGTTTCCTAAAACTCCCGATGCGCTAATCCAAACGGCAACCCCACTTAGCGAGAATATGATGGTGTCTTTCGGGCTCCCGCGAAAAACTTGAAGCGCCGTAGTGATTGCGAACACCCAGAACCAAGGGTTTCGAAATCCTGCCATCCACTTTTTTTCCTGCACGACTACAGGCTAATGCCCACCTTCTAAGAGTTGCCAAAGATAGTCTGAAAGCCTGCATCTAGAAACGAAGTGAAGAAGTCGATTGAGTACCAAGCCTGAAACCCGCGCTGAGCTCAACCGGCGCACAATTCTTCGCAACATGCAACTGGCGAGAGTTCAGGGCGCCGAAAGTTACTTCGCCCAGTCGAAGGTAGTGCAGTTTGTTTCTACCAACCCCAACATAGGCAACTTTTTACCGGTGCTGGCCATTCAGCAAATGCTTCACGAAAACACCGATGTCTTCAATGTTCATCGAGAAATCGACTGGGATTTTGTAAACGACAACTACGAACTTGCCGTAATCGGCGGTGCTGGGCTGTTGCACTCAGTCTTCGAACCCTTCTGGCGAGAATTCGCCGAGAAGTGCAACCTTCCCTACCTGATTTGGGGCGTTGGCCTTTGCAGTATCGATTCGATAGAGCAACCCACATACGTTCACCCTCAGGTAGCGGTGTCGGTGTTCGAGCGCGCTCTCGCGGTGAACGTGAGAGATACGTTAACCGCCGATACTTATGGCGGCAGCATCCGCGATCAAATCAGCATCACCGCCTGCCCCACTATTTTTTACCTTCGAAAGTTTGCCGTTTCACCAGTTAAAAACGCGGTTACCCTTGTGATGCACCCCGAGCTGGTCAGCGACGAAGTGCACGACGCAGTTGAGCGCTCTCTAAAAGCACGCGATCTAAACGTTGTAAAGACCTTCAACGTGCAGTCAGAAACCGAAGGCGTCGACGACATAATCTACGACTATTACTGCGAGAGTTCACTGGTGGTCACTTCGAGATTGCACGGCGCAATCATCGCCTACGGCCTTGGTCTTCCATACATTGCCATAGCCGGCGACGAGAAACTTCGCGAGTTCCACCGCCTGTTCGGCGGGGGTTGGTTGGTGGAGAATTTGAACCAATTGAACCAAGTGCTAGAGCGCGCCGATTTCAGTTTCGCCGAGCCAGGCGTAGAACCTTCTAAGCCAGACCTATCCGACGTGATCAACTTTGGAATTTTGGCCACATCGTTTCACGATAAAGCGCAAAACAAGTAGAGTTTTCTAAAGCGTTGTAAACGCTTGCAGTTGCTACTTGGAGGATTCGATGTCTGGTGCCAGCATTCTGGTATACGCCGAACGCGTCGGTGGAAACCTCGGCGAGATCGAGAAATTACTCGCCGGCCCGCTAGCCGATTTCAACGGTGTTCACGTGCTGCCGTTCTTTCACCCTTACGATGGCGACGACGCCGGCTTCGACCCAATCGACCACACCATCGTCGACCCTCGCCTAGGCAACTGGGCCGACTTCAAGCGAATCTCGCAAACTCACGAACTCACCGCCGACCTAATCGTGAACCACGCTTCGTACCTTTCTCCAGAGTTCATCGACTGGCAAGCCAAGGGCGATGCATCTGAGTTTGCCGGCATGTTTCTAACCATGGATGTCGTCTTTCCAAACGGTGCCACCGAAGCGGGAATCACGTCGTTCTACCGCCCGCGCCCAGGTCTTCCGTTTACGGCATATGAAGTTGACGGCAAGCGACGACTGGTCTGGACCACCTTTATGCCGAGCCAGGTCGACATCGACATTAAGCACCCGGCCGGTAAGGCCTACCTGGTTCGAATTCTCGAAGCGTTGAAGAGCGGCGGCGTAAAGGTTGTTCGCCTCGACGCAGTGGGTTACGCCGTAAAGACTCCCGGCACCGACTCATTCATGACCGCCGAGACCCTCGAGTTCGTCAAAGAAATCGGCGAGCTCATTCACAGCTATGACATGCGCGTTCTAGTTGAAGTTCACGCCCACTACACCCAGCAACTCGAAATTGCACCTCTGGTAGATCTCATCTACGACTTCCAAACTGCACCGCTACTGCTGCACTCGTTCTTCACCGGAACCGTGGATCGTCTGGACAACTGGTTCAAGATTCGCCCACACAACTGCCTAAACGTGCTCGACACTCACGACGGTTATGGCGTAATCGACGGTGGGCCTATCAACGGCCGTCCTGGCTTGATTACCCAGGATGAAATGGCCTTCATCTTTGAGCGCGCAGCCCAGAACACCGGAGGCCACTCGCAAATCGCCAGCGTTGTGCCTCAGTGGTTTAACTTGCCACATCAGATCAACGCGACGCTACCGAACATCCTCGCTAACGACACCGCCTATGTCGCGAGCCGTGCCGTGCAGTTCTTCTTGCCTGGTGAACCTCAGGTTTACTACGTTGGCCTGTTTAATGGCATGGATGACCAGCAGCTGTTTGCTCGCACCGGTCAGGGTCGCGACGTAAACCGCCACAACTACACGCCAGCCGAAATCGCTCAAGCTCTCGAACAACCGGTTACCAGAGCAATCGTGGCACTCGCTCGCATTCGCAACCACAATGCCTTCAACGGAGAGTTCACCTGGCTGGTTACCGGTCCGAGCTCGATCACGCTTGCGTGGCAAAACAGTGGCGACAGCGCGACTCTGGAGGTGAACACGTCGATCGAAAACCCGAGCTTCACCATTCAGGTTAGAAGTGCCGATGGCACCTCGAAGCGCGTTTCTGGAGTAGACGAGCTCGCTGGCTTCTAGGGCGTGCTAGAGCCTTTCGGGTAGGGTTGGAAACGACTAAAACTGCTACCCGATAGAGGTTCAAGTGCGCGATTTTCTAACCCGAGCCGTTAGATATGTTCTAAAACGAGGCAAGGTTCGCCGCTACACACTAAAGATCAACGAGTTCAGCGAGAAGCTGCTGCTTCAAACCGAAGATGAGCTGAGTGCACAACTCGTCAAGCGCCTTGAGCACGGCAAGCCACTCGACGAAATTTTGGTTGGCCACGTGCGCGCTAGCTACCCAAAGGGAAACCGCGTTGCCGCTCGTTCGGCGCTACAGCGTATCTACGACGCTCCATCCACTCGCACTCTCGGAGCCATCGGCTTCGGCACTTTTTTGGCCACCGATGGTCTTCACGAATCGGCCCTCGGCTTCTTTCGCGAAGCTGGAATTGACCGGGTTAAAGAAGTAGCCCCCTTCGAATACTTCGACTCACTAGTTCAGGTAGAAGGTAACACTGCCCTTGCAGAAGTTGAGGCGTTGCTTGCCACCGACTCGATTTCGGCCTCATTCAGAGCCACACTCATCCGTGTAGCCATCAAGCACCAACACATCTCCCAGGTTCGCAAGTGGGTGGCCGGCTTAGACACACCGGTAAACCGCGCAGCTCTCAACGAAGTTGAGCGCACCGAACTCGACTGGTGGGTTCGCATGCTCGCCGACGACGGCAGCGCCACCAAGAACATTGCCAACACCGTCAACTTCGCGGTTATGGACTACAAGATGCTCGACTACCAGCGCTCATCTTCTAACCGCGGAGACTACGTTCAGACCCTCGCCGCCATTTCGCACCTGCTGCGTTTTCAGAACGTCGAGTTCGTCGGCGGCTCCAAGCTTGCCAGTTACCTAACCTCGCTCCAGTCGAGAATTCACAAGAATCGTCGACTCGACGGCAAACCGGTAAAGGTTCAGCCAATCGAGTTGCAACGCGACTTTGCCTCTGGCAAGAGCTACCCAAAGAACACTTGGCTAATCAGCAACGGCTGGTTCATGCACCGCCCATACATGGGCAAGGTTGACTTTCCATACCCAGAGAACATCAACCCGATCATGATCTCCTTCCACATTCAAGATGCCGGCGTGATGAACGACGAGGTTGCTGCCGAACTCAAGAAGTTTGGCCCTATCGGTTGCCGTGACTGGACCACCGTTTATCGTCTTCGCGACTACGGTGTTCCTGCATTCTTCTCGGGTTGTGTAACCACCACCGTCGGTCAGGTTCTGCCAAAGGCGCGCTTTGCCGGCCGCATCCCTAAGCTCGCGGTGGTCGAAGCCGGGCTCAAGTGGAACAAATGGCGCTACCTCTTTATGTGGAAGTGGTTCTACATTCAAATTGGCGATTACGTACGCAAGTTCACTCTGGTTGAAGGCCTCGAAGATGCGCGCGGAATGTTGGCAAAGTACGCAGACTACGGCAAGGTAATCACCAAGCGCTTGCACTGCTACCTACCGGCACGTTCGATGGGGCTCCCTGTCGAGTTTGTGCCTAGCAAACGCTCGGATGTTCGCTTCGAGGGTCTTCTAGATCTAAACGAGGAAGACTTCAACAAGATTCGAAGCGGCATCGAGCAGAAGCTTGAGATTGTCATCAGCAACATTCTTGCGGGTAAGTCACACGCCGAGGTCATGGAGATTTGGCGTGAACTCGTTGCACCAGATGTAGCCTTCGCCGACAAATACTGCAAGAACCTGGAGCCACTGGGTGAGTCAGCGATCGACCTGCCCGATGTTTACAAGAAGTTTGAATCACACGTTGTACGTCTGGGCAAAAACAAGCGTGGGCCTAAGGCGGTAGATGTAGCTTTCGCCTGCGACCAGAACCTGCAGAACGAACTGATTGTGGTGCTGGCTTCGCTGGTTAAAAACACTCAGCGCGAAATCAATGCGCACATTCTCACCCGCGGCCTCGGCAACGACTACTTCGTTAAGGTCGCGTCGCTTTTTCCTAAAGTGAACTTCCACTTTCACGACTTCAGCGACATTCAGTACGGTAGCAAGGTCAACCTGATGAAACACATCACGGTTTCAACCTTCGACCGCCTGTTCTTGCCTGCCGTGCTGAAAGACCTCGACAAGGTGCTCTACCTAGATGTCGATATTTTGATTCGCGGTGATGTTGGCAAGCTTTACGATCTGAAGTTGGGCAACAAGGTGTTCGGTGGCAAGAAGAGCCGTCTCGATGGCTGGTCGAGCCTCATCGACGTAATCACGCGCGTGAGCCTGTCGCTTCCGGCCAAGCAGGCTTGGGCGCTGCGCCGACGCGCGCACGAAACGGGAGACCTAACCGCCGACACCTACAACGCCGGCATTCTTCTTATGAACCTAAAAAAGATGCGCTCCGAAGACTTCATAGCCAAGAACCTGTACCTTGTTGAAGAACTTCGATTGAACGACCAAGATGTAATGAACTTCTGGTCGCGGGGTCGTGCACTTGCAATCGACGACGACTGGAACTTCGTGCCTACCCAGGACTACTCGGCGGACCCCAAGATTGTTCACTGGGCCGGGCCGGGCAAGCCTTGGAAGGCTGGATACGCGCTTTACAAAGATGAGTTCTTGGCCTACGCGAAAGAACTAAACATCAAGGTTGGAAAGTAGTTCTACTCTTCTACCGTTGCCAGTTCAACTAGCTCTTTGAGCTTGTCTGGGTGCAATCTGAGGTCGTGGCGCATCACGCGTTCCGAGAAGGCGTCGAGATTGGCCCTCGTTGCCTTACCGATTGCGATCGCATCTTTGATCATTGCCTTCACCTTGTGAAGTTCTTCGAGCCGGTGCGCAAACTTGAGGTCGTCGCCTGACTGTTGAGTTATTGAGCGGGAGCCCTCAGTGCGAATTCGCCAGTTGTAAATGGGCTTGGCGAGAATGTCAAAGGTGTCGGCTGCAATCAGGGCCAGCGTCATGGTGGTGAAATCTTCAAAGAATCGGCCGAGCGGAAACGCGATGTGGTTGTTCTTGTAGAAATCCCAGCGGAACAAGCGATTCCAAGCGGTTAGATCTTGAATTACCGAGGGATGCTTGGCGAAGTTGGTTTTCTCGATGGTGCCTTTGGCAAACACTGCCCTGGTATCGATGCGCTTGACCCAGACGATACCCTTGGTGCGAATGGTGTCGGCCATCACAAAGTCTGAGCCGGTTTTTTCGGCCTGCCTAACGAGTTGGCTTATCGAATTTGCTGCCAACGAATCGTCGCTGTCTAGAAACATCATGTAGTCGGTTTGTTTGATGGCTTTCACACCGTTGTTTCTAGCAGCCGAGATACCGGCGTTTGGCTGTTGAATGATCGTTAGGTTTAACCTTCTTTGAAACCGTTGGGCGATTTTTCGTGATCGATCGGTTGAACCGTCATCGATTACGATCACGTGGAGGTTTGAATAATTTTGCGCCTGAAGACTTCGAAGGCAGGTCGACAAGTACCGCTCCACGTTAAATACTGGTACGACAACGGTTACCTTGGGCGAGGGAGTACGGGGTTTAATAATTCGGTTGAGTTGAATGCGCATCTCGAACTCTGAATTCAGCATGAAGTCGGAAATTCGGGCAAACACCGGGAGCGATAGAAAGTCGTAACCTGCACGCAGAATTCGGGTGGTCAGGCTCATGTCTCAAGCATAACCAAGCGCTAAAGTTTGTCGGCTAGCTGCCCGGTGAGCAACTGCGCCAGAAACACTTGTCCGGCGCTATTCAGGTGCGTGTAGTCGTAGAGCAAATCAGATCTACCTAAGAATGCTCGATCGACATCGATGAGAGGAATGTCTCGCACAGCAGCAACTCGTCGAACCAGCGCATTGCTCGCATCTCGTTCGGCCGATCGGCGGCTTCGCTCTTCTTCGGTGGCAAAATAGCGAGACAAAACGGGGTCGCTGAGTCGACTTCCGGTTCGGGCTGGCGCTGTGCCAAGCACGATGCGAATTTCGAATCGCTTGCAGGTGTCGATAAAAAGGTTGAGTAGCCTCGCACCACTGACCAAATCATGTTCTAAATCGTTGCTGATGTCCTCGGTTAATTTTGTCGATGGGCTCAGTGGCGAGAAAAGTCCGAACTCATTCCAGTAGCTGCCAGCAGCATTGGTTATTTGAACGTCAACCTGCGACTTGACCAGAATGACAACGGTTTTGGGGTTAAGAGTTGAGTTGAGCACTTTGTTGATCAGCACGTTATAGAGGTGAAGCAGTGTGGCTCGTGAATAGGAAGCGTTTAGAACTCGATAGTTGAGCCCCCGAGAAATAAGGTTGCGTTCAAAGATGTCACTGAAGCGTTTTCCTTCGTTCTCAAAAACGGCTTCGGTAAACGAATCTCCGAGAATGTAAATAGGCACTGAGCCTCGCCCTTGATTGCCGGTTTCTAAAAAACCATTTGCATCGGTTCGAAGCAAATAGTCTTCGGCTAGTAGCGAGCCATCGGTGGTTTCAAGATACTCGGCGCTTGGCCTGACCGTTCGGTTGAGGTTTGGCGGAAACTCGCGAAGAACGATGTGTCTTCGTTGCGCCGTCATCTAGTCTCCGCTTAGCCTCAGTGATTTAACGAGTCTAACCACTGTGCCAACAGCTTCGTTGAGAGGCAGTCGTCACGGTTGTAATCGAGTATCACCTGCATCACGGCAGCCGCTTCGGCCGGTCGCCTCTCGTTTGTGAGGCGCACAAATTCGTAGTACTGATACATGGCGTCGTCACCACCTTTAACCAGAGAGCCGCGGTTGAGCTTGGAATCTGCGCTGTAGTAACGCTCGAGTTGCTTAATGCTGTAGCCACCGCATCCTGGCATGATCGCTGCCTTGGCAACCCGCTTCAAGTCGACCATCGTTTTAACCAGGGTTTCAACCTCGCCAACGAGCGCGCCGTAGCGCGCCGCAAGCTTGCGAAGCCGCCCTGGCTCGGGGTCGCTGTAGTGGTAGATGTGGCTACCGGGATGCCTACGCAGGTTGTCGCTAGCAAACTCAACGAATTGTTCGAAGGCCAAGCGCTCTTGTTCAACATTGTCGGCGAGAAACGCGGTGAACTGGTCGTCTGAATCGACAACGCCAAACATGAATATGAGTTCATCTTGCTCGAGTGGGTTGAACCATTCGATGTCGAAGAATAGGTCGCCCGAATCTAATGGCGGTAGCCCCACATCGGCAGGTTTTGCCGTTTGAATCACGGCTGGCCCATGGTTGCGTTCGGCTTGAATGACCTTAGACCACTCGATGTATTTGCCCAACATTCCATCGGCTAGATTAGCGACCGCATCGCTTGGAGTTTGCTGGGCTAGCTGCGCGGTAGTAAAGATGCCCGCGGCGTTGAGCGCAGCACGGTGCTGAGGCAGACCGCCGGGCAACTGCTCGAGTGAGTCTTGTTCGTAACGAATCTTGGCGCACAGGTCGGGGAAGCTGCAGAATATCTCGTCGCAAATCGCACGGCTTGCACAACATCCCAAAGGCGCAAATTCTGCAGTGATGTCGGCGGGTGACGCAAGCCCAAGACGCTCAAATAACGCTGTGCGACTCTGCCGCATTTCTTCAAGGCTGGCCTCGTACTCGTTTCGAGCAAGTTTTCGGCCCGAAAGAATCACACCAAGGGGTTGGGTGCTGGCTAAGTCGTAAAACTCAAGGACCTCGGCATAGCCGGCAACCTGTTTCCAATATTTGGGTGACGCGCCCTTGGCATGCTTTACATCCCACACCACATACTTTGGTGAACTCGGCGGCTGGTCGTGAGGGATTGAAGCAGTGTAGTTCTGAACCGCCACGAGTTTTCCGCCTTCGCCAACCCGAAGGTCAAAGTCTTCACGAACGAGTAGGTCTGCGAAGCCCATCCACTCAAAATCGCCAAAATGGTGAACAAACATGGCCTGAGCAACCAGCGGAACACCCCGCCGAAGCGCATCGAGGGTGGCTTCGAGGTTTTGGTTTGCCCGATCGAATTCCAAAAAATCGCCTGGTGCAACGCTTTCGGCGAGCTCTGTAAAAATTGTGTCTTCATATTCATTGCCCTGAATAATGTGCACTTTTTTGCTTAAGTCGACCCGATAAGGTGCAACCCTAGTCAAAATCTCGGGAAGCTTAGCGGCAACCGCCATGTCGAGCCTTGTGCAGTGTTCGCAAGCAGCAGCAAAAACATCGCGGCTAGCAAAAGCCCACGTTCCCGAACTAGTAACTCGCACCTGACTCCCGAAACTCGACGACTATTCGACAAGCAGACTAGTGCCGAGTTGAGACATCAAACTACTTGGTTACTTTGATCAAACCCGATACCTGAATAACATAGCCGTCAGTTCGCACGTCACCAGGGACATTGAACAGATCCACCGAAACGCTCCCTGCACGAGAACCTAACACCACAGCCCCCGAGCCTGGCAAGGCGTTGTAGTTGCTAACCACGCCCGACTTACTGGTCACTTTGATGCTGAGGCTCGACAAGTCAATCGTGTGGCTCACCTTGCTGAGGTTGAAGCAGTAGAAATTGATTGTCGTCTGGTTGGTGTTGCCCGAGTTTGCATAGTTCCAGGTTGGCGGATAGTTGTTACCGCAGTAGATGGCTCCGTCTGGAGTTTGGCTTTTGAAATTGCTCCAGGAATCAAACTCGGTCATTGCGGTTATGCTCACTTTGCCCGCCAAAGCGAGAACCTTGTTAGATAGTCGGTAATCGCCCGTAAGTGGTCCAATTTCGAAACGTCGCAAATTATCGGTCATTCCTGGCCCCCCAGCCTGAATCTGCATTCCGACCTTCGGCAGAGTTCCAATTCCATTAATCTTTGCACCCGAAATGCGAAGCTCGTTTTGAAACTCATCAGGCGCTTTGAGCACTACCACGATGGTGGACTTTTTAGTGTCTGCGTCGTAGCTCACTCCTTGACTATTGATGGAAAAACCTTTTGGTAGCTGCACCGCAGAAGTGTCGACAACTGCGGCCTTGGCTATTTGCACCGTACCTACGGCCGTCACATTTGCGCCGAAGCGAACGTCGCCTTTCACTCCAACGAAGTTGTCGTAAGTTCCTTGAACGCACCTGGTTTCACCGGCTCCGATTTGGGTGACGGCGATTCCTGAGTTGAGGTAACTAACGCCGTCGACAAACCAATTGAACGCTGCCGAGATGTTTACCGTGGCACTTGTGTTGTTTTTCAGATTCACGCACACGTAGGTGCGATCGCCGTACTTGGCTGAGTCGTAGTAGTAGTTGTTATTTGGGCTGTAGTACCACTCCTTAGCAACGTCGGTTGGAGCCACGACAATGCCGGTTGGAAGGGCCATCTTTGTAGCTGTGAGGCTGCTCAACTTGGGCACCGACATAGTGAAACTCAAGTCTTTGCCCAGCCGATTCCAGTTCAAATCGAGGTCGGTAGTTCCAACTTCCCACCAGAAGTCACCATTGGCTGGCGCGTATATATTCTTAACTTTTTGGGTGAGCGCTACGCCCATGTATTTAACGTTGGCAATCGAAAGATAAATGTCTTTATTAGTTGTATTGGTACCCGAAACCGAAATCTCCGAACCGGTGGCTGACGCACCGTTGATGTAGAAGCCTGTGTAAGTTAAGCCTTTACTCGCCAATAGGGTTTTCACAAGATTGCTGGTGGTAGATCGGGCGTTCGTAGTGCCGCGTATTGCCACTTTCGTTACAACGGTCAAATCGGGGATGCTGGTCAGCGAGTCGCCCGGGAAATTACTGAGCCAAATTGTGTACAGAGGCACGTCACCCGATTCGTCGTGTCTGACATCAACAGTGCCGAGATTGAAAGTTTGAATCTTTCCACCAATGGTTAGGTCGACGCTGAAGTTGGAAATACCAACTTCGGAGTACGTGGTGTTCTTGGTAGTAGCCCCTAGCCCGAGCTGATTTTGGTCGACGATGTCTACCGTCTTGTCAAACACCAGCCCGGGAGTATTAGTTAGTTTGAGCCCGGTGGTGTCAACTGCGATTCCGGCCGGTGCGGCCGCCGAAGATGGTTGCAAGGCAATCAAAGAAGAAGTGAGAGCCAAAAGCATCGACAAGAGAACAGAAACCCAGCGGTTTCGAATTGAACGTGGCATAACTTACTCCCAACTTGATGGCCGCTCTCAGGTTGTGAGGCGTTGACCGTACTCTACTCCTCGAAGGTTGCCAGAGGCAAAACTAGGGCATCAAGTTTTTTGACGTGATTTCTAGCGGTTGATAGAGCAGAAATATCGCGCGCTTGGGCAGCTGCTCTCATAACCTCGTGAGGGTTGGTAACCAAACGCACCAGGGTTTTTGCCAAACCATCGGCCGTGTGGTCTTCGGAGAGAATCGAACCTTCACCAAACTCGGCAGCCAGCTTAGGATCCGACAACACCGCAGCCCGGCCTCTGGCAAACGCCTCTAACACCACCATTGGTTGATTATCGAAATTATGCGAGGTAAGCAAAACGGCATGACTGGCATCAATGAGCTCACCAACCCTTGTTGAACTTACTCGGCCGTGCCAAGTTGCCGTCTTGTCGTTGCGCCCATCACCGCCGGCAATGTCAAGCCGAATTCGATTTGCACCGATACCCATTTTTTCGAGTTCCCTACGTGCCAATCGCACTCCCTCGAGCGCGACGCCTAGGCGTTTCTCAGGAGAAAAACGACCCACCCAAACCAACTTGAGCGAACCGAAATCGGGCAACGGTCGAGTTGTTTCAACCAGTTCGGTGACGTTAGAGATTACATGCACGTGTTCTACGCCAGCCGACTGCAATGCCAGCGCCTGATGTTTTGATGGCGAAACAACGGCATTGGCGTAGCGAGCGAACGCTAGAACGTAGTTGAGTAAAAAATTATTGAAACGCTTCGAGCTGAGCTCTTGTCTCGGAAAGTCGATTTTCATGAGTCGCTCATATAAAGATGACAACAGGCTCATGGGCAACGGCAGCCAAGCATTTAGTGTGATGAAGAAACTGTGCACGACGTGAATTACCGGGATGCCACGACTCTTGGCCGCCTTGGCTGCTGAAACCGCTAGGCCGCCCTCGGAGTGACTAAGCACAGCAACAGCTTTTGATTGGTCGAGAAGGTTGTCAAAGAATGCTTGCACTCGAGCGCTATTTGTATAAATGGGAAATTTGACCACCGGTACTCGAACGCGAGCTTTTGGTGGCTCCACGGTTTCAGCTCCTGCGGGTAAATCGAGTTTGGTTGCGTTGGGGGCTACAAAAATCACCTGATGGCCGGCGTCGACCAGTGCCCTAATTTGGCGCCGTATGGCGCTTTGCACTCCAGCCACATAGGTGGCGGAGTGATCACACACAATGAGGTAGCGCATTTGATTTCATCCCCGAAAAGTCGTTTGAATAAATATTAGCCATGCCTTCTTCCGTCGCTTGTTTCACGGTGCTATCGTTCGGGTAATCGAAGTTTTTCTGCCATTGAACTTCCTGCCCATTTAGATCGGATTCGTGCCATGAAGGTTTCTTCCCTTTTCTCTCCGAAGCGCGTAATTGTGGGTCTTGGAGCGCTGGTGCTTTCGCTCGGCGTGGCCGGCGCTGTAGACGCCGCAACCACCACAAAAACTTCCACCGGTGTGGTGTGCACGATTGTTGGCACGGCCTCAAGCGACACCCTCACCGGCACCTCTAACGCAGACGTAATCTGCGGCCTTGGCGGCAACGACACCATCTATGGCCTCGGTGGAAACGACATTATCGACGGAGGCCTCGGCAACGATGTAATCAATGGCGGTGACGGCAACGACACCGAAATCGGTAACGCCGGAGACGACAAGCTTCGCGGTGATGCCGGCAACGACATCATCAATGGTGGTGTAGGTAACGACACCGAAAACGGCGGCGACGGAGCTGACTCTCTTCTCGGCTCTGACGGAAATGACGTTCTTTCTGGAGATGCCGGCAACGACAGTGAAAACGGGGGTGTGGGAGATGACACCGTAACTGGAGGCTTTGGCAGCGACACACTAATCGGCGACCTCGGAAACGACACTCTTGCCGGTGGCGACGGAAATGACACCCTTTCTGGTGGCGACGGAACCGACGTTCTATCTGGAGATGCCGGCAACGACTCAGAAGTTGGAGGTCTTGGTAATGACACTCTCAACGGAGGTGTGGGCGATGACAGTCTTTCTGGCGAGGCCGGAGACGACAAGGTTTTGGGCGGCGATGGAACCGACTCACTGAACGGCGGCATTGGCAGCGATTCACTAAACGGTGATGCCGGTAACGATGCGATTTCTGGGGGAGACGGCAACGACAAGATTTCTGGTGGATCAGGTAATGACACCTTGGGTGGAGGTGGCGGTAGCGACACTCTCGCGGGCAACGCGGGCAACGACATTATCGGTGGAGGCAACGGAAACGACACTCTTGCCGGTGGCGACGGAAATGATCGCCTGCTTGGAGAGAGTGGAAATGACATTCTCAAAGGTGAAGCGGGTAACGATGGCTTAATCGGGGGCGACGGAACCGACACCTTGGCTGGTGCGAATGGCGCTCCAGCACAGAATGAGAGAAATCTCTGCGAACGTGACGCAAATGACACCGTTAGCTATTGCGGCTTCGACGAAAATGCTCCATGGATTGTGAGCGCCTCACTTTCAAAAACCTCGGTCGACACCTCAACGGGCGCTCAAACCGTGGTTGCGACCCTTCACATTACCGATGAACTCATGGGGGTTGCATCGGTTGGCTGTTCGGTTACCTGGGATGGCGCACGAAACAGCACCGGCTACGATAGCGCCGTGCGAATTTCTGGAGACGCCATAGACGGCGTTTATACCTGTAACGTGACGCTGCCTTACGGTGGAGCAAACGGACGCTGGGGCCTAAATTTAGACACCCGCGACCGTGCGGGAAACCTTGGCTTGGCAGATCAAGGGGCGTCAGGAAAGTGGCACAGCAATCTGCCTGAGATCATGGCGCAAAGCCCAGAGCATTGGATCAACCAAACCGGTGCTGGTGATAGCCAATCCCCGAGAATCTTGAATCCAGTCATTAAGGCAACCACCGTCGACACTTCGGCGAGCGACCAAACCATCGCGGTTGAAGCTCACATCACCGATGATTTCACTGGTGTTAAACGAGTTGGCTGCGCCCTTCGTCACGGTTTAGCCATTGACTGGAACCCTGGCTACGGCGGCGCAGAAATGACACTAAAGTCTGGCACTAGCAAAGACGGCATCTGGACATGTTCACTCACTTTGCCTAAGGGCGCCGGCCACGGCAAGTGGGGCGTTGCACTCTATGCCTTCGATGGCATGCAAACCTACTACTCGATTGAAACCGACATGACCGACACTCATCGTTGGAACGTGGACGACACTGCGATTATCTTTGCCTCGCAGCCGATCAGCTTTGACGGAGCCGTCAACTACTTCACCCAAACGGGTGCCGGCGACGACACCCTTCCGGTAATGATTTCGGTTTCGCTCGACAGGGAAACAATCAACACCTCTTCGAGCGACCAGGTTGTAAACGCCACCGTAACGTTAGCCGCTGAGCAATACGGCAAGCCACGTTTTGTGATGTTCGACGTGTTCTCACCTTCCACCATGGCTGAGCATCAAGCCGATTGCACCCTAACCAAAACAAACTCAAACGGATCTACCGTTTGGAACTGTCGCTTCACTATCGGGCTCGGCTCTCCAAAAGGCCTCCACACGATAATGATTTGGTTGGCCGACGATGCTGGTAACCGCAATGAGTACCGGGTTGATACCGTCACAGGAACTTGGTTTGCGAACTTCGAAGATCAAGACGGAAAGATCTCGTCGATCACCGGGCTTCACCTCGGCCCGATTGGTGTCACCAACTCCGACCAGTAGCCAGAGCAAAGGCAAGGTCTCCGCGGGCGAAAGTTTGCGGAGGCCTCTTTGTCGGG
>JAHEAT010000016.1 GCA_024642605.1 Microbacteriaceae bacterium
ACCGTAGGTCTCGCGAAGGCGACGCTGAATAAAGCGACGGTAGCCGGGGTCGAGGAATCCGGTGGTGAACAAAACGAACTTTGGCGGGCGGCTGCTTGCCTGAGTTGCAAACAGGATGCGAGGCTGCTTGCCGCCGCGAACCGGGTGCGGGTTCTCCATAACCAACTCCGAAACGAAAGCGTTGAGCTTTCCGGTGGCGATGCGCTGATCCCATGAATCGAGAGCTACTTCTAGAGCCGGAACTAGCTTCTCTAGGTGACGACCGGTCTTTGCCGAAATGTTTACTCTTGGAGCCCAATCTACGTGGGCGAGGTCTTGCTCAATTTCGCGCTCAAGGTAGCGTCGGCGCTCGTCGTCTAGCATGTCCCACTTGTTGAAGGCCAAGACCAGTGCACGCCCCGATTCGAGAACCATGTCGATGATTCGAATGTCGGCTTCGCTAATTGGCTGTGTGACGTCGAGCAGCACCACAGCAACTTCGGCGCGCTCAAGGGCGGCAGCGGTTCTCAGCGATGCGTAGAAGTCTGCGCCTTGAGCAAGGTGCACGCGACGACGAATACCTGCGGTATCAACGAAGCGCCAAATCTTGCCGGCAAGTTCGACTTGCTCGTCAATTGGGTCGCGCGTGGTGCCGGCTAGGTCGTTGACCACAGCACGCTCACTGCCCACGGCCTTGTTCAAAAGCGATGACTTGCCAACGTTTGGTCGACCGATGAGTGCAACTCTTCTTGGCCCACCCACTTCTTCTTTAGCGACGGCACTGATTTTGGGAAGCATCTTCATGGCCGCGTCGAGCATGTCGGCGACACCTCGGCCGTGCAAAGCCGATACCGGATACGGTTCCCCCAGGCCGAGCGACCAGAGGTTTGCAACCTCAGGTTCTTGTCGGAAGTCGTCGATCTTATTTCCGATAACTAAAACTGGCTTCTTGCTGGCTCTAAGCATCTTGACGACGCGCTCATCGGTGGCGGTTGCGCCAACGGTGGCATCCACCACAAACAGCACGGCATCGGCTAGTTCTACCGCAATTTCAGCCTGCAACGCAACGCTCTTGTCGATTCCCTTAGCGTCTGGCTCCCAGCCTCCAGTGTCAACCAGGGTGAACTTACGTTCGTTCCACTCGGCTTTGTAAGAAATACGGTCGCGGGTAACGCCAGGCTTGTCTTCAACCACGGCTTCGCGGCGACCCAAAATGCGGTTTACGAGAGCAGATTTACCAACGTTTGGTCGACCGACTATGGCAAGCACGGGAAGAGCGGGTAGGTAGATCGGTCCGTCGTTCTCGCCAAACTGTGCGGCCAGCACATCGAAGTCTTCTTCTTCGAGGTCATAGTCTTCTAGCCCTGCGCGAAGGGTGCGCTCGCGCGCTTCTTCTTCGGCAGAATCGATCTGGCTCAAGCGTTCTATGAACGCCGGGTCAATCGGCTCAACTACAAATTCGTCTTCAGACATCACGGTCTCCTATTTAGGCGCGGATGACTTCCAATACTGCGGCAACGGTTTGCTCGAAGTTGAGATTGGTGGAATCCACGAGGGTGACTCCCTCGGCGGGAGTCATAAAGTCTGCAACCTTTGAATCTTGCGCATCACGCGAAGAAACTTGGCTTTCGACGTTCTTAGCAACCTCGGGTGAGAGTTCAGCAGAACGTCTTACTAGTCTAACTTCTTCGGAGGCCGTTAGCAGAATACGTTTCTCGGCGTCGGGTGCAACCACGGTGGTTATGTCGCGGCCTTCGACAACGACGCCAGGCAGATTCGACTGGGCCACGAGGCTGCGAGTGAGCTCTCGCATGAATGCACGCACCGCTGGCACACCGGCAACCGAGCTGACCGTTTCGGCAATCCTGGGCTCGCGAATGGTCTCGGTAACGTCAACTTTTCCAACTTTTACCCAGAAATCACTTGGGTTTAGAGAGATCGAGTAATCGAATTCATCCAAGTTGGGCACATTTTGCCCAGTGCCGCTTTGATGCGCGCCCACCCAGCCTTCGCTAACCGCCAGAGCCAAAGCGCGGTATGCCGCACCGGTGTCTAGGTAGCCAAACCCAAGTTCGCGCGCCACTTGCTTTGAAACACTCGACTTGCCAGATCCGGCTGGGCCATCGATGGCGATGATTTGCACCATTAGCCGACGATTCGCCAACCGCGCTCACCGAGTGCCGTTACCAACTTAGATTCGGCTTCGGGTAGCACAAAGAGTTCAGGAAGACCGACCTGAGCACCCGGTGAGTGCTCGAGTTTTAGGTCTTCGAGGTTCACTCCGATTTCACCAACTTCGGTGAGCAGCTTTGCCAGCTGACCAGGGCGGTCGTCGATCATCACAACCACGCGCGAGTACTGTTTCGGCTGCGAACCGTGCTTACCGGGGATGTTCTCAACGCCGGCGTTTCCACGCTTCAAAAGATCGCCGATTACCGAAAGCGCACCCGGCTGCGAAAGGTCTTTGAGAGCGGCAATTACCGAACCCAGGTCGGCAGCTAGTTGCTCGAGCAGTGGAAGTACTCGATTTGAGTTTGCGCTGAGAATCTGAAGCCAAAGTGCTGCATCGCTGGCAGCTATGCGAGTAGTGTCTCGTAGCCCTTGACCGGCGAGTGCTACATCCTGAGAATCGGCGTGTTCTAGGCGAGCAGCAAGCAGCGTCGAAACCAACTGCGGCAGGTGCGACACCAAGGCAACGGCGCGATCATGAGATTGGGCGTCGGCCGAAACCGGCGTTGCGCCCAAGTCGAGCGCAAGTTTTTCAACCAAGCCGATGGCCTCGACCGATGATTCCGAGTTGGCAGCGATCACCCAAGGGCGCGTAAAGAACAGATCCGCTCGCCCCGAGAGCGCTCCCCCGCGTTCACGGCCAGCCATGGGGTGTGAACCGACATAACGGGTCAAGTCCTCATTGGAGGCACTCAAGTCATGCAGAATCTGCGCCTTAACCGAAGCGACATCGGTAACCACTGCATCGGCATTGGCTTTGAGCTCGAAGGCTACCGTTTTAGCTGTTACGTCGGGAGGCACACAAACGACAACGAGTGAAATACTGTCACCTTCGGCCGGCACTCGACCGGCACCGTAATCGATGGCTAATCGTTGATTTGCCGGAGACAGATCATCGATCACAACATCGAGCCCCTGCTTTCGAAGGGCTAAACCTATGCTGGTGCCAAGAAGTCCGGCACCGACGACTCGCACCGTTCCAGAGAGGCGAACTGAGGTCACTGGGCCAGATCCAGTCGCAATGCAGTTGCACCTCGAAGGTAGACGTGTTGAATTTCTCCGCGCGCCTTGTTGGTGTCGGCGTGAATCATTAGACGAATAACCCTCGGCATGGCTCGCGCCACGTCCATTTCGACGAAACACATGAGCGGCACATCGCCAAGACCAAGTTCGCGGGCAGCTAGCGCTGGAAATTCAGAGGTGATGTCTGGAGTAGCGGTAAACAGTATCGAGATCAACTGCGACGAGTCAATGTCGTTCGCGTGCAAAGTCTTTGAAAGCAGCTCCGCGGTCGACTTGAGCAAGTGCTCGCGCTCATCTACATCGAGCTGAATCGCTCCTCTAATCGCCCTTATTGCCACTGCTAAAACCTCTTCTTGTTATCCGGTCTGGAACGCTGGCCACCGTCTGATGAAGATTTAGGTGGTCGAGGTGCTCGAGGGGTTTTACCCTGAGCGGCCTTCAGTAAAGCTCCAACTTCGATTTTACTAAGGTGGCGCACGTGTCCGACCTTGAGTGTGCTCAGGTGAATTGGCCCGAACTGCTTGCGCACCAGCCCGATAACCGGGTGCCCAACGTGATCTAGCATTCTGCGAACAATGCGATTGCGACCCGAGTGAAGCACAATCTCAACCAGTGAATCGCCACGAGACTTGTCGATCACCCTGGCGCGATCGGCTTTAATGAAGCCGTCCTCGAGCTCGAAACCGCTGATTAGCTTGTGCAATGTCGCCGGAACCACCTCGCCCACCACTCGAGCAACGTAGGTCTTTTCAACTCCAAACGAAGGATGCGCGAGTTGATTAGCCAGTTCTCCGTCGTTCGTGAGTAAAAGAAGACCGCTGGTTTCTGCATCCAAGCGGCCAATGTTGAAGACGCGATCGAAGTCGATTACAAACTGGCTCAGGTCGGGGCGACCCTCTTCATCGCTCATGGTCGAAATCACGCCAACTGGCTTATTCAGGGCAAGGTAAACCCGACTGGTGTCGAACTGAACAGGAACACCGCGAACGGTCACCTTGTCGGTGGTCGGGTTCACGCGCGAGCCAAGTTCGGTAACCAGCTTGCCGTTGACCTTTACCTGTCCCTTGACGATTAGATCTTCGCAAGCTCGACGTGAGGCCACGCCCGCAGCTGCGAGCGCCTTTTGCAGTCGTATCTCGGCATTCTCTAGCGGAACGCGTTCGAACACCACATCTTCGGTTGGTTCGATTGAATCGTCGTCGAAATCTTTAGTGCTGTTCATCAAAATCACTGCTCGCATCTGGCAAATAGGGGCTGATGCGAGGTAGCTCATCGAGCGAGTTGATGCCGAGCAACTCGAGCATCAGGTCGGTGGTTCCGAAGTGCACGGCACCGGTTTCGCTGTCGGTGTAAAGCTCCGAGATTAAACCGCGGTTCAGAAGTGTGCGCACGACGCTGTCGACGTTCACAGCTCTAATGCTCGCAACTTGACCTCGAGAAATGGGCTGCTTATAGGCGATGACGGCAAGCGTCTCGAGGGCAGCCTGACTCAGTTTGGTTGGGTTCTCGTTGGCAATAAACATCTTTACGGCCCAGTCGAATTCTTGGCGAACAAAGATGCGCCATCCGCCGCCAACTTCGCGCAACTCGAATCCGCGTTTCTGCGAGTCGTACTCATCTCGAATTGAGTGAACCGCGTCGCGCACAACGTTGACGGGTTGCTCGAGCGCCGTGGCGAGTGCAACCAGCGACACCGGCACGTCGGTGATCATGAGGATTGCTTCAAGTGCGCCAGGGATTTCTTGGTCAGTAAGGCCAGCCGCAACCGGTTGTTCGTTCATAGCATCACTCGTCATAGTCGGCTCCTAGGGTTGCCAGTCGATCATCGTCAAAATCTGCGTCACGCCAAATGAGAGTTAGCTCACCCAGCGGGTTGTCTTGGGTGAAGCCGAGTGCATCGAGTCGGTAAAGTTCCAAAATTGAGAGAAATCTAGCCACTACCACTGCCCGTTCGTTAACTTCACGGATGATCTCAAAAAACGTAACCTTGCGGTTCGCACGAAGCAGGTCAACCACGATTCTGGCTTGCTCGCGAATGCTTACTCGTGAGGCGTGCAAGTGGGTGAGGCCAACCATCGGAATCTCACGCGGCCGCATGGTTTCTTCGGCTAGACGAGCCAGGTCTTCTTTGGTGATGGTCCAGACCAGTTCGGGTTGCTGGTTCTTGAAACGCTCCTCGATGCGAACATCCCTAGCAATGCGGTCGCCTTCGATGTTGATGGCCGTGTTAAACCAGGTGGCAATCTCTTTGAACGCTCGGTACTGGAGTAATCGGGCAAAGAGCAGGTCGCGAGCCTCGAGAAGCGCAACATCTTCAGCATCGACCACTTCACCCTTCGGCAGCAATCCAGCGATTTTGAGGTCGAGAAGCGTGGCGGCAATTACCAAAAACTCGGATGCCTGATCCATTTCTTCGGCGTCATCGAGTTGTTTGAGGTACGAAATGAACTCATCGGTAACTTTAGAAAGCGAAACCTCGGTTATGTCTACCTGGTGCTTCGAAATGAGGCTCAAGAGCAGATCGAATGGACCCTCAAAGTTGGACAGGCTAACCGCAAACGGGGAGCCTTTCTCGGATGCCTCGACCAGCTCCGGGTTATGGAGCGTAGCCACGTGCCACTAGCTCTCTAGCGACAGTTCGGTACGCCTCAGCCGCATCTGAGTCTGAAGCAAACGAAGTGATTGGCTCAGCGGCCACGGTCGCGTCTGGAAACTTAACCGTGCGGTTGATGACCGACTTGAAGAGTTTGTCGCCGAAGTGGTCGCGCAAACGATCTAATACCTCGCGCGAGTGCAAAGTGCGTGGGTCATACATGGTAGCTAGAACGCCATCGAGCGAAAGAGTGTCGTTGGTGGTTTCTTGAACTTTTTTGACGATGTCTTCGAGAATGGCAACTCCGCGAAGGGCAAAGAACTCGCTGGCAAGCGGAATGATCACACCGTGCGCTGCCGTGAGGGCGTTGACGGTTAGAAGCCCAAGCGATGGCTGGCAGTCGATGATGATTAGGTCGTAGTCTGGGGCAACTTTTTTCAAGATGCGGGCCAAAATCTTCTCGCGCGAGAACTCGTTAACGAGCTTCATCTCGGCTGCCGAAAGCTCGATGTTGGCTGGGATTACGTCGAGACCCTCGATGGCGGTGTGCTTGATTGCGGTGTGTGGGTCGATGCTCGAGTCGAGCATTAACTCGTAGATTGTGATTTCGTCGTGGGCAACAATGCCCAAACCGGCCGACAGCGCGCCCTGTGGGTCGTAGTCGACAAGTAGAACCTTGCGGCCGTACTCAACCAGGGCTGCAGACATGTTGATTGCGGTGGTGGTCTTACCGACTCCACCCTTCTGGTTGCACATGGCAATGATTCGAGCAGGCCCGTGTGAAGCCAGTGGCTTGGGCTTGGCAAAACGGGTATCTGATGCCTTTGGCTTGGCTGCCATGTGTACTCCGCCTTTCGCTCGAACGATGCCTATAGCCTACCGCCGTGCACGCGGATGTGCGGTCGAATAGACCTCGCGCAACGCATCGACTGTAATGAGTGTGTAAATCTGAGTTGTGGCCACCGAGGAGTGCCCGAGCAGCTCCTGTACCACTCGAACATCGGCTCCGCCCTCTAGAAGGTGCGTGGCAAACGAATGCCGCAGGGTGTGGGGCGAGATGTCGCCAGACAGCTGGCCCGCTTCGGCGGCATCGGTGATGATTTGCCAGATTGACTGACGACTCAAGCGCCCACCTAGCTGGTTCAAAAATAGGGCCGGGGTTCCACGGCCGAGTGCGGCTAGCTGAGGTCTTACCCGAACCACATAGGCTTCGAGCGCCGACTGCGCAAATGATCCAACGGGAACGATGCGCTCCTTCGAGCCCTTGCCGAAAAGCCGCACGAGGGTTGGGTCAACAAGGTCATCGAGATCTAGCCCAACTACCTCGCTCACGCGCGCTCCGGTGGCGTACAGCAACTCCAAAATTGCGCGATCTCGCACCTTAATGGGGTTGAGAGCGCTACCATCGGCGTCTTTGGGGTCTGGTCCCGATGCTGCGAGCAGGGCTTCAACTTGACTAACAGTGATTGCTTTGGGCAAGCGGCGCGGCGGCTTTGGTGGCTTTACTTTCGCAGCACCATCGACGGTAATCACGCCTTCCATGAGTAGGTACTTGTGAAACCCTCTGACTCCGCTGAGAACTCGGGCGATGCTCGTGGCAGACATAGCCCACCGTGATGCCAGTGCGGCCGAAAAATCGTTGACCAGGTTTTCGCCCACGCTGTCGAGTTCGGTTATGCCCGACTCAACTAAGAACTGTTGATAGCGGGCAAGGTCTCGGCGGTACGCCGCAACGGTGTTTTTCGACATACCTCGTTCGACTACGAGGTGGCGCAAATATGTTTCTATTTGCCTGCCGATGTCCATGAACAAAAAACTACTTGAGTCGCGCTGCAAGGGCGAGTATCGCCACAACCGCACTTGGATTTTGTATTTCAGAACTCAAAACTGATGCAAGCGCTTCATCAAAGTCAACCCACTCAACGAGCATGTCGCTCTCTTCTCCGGTGGCAACAAAACCATGGTCCACCTTGAACAGGTCCGTGGCGAGAAAGATGGTGATTGACTCATCGTTTCCGCCCGGTGATGGGTGAAAAGTGATCAAAGGCTCGAGCGTGGTGGCGTCATATCCGGTTTCTTCGATTAGTTCGCGTCTGGCTGCGATTTCGAGAGACTCCCCCGCAATGTCGAGAAGCCCAGCAGGAATCTCCCACAGCAGTTTTCTCACCGGGTGACGATACTGGCGAATCATCAACAGTTCGCGTTGGTCATTCAGCGCGGCAACCGCAACTGCTCCCGGGTGGCGCACAAAATCTCTAACCAGAGTTTCATCGTTGTAGCTAAAAGTCTCAGAGACGACATCCCAGATGCGCCCCTTGAAAACCAAATCGGTCGAGAGAATGTCTCTCGAAACTCTTTGGTCTTTAGGCATCGGCTTCGACTTCGAAGAGTCGAGTTGACTCTTGACGTTCTAGCGCAGCCACGACCAGGCCGGCGAAAAGCGGGTGCGCGTGGGTCGGACGTGACTTGAACTCTGGGTGAGCCTGGGTTGCCACATAAAACGGGTGAACGTCGCGAGGCAGCTCGACATATTCAACGAGGTGGTCGTCGGGCGATGTGCCTGAGAAGACTAAGCCTGCATCTGCAATCTGAGTGCGGTAGCCGTTGTTTACTTCGTAACGGTGACGATGGCGTTCTTCAGAAGTTGATGCGCCGTAGAGCTCCTCAACAATAGAGCCCGGCTTCAGCTTGGCGGTGTAGCGACCGAGTCGCATGGTGCCACCCATTTCACCAGACTTCAAAATTTCAACCTGTTCGGCCATGGTTGCAATAACCGGATGCGCGGCCTCTGGGTCGAACTCAGTTGACGATGCGCCACCGAGCCCAACGATGTTGCGGGCGTACTCGATCACCATGCACTGCAGGCCAAGGCAGATTCCAAGCGTCGGAATTCGCTGTTCGCGGGCAAACTTTAGAGCACCAAGCTTGCCTTCAATGCCTCGAACGCCGAACCCACCAGGAACCAAAATGGCGTCAACATCGCCAAGTTGCTCTCTAGCACCGGCTTCGGTTTCGCAGAAATCTGAAGCCACCCACTTGATCTTGACCTTGGCGCGGTTGGCAAATCCGCCGGCACGCAGTGCTTCGGTAACCGAAAGATATGCGTCGGGAAGGTCGATGTACTTTCCGACCATGGCCACTGTGACTTCGTGCTTCGGCTCGTGAACGGCGTCGAGCACGCTCTGCCAGCGACTCCAGTCGACATCTCCGGCTTCGAGCTGGAGGTGCTTGATGATGTAGGAGTCGAGGCCCTGGTCGTTTAGCACGGTCGGGATGTCGTAAATGCTGCTGGCATCGGCGGCGTTAATGACGGCCTTGATGTCGACGTCACACATGAGGGCGATCTTATTCTTGATGCCTTCGGGCAGAGTGCGGTCGGAACGGCAGACGATTGCGTCGGGCTGAATACCGATGGATCGAAGAGTTGCCACCGAGTGCTGGGTTGGCTTGGTCTTTAGCTCGCCCGATGGGCCAATGTATGGCACCAGCGAGACGTGAACGAAGAATACGTTTTCGCGACCAACCTCGTGACGAAGCTGACGAGCTGCCTCAATAAACGGAAGCGACTCGATGTCTCCGACGGTGCCGCCAATTTCGGTAATGATGACGTCTGGCGCCGGGGTTTCGTGCGCCTGAAGACGCATGCGCCGCTTTATTTCGTCGGTGATGTGCGGAATTACCTGAACGGTGTCGCCTAGGTACTCGCCTGCACGTTCACGCTTAATAACCGTCGAGTAAATCTGACCGGTAGTCACGTTGGCCGACTGAGCCAAGTTGATGTTTAGAAAGCGCTCGTAATGGCCAATGTCTAGGTCGGTTTCGGCGCCATCTTCGGTTACATAGACTTCGCCGTGCTGAAACGGGTTCATTGTGCCCGGGTCGACGTTTAGATACGGGTCTAGCTTCTGCATCACCACGCGAAGACCGCGGGCGGTAAGAAGGTTTCCGAGAGAGGCCGCTGTAAGGCCTTTACCAAGTGAGGATGCAACACCTCCGGTGACGAAAATATGCTTACTCGTACCGTGATCCATCGCACCTGCCATGGAATTACAGTTTACCCAAGTCTTCTCGGTCAAACTCACGCAACGCCAAAATGGTGGAGAAAATCTTTAGATTGAGTCTATTTTTCTTCGCTGGCGAGATCGATGAGTTCTTGAGCGTGCACACGCGCCGAATCTGAGCCACTCAAACCCGAAAGCATCCTCGCTAGTTCTTCTACTCGGGCCGCGTCATCGAGCGAGATCACGCTTGAAGCGGTGAACTCGTCGCTGACAGATTTTGTGACGGTGAGGTGATGATTTGCGAAGGCCGCCACTTGGGCGAGGTGAGTGACCACAATCACCTGGGCCTGTTTTGCAAGCCGCGCCAAGCGCTTGCCCACTTCGATGGCTGCCGCACCGCCAACACCGGCGTCTACTTCATCAAAGATAAAAGTCGGTGCCTGCTCGGTCTTGGCCAGAACTACCTCGATGGCAAGCATGATTCTAGAGAGCTCACCACCGCTGGCGCCCTTAGAAATCGATCTCGGCTCGGCTCCCGGAAACGCCGAAAGTTCGATGGCAACCAAATCTTGCCCGGTAGAAGTGAGTTCGGTGTGTCTCACGCTTACCGCCAAGGATGCACCGGCCATTGCCAAACCAGCCAATTCGCTAGTTACCTGAGCGGCCAATTCGGCAGCGGCGCCGGTTCTAACCGCGCTCACCTGCTGCGCTAGCGCAAGGGTCTCTGAGTATTGTTGAGTAACCTGTGCCTCAAGTTGCTCAATCGATTCGGTCGAAGAATCCAAAAGCAACAGTTCGGCTTGAGCACTCGCTCGGTAGCTAAGCGCGTCTTCGTAAGATGAGCCATATTTGCGAACCAAAGTAGCCAGTTCGGCTCGTCGCGTTTGAACCTGCTCCAACTGCCCAGCGGTGTCACCTTCGAGCGACGCTAGGTAACCGTTTAGTGCGGCGGCTGCATCGTTGAGCTGATAACCGAGCTGCTTTAAGGCTTGAGCTTGCTCGGCGACCAAATCATCATGCATGGCCACTTGCTCGAGCGACTTGCGTGCCATGCCGATTTGAGACAGCGCATCCACGGCTTCAAAATCTTCGCTCGAGATAGCTTCGTGCGCAGCCTTTACGGCCAGCCGAAGGTCTTCGGCGTGGGTCAATCTTTGGGCAAGGTCGGAGAGTTCTATGTCCTCCCCCGGCTGCGGGTTTACCTGCTCGAAGTCGGCAACCGCTTCGCGAAGCTGAGCGAGCTTAGCTAGGCGCGCCTCACCCTGAGTTTTCAGACCGTCAAGTCTGGCTGAAGTTTCACGCCACGAATGGTAACTGGCCTGATACTGAGCCAGCAAGCCAGCGAGTTCTCGCCCAGCAAACTGGTCTAGCGCTTCACGCTGAGCAACGGAGGTTTTGAGGCGCAGTTGATCGGCTTGCCCGTGTACAATCACGAGGCTCTCGCCAATCTCAGCAAGTAGACCTGCCGGAACCGAACGGCCACCCGCAGATGCGCGCGAACGGCCTTCGCTCGAAACCGAACGGTTGAGTAGAAGCTCGCCGTCATCGCAGAGGCCACCGGCTTCAACTACTCGTTCTAAAACCGGAGTGTTAGTGGGTAAAAACCAACGACCTTCGACAAAGGCTTGGTCTTGGCCCTGTCGAACCGAAGAAGAATCGGCGCGCTCCCCCAGCAACAGCCCGAGCGCAGTCAGAACCATGGTTTTTCCAGCGCCGGTTTCACCGGTGACTACGGTTAGGCCTCGCCCAAATTTGAGTTGTGCTTCACGAATCACCCCGAGATCGCGAATTGAAATCTCTTCGATCACGGCTAGCCCTTGTCTGAAGTTGCGTCCGGGCCACGCCATCCATCAACCGGCAGTGAGAATTTTCGCACCAGCCTGTCGGTGAATGGTCCCTGTCTAAAACGGGCAAGTCGAACCGGAAGCTCCGATTTACGAACCTCAACACGTGCCCCCGGCGGGAGCTTCCAAGTGCGTCGACCGTCGCACCAAAGCACGCCATGACCCGAAGAGCGCTGCATGACCTCTACCGCTAGAAGTGAGTTTGGGTTGATTACCAGTGGTCTGGCAAACAGAGCGTGAGCACTGATTGGCACCAAGAGTAGAGCCTCGACCGATGGCCAAACCACCGGGCCGCCCGCCGAGAATGAGTAGGCCGTTGAGCCGGTTGGTGTCGACATGATGATGCCATCGCAACCAAATGAAGAAAGTGGGCGCTTGTCTATTTCGACCACGACTTCGAGCATGCGCTCAGAGGTGCTCTTTTCGATTGTTGCCTCGTTCAGAGCCCAGGTTCTAAATTCCTCTTGGCCGCCAACGATTACGCGCACATCAAGTGCGAGGCGCTCTTTCACAAGGTAGTCACGGTTCACGACTCGCTGAACTGCATCGGCGAGACCGTCGCGCTCACTTTCAGCCAAAAAGCCAACATGGCCAAGGTTTATGCCTAACAGCGGCGTCGCCGCCTCGCGAACAACTTCGGCTGCCTTCAAGATTGTGCCATCGCCACCCAAAACCATGACCACTTCGAGGTCACTGGCCGGGGCATCGGCTCCGAGCACGGCCACCGAGTCGATTGATGGATGCGGGGCAACCTGTGACTTGGCAAATGCTACGTATTCTTCTCGCTCAACCTGAGTCATCACGGGAGTGATGCCCGCGTTCAAGAGCTGAGCGCAAACTTCTTGACCAGCCAAGAGTGAATCTTCGCGGCCGGTGTGCGAAACAACAAGCACGAAACGCTTACTCATTTGCCCTCCCTGGCTATCGCGTCGATACGGTCTGTCCATTGTCCCGAATTTTGTGGTTCTTGTGCACTAATCCACAGAACATATTCAATGTTCCCATGAGTACCCACTAAAGCCGAACGCACTAACCCACGGATGCCGCATCCTAGAGAGTTTGCTTCATCTACAACTTGGTGAATTGCGCGCGCACGCAAACCGTGATGGTTCACGATTCCGCGGGCGCTAAGTGATTGTTTGCCCACTTCAAACTGAGGCTTGATCAAAAGCACCAGGTCGGCGGCAGGCCCCACGCTGAGCATCTGCTTGAGCACAAGAGTTAGCGAGATAAACGAGAGGTCGGCCACAACCAAGTCAAAGTTTGCTTCGGTTACTCCGTGCTCGGCTAGCGTGGCAGCCGAAAGTTCGCGGGCGTTGAAACCTTCGATGCAGGTAACTCTCGAGTTTTCGCGAAGTTCGGCGACCATCTGGTCATGTCCCACGTCGATTGCCAGCACACTTGCTGCACCGTTGCGAAGCAACACGTCGGTGAAGCCGCCGGTTGATGCTCCAACATCGAGGCAACGTTTACCGATCACTTCGAGAGCGCCAAATTCGGCGAGCGCACTAGCCAGTTTGTGGCCAGCGCGAGAAACAAAATCGACTGCCTCTAAAACTTTAAGTTCTGCCGAGTAGTCCACAACCTGTGCGGGTTTCTTGCAGACCGATCCATTAACTAGAACGCGCTCGGCATCGATTAGTGATGCCGCCTGTGATCGCGATCTCGCCAGACCGCGCTCAACCAATAAAAGGTCTATGCGCAACTAGTTGCTCTCGTTCAGAGCCGCTTCGAGAAGTTCATGCAGCGCGCGGTAGGCAGCTACCTGCTCTTCGGTGCTTAGTTCGGCAATGCGTTTCAGTTCTTGCTGCACCTGCTCGGTGAATTCGATAGACATTTATCCTCCGGTTCAAGACTATTCGTAGAGTGCTGGCTCGACATCGAGACCGTAAATTGGTGTGGCAGAATTCCATATCACTGCACAGGCTGCCTTGAGCGCACCCATCGACTTCGGGTCGCCCTCGGTGACGCGCACTCTACCCGCGAGTAGCTCTACTCTCGCTCCATCACAAGAAAAGCCAAACTTGATTGGCTTTGGTGCTGCGTAAGCGCTGTGGAGTTCTCGAAGGTTTTCGAGAATGTATGTCGGTCTACCTTCGGCGGCTATGCCAAGGAGTTCTTTACGGGTGCTAACGCCGGTGAGCACAAGCCCGCTGTCGATTCCGGCCCGATTAGCGCCAACGATATCGGTGTCAATGCGGTCGCCAATGAATAGTGGACGCGAGCTAGAGAAAACCTTGACAGCGGTAGCAAAGATTGCAGGCTCTGGCTTGCCGGCAACGGCAGGCAAAATGCCAACCGCTGTGTGCACGGCGGAAACCAAGGTTCCATTTCCCGGAGCTAGACCGCGTTCCTGCGGCAATGTCCAGTCGGAGTTAGTGGCTACCCACTTCGCTCCAGCCTGAATAGAGAAAGCCGCTTCGGCCAGGTGTTTCCAGGCCACATCGGGTGCGAAACCCTGAATGACGCCAGCTGGTTTATCCATGGATGATTCGACCAGCTCAAACCCGGCATCGACAACTCTCTTGCGCAGACCTTCGCCTCCGACCACTAAAACCTTTGATCCTGGGGCAATCATTGTTGCCAAGAGTTCTACTCCGGTTTGACCCGAAGAAATGATTTCGTCAGGCGCGACGGTGAGTCCAAAACCAGCCAACTGGTCGGCAATGGTTTCAGGCTTGCGTGAGGAATTGTTGGTTACATAACCAACCTTGATCCCCGAAGCCTGAGCACGATTGATCGATTCAACTGCCCCTTCGATTGCTAGCGTGCCTTCATAAACAACGCCATCTAGATCGGCTAGCAGACAGTCGTATTTGGCAAGGATGTTAGCGGCCACGGCCGCCTCCACCGCCAGGGCGTGATCCGCCTCCGCGAGGATTACTTCCGCGAGGGCCACCGCCGGAACGTGGGCCGGATGCACCTGGGCCGGAACTTCTTCCGCCAGGACCTGAACTTCTTCCGCCAGGACCGCCAGGGCGTGGGCTTCCGGTTCCACCTGAACGAGGGGCACCGTAGCCCGATCTGCTTGGTCGATCGCCGTCACGGGCGGGGCGATCACCCTGAGGACGATCACCATCACGACGCGGACGATCACCCTGAAGTCGGGCGCCATCGCGACGCGGACGATCACCCTGAGGACGATCACCATCACGACGCGGACGATCACCATCGGAACGATCGCCTCTAGGTTCGCGCCTCACGAAGTCAGAAGCCTGGGGGATCTCGAGTTCTTCGATGATCTCAAAAGACTCTTCAGCAGGGGCTAGCTTTGCGTCAATGGCCTTGCCGGCGCGCTCAGCCAAATCTGCCCATTTCAAACTTTCGGCACTGCGACCCAGAAGTTCTAAAGTGTCGCTGTAGGCCCAGAATAGCGGCGGTGAATATTCAAAAACTCGCGAAGGGTCAAGTTCACGAATCTCGAGTTCGGCCAGCGCCAATTCATTTTCGTCAAGATCTAGGCGGGCACCAGACATAGCGATAGCCAAGTTAACGCGCGTTTCGGCTGGTAGCTCGGCGCGTTCAACGCTTCTACCAAGTTCGAGTGCGCGCTTTGGTCTACCTAGTCCTCGCTCGCAGTCGACCATCATTGGTAGATGCTCGTTCGAAGCTGTCATGCGGCGGTGCGTCAGGAATTCGCGTAAAGCCAAGGCCCAGTCCTCAACCATGTATGCGGTAATCGCTAGGGTTTCACGCACGACTGCGATGCGACCGGCACGATCGGCAGCCGCCTGGGCGTGAAGATGAGCCAGTTCGATGTCTTGATCACCAAGGATGGCCACCATCGCCAAGTGTCTGGCGACTCGTTCGGCATTTTCAGCCGTCAAAGTTTTTAGCTGTACACGAACACCCATTTCCAGATCTTCTGGCGTGATGTCGTGAGGGATTAGTGGACTCTTGGCTTTGTCGGGGCTAGCTGGGCGATCTACTCGCTGCTGCCAATCCGGGCGTGCAGGCGCGTCTTCGCGTGGTTTGCGATCGCGATGATTGCGCGATTTTTCAAAATCTGGCATTCGATCTCCTGATATTCCTACTTAAGCGAAAATGGCCACCTTAAAAAAGGTGGCCATTTTCTAAATTAAGTCCGGCGGTGTCCTACTCTCCCACGAGGTCCCCCTCGCAGTACCATCGGCGCAGAAGGTCTTAGCTTCCGGGTTCGAAATGTGACCGGGCGTTTCCCCTTCGCTATGGCCGCCGAAACACTATTGAGTTATGTGAATCGTTAGCACACAGTTAAGTGTGTTGTTCTTGTTCGATTCCCGACCATACCTCGGGAACCACATAGTGGACGCAAGCAAAAATGTTATCAAGTCATTGGCTTATTAGTACCGGTCAGCTCCATGGGTCTTTAGTCCCCACTTCCACATCCGG
>JAHEAT010000098.1 GCA_024642605.1 Microbacteriaceae bacterium
ACTGCCCTGCAGAGCTGGTTGCTCAGGCCTCGGCAATCACTCCAGGCATCGAATCACCGACCATTTCTCCGATGCGAGACACCGATTGGGTTGCCGTGCGTTCACTTGTGCCCGCCAACGAGATCAACGCCAAGATGGACGAGCTTTACGAACTCGGAGCCCGCGCAATTTTGGTTAGCGCGATTCACGCCGCGAGAATCTAGTGTCACTCTCGATCCGCGTCATTCCTTGCCTCGACGTCGCAGATGGTCGAGTGGTCAAGGGTGTCAACTTTCTAAACCTGCGCGATGCCGGTGATCCAATCGAACTCGCCGCGCGCTATTACGCGGATGGGGCTGACGAACTCACTTTTCTCGATGTGCACGCAACGGTAGACAACCGGTCGACTATGTACGACTTGGTTACCGCATGCGCGGAACAGGTCTTCATTCCGTTGACAGTTGGTGGCGGAATTCGTCAGGTAGACGATGTGGCCAGGTTGCTCGGTGCCGGGGCAGACAAGATCAGCGTTGGCTCAGCTGGCATTGCCAACCCGCAACTACTTAACGACATTGCGGCGAGATTCGGAAACCAGGTGTTGGTTATTTCTTTGGACCTAAAGCGGTCTGAAAAGACCGAGTCGGGGTTCGTGGTGACCACGCACGGTGGCCGAAACGAAACCGAACTCGACGCTCTTGCCTGGGTAAAACAAACCATTGAGCTTGGCGCCGGTGAGTTGCTCGTCAACAGCATCGACGCCGATGGAACCCGCAACGGTTTCGACGAAGAAATGCTTAGAGAGATTCGCGCCATCGCCAAAATCCCGGTGATTGCTTCTGGTGGAGCCGGCAAGGCGAGCGACTTTCCGGTCGCCGCTGCAGCGGGCGCAGACGCCATCCTCGCCGCATCGATTTTCCACGAAGGATCGGTTTCGATTCAAGATGCAAAAGCTGCGCTAAAAGCTGCCGGATACGAAACGAGATAGCCATGCCATTCGACAAAACCGCGATCGCGAATCTCGCCTATAACGAGGCCGGGCTCATCCCAGCCATTGTGCAAAGCGCAACCAGCGGCCGAGTCTTGATGATGGCCTGGATGAACCGTGAGTCGCTTCTGGAAACACTCGAGATCGGTGAGACTGTGTTTTTCTCACGGTCTAGAAACGAGCTGTGGCACAAGGGTGCGACCTCGGGAAACACACAGAAAGTGATGTATATCGAGGCCGACTGCGATGCAGACACCTTGCTAATCCAAGTTCTAGAAAATGGACCAGCTTGCCACACCGATGCAGAGTCTTGCTTTGATGTGAGCACCCTGTTTATTTCGCCAGACCTAGATGAAGTTCAGCGCGAGGATGGGGGAGCACATGCCTAAGGTGCAGTTCACGTTGCAGCAGGTTCGAGAACTTGCCGACAATCACAAGGTCATTCCGATCATTGAAACTCTTTTCTCAACCACCGAGACCCCGCTGTCGATTTTCGAGAAGTTGGCTGCCGAGAAAAAGGGCAGCTTCCTACTCGAATCTGCCGAACAGGGAGTTTGGGCTCGTTACAGCTTCGTCGGTGTAAACAACCGCGGCTCTCTGCTGCAGACCGATGGTGGCGACGTGAAATGGCATTCGACCGGCGGGCTTAGCCCACTGCCAAGTCAGGCCGAACCGCTAGTCAACACCGCACTTGGTGCGGTAAATCAAATTCAACAGGCTTGGACTTCAGAGCCGCTCCCGGGTGTTCCGCCACTTACCAGCGGGCTCGTGGGGCTGTTGGCCTGGGACGTTATTCGTGAGATCGAAAAACTAGGCCCCGCACCGGCAAAGGACTTCCCGAGCCCAACCGCGGCGATGGTCATGTTCCAGGACTTGGTGATCATGGATCATCACACCAGCAGCATCCTCTTGGTTTCAAACATCTTCATGGAAAACGGCGTGGACCTGAACGCCGCATACGAAGACGCACTCGTTCGCATCGACAATATGCGTCATGATCTTTTCAAACCGTCACAGGTTTTGCTTGCCGATGTTGACCTAACCACAAAGGCAAACACCAAGAGCCGGGTCAGCGAGAGCGATTTCATCGCTACCGTTGAGAAGTCGAAGCACTTTGTTCGAATCGGCGATGTATTTCAGGTTGTCCTTTCGCAACGGTTCGACCACGAACTCAGCGCGACACCGCTCGATGTTTACCGGGTGCTTCGCGCACTGAACCCGAGCCCATACATGTACCTCCTGAATTTCGAAGACGACAATGGCGATTATTCGGTGGTTGGCTCATCGCCTGAGGCACTTGTTACCGTAACGGGCGAGCACGCGGTCATGCACCCGATTGCCGGTTCACGGCCTCGCGGTGTTGGCCTCGAACAAGACCAAGAATTCGCCGAGAGTCTGTTGGCCGACAACAAGGAGAAGGCAGAGCACCTAATGCTCGTTGACCTTGCCCGAAACGACCTCCTCAAGGTTTGTGAGCCAAGCTCGGTGAACGTAACCGAGTTCATGAAGATTCACCGTTTCAGCCACATCATGCACTTAGTTTCGACCGTAGAGGGCGAAATTCGTGCTGGGCAAACCCCGATTGACGTTTTCAAAGCAACCTTCCCGGCGGGCACCCTTTCCGGAGCACCTAAGCCTCGGGCGCTCGAAATCATTGACGAGCTTGAAACCTCTAACCGCGGCATCTTCGGCGGCGTGGTCGGCTACTTCGACTTCGCCGGCAACGCCGACATCGCAATCGCGATTCGAACCGCGTTTATCCGCGATGGCTTCGCACACGTGCAAGCCGGCGCAGGAATCGTTCTAGATTCGGTGCCTAGCTCTGAGCATGCCGAAACCATTGCCAAGGCCGGTGCTCCGATGCGAGCCGTTGTCGCCGCCAACCACATGATTCGTCGAAATAATGACTAAGAGCCGTCTGCTTACCTTCTGGGCAGCCCTTTGCGTATTGGCCTACATCTTTGCCAGCCAGGATTGGTACAGCCTATCTATGGCGCCAAACGGAGAAACGGTAAAACTCGCCAGCTATGACGGTTTGACCGCCTATGGAAATCTGTCACCAATCATCATGTTGAACTTTGCGGCAATCATTGCGGTTGCATTTGTGGGCAGCATCGGTCGAAAGATCACCACCGCGTTGGTTTTCGTTGCGAACACAGGGACTGTTGTGTGGGCCATGTTTAGAGTCGCCGCACAAGACGTTAGCGGCTTGGCTAAACAGGTGGAACAAATGACTGGAATCGCTGCAACTCACGGCGTTAAGGATTTGACCGTGCA
>JAHEAT010000021.1 GCA_024642605.1 Microbacteriaceae bacterium
ATTCGCCAACATGCGCTACGACGATGGCACCGATTTGGGTGAGTCCCGATTGCGAGCATGGATGGAAGGCCGGACGGGTTACCCGATGGTAGACGCCGGCATGCGCCAGCTACTTTCCGAGGGTTGGATGCACAACCGAGTGCGAATGATCGTGGCATCGTTTTTGGTAAAAGACCTGCACATTGAGTGGCAGCGAGGTGCCGAATGGTTCGAAAACTGGCTAACCGATTTCGACCCAGCCTCAAACGCTCACGGATGGCAGTGGACTGCCGGTTGCGGCACCGACGCCTCGCCTTATTACCGCATTTTCAATCCGGTACTCCAGGGTCTCAAGTTTGACCCAAACGGTGAGTACGTTCGCAAATATGTCCCGGAGTTACGTCACATTGCAGATGGTGGCGTGCACGAACCTTGGCTTTTGTCAGACGGCTACGCTGGCGGCTACGCCCAGCCGATTGTCGACCACGCCACCGAACGCAACGAATCTTTGGCGCGACTAGAAGAGATTAAACAACCCAAAGTGCAGTAGCGGATCGATCGCGATGGCAATAAACAGAAGAGTCAAGTAGCTAATCGAACCGTGAAATAACCTCATCGGGTTACTGACTTCACCGGCTTTACTCTGCGCGTAGAGCTTGGTTGCGTCAATCAAGAACCAGGCGCCAGATGCAACGGCGATAACGGTGTAAATGATGCCCATGTTGGCTGCTGGAATGAGCAGAAGTGATGAAACCACCAAAGCCCACGAGTACAAAACGATTTGGATGCCTACAACCAGCGGTGAGCGAACCACCGGAAGCATGGGCACACCGGCTGCCGAATAGTCTTCGCGGTACTTGATTGAAAGTGGCCAGTAGTGTGGCGGAGTCCAGAGGAAGATCACGAGAAACAGTAGCCAAGCCGAAACGCTCAATGAGTTGGTTACGGCGGCCCAGCCGATGAGCACGGGCATTGCGCCAGCAGCTCCACCCCACACAATGTTTTGCGGCGTGCGACGCTTCAGCAGCAGGGTGTAAACGAGAACGTAGAAAGCAATGGCACTAAACGAAAGAGCTGCCGCTAGCCAGTTAGTGAGCAGCCCGAGCCAAAGCACCGAACCTACTCCGACAATCCAAGCGAACCACAGGGCCTCGGTCTTCGAAAGTTCTCCGGTAACCAGCGGGCGGTTCTTGGTGCGCCCCATGATTTTGTCAATATCTGCATCGATGTAGCAGTTAAAAGAGTTTGCCGAACCGGCCGAAAGGGCTCCACCAACCAGCGTGGCAAGCACGAGCCAGATGTTCGGAAAGCCTCCCCCGATGCTTGACTGAGCCAGGATCATCGTAGGAACGGTGGTGATCAGTAAGAGTTCGATGACTCGCGGCTTGGTGAGCGCGAAGTATGCCTTGAGTTTGCCAACCGGCGACACCGTGCGCGGCGTCGATTTTGGGCTGGTTTTTGTGGTCATCTTGTCTAAGTCTAAATGACTGCAACCCGCCAGAATTCCCGCCGATGAGAGTTGAGCGGGTATAGACTGAAGGAGAATTCCACGCCTTTTTTGTTGGCGTTTTTCATTCATTTAGGCGACGGCGCCAACCTAAGAACACTTAATCGTTTCGAATAAAAAGTTGAAGGAGCTGTCTTGTCAGCATTTCAGTGGTCAGAGCTAGATTCAAAGGCCGTAAACACCGCACGCGTTCTTGCAGCAGATGCCGTTGAAAAGGTTGGTAACGGCCATCCTGGCACCGCGATCAGTCTCGCGCCAGTTGCCTACCTGCTATTCAACAAGGTAATGCGCCACGACCCCAAAGACGACCGCTGGGTCGGCCGCGACCGTTTTATTTTGTCGGTCGGGCACTCATCGCTCACCATCTACAACCAGCTGTACCTGCACGGTTACGGCCTTGAGCTCGACGATCTAAAGGCGCTGCGAACCTGGGGATCGGCGACTCCGGGTCACCCAGAATATGGCCACACCAAGGGTGTGGAGATAACCACAGGCCCACTCGGTCAAGGTCTCGCGTCGGCCACTGGCTTTGCCTATGCAGCGCGCTACGAGCGAGGATTATTCGACCCCAATGCCGCAACTGGCACCAGCCCATTCGATCACTTCGTTTATGTAATCGCCGGTGACGGTGACATGCAGGAGGGCGTAACTGCTGAAGCTGCCTCTCTAGCCGGTCACCAGAAACTCGGCAACCTTGTAGTGATTTACGACTCGAACCAGATCTCAATCGAAGATGACACCAACATCGCCTTTACCGAAGACCTCAGCAAGCGCTACGAGGCCTACGGCTGGCACACTCAGGTGGTCGACTGGAAGAAGACTGGCAACTACGTCGAAGACCTGGAAGAGCTTTACAACGCAATTGAGAAGGCAAAGTCGGTAACCGACAAGCCGTCGTTGATCACCTTGCGAACCATCATTGGTTGGCCTTCGCCGAAGAAGCAGAACACTGGCAAGATTCACGGATCTGCTCTAGGCGCCGAAGAACTTGCCGGGCTCAAGACGGCACTTGGCTTCGACCCCGAGAAAACCTTCGATGTAGCCCCTGAGGTCATTGCTCACACTCGCGGATACCAGACTTACGCCGATCAGGTTCGCGCCGGCTGGCAGGTACAGTTCGACGACTGGGCCGCATCAAACCCAGACAACAAAGAGCTGTTCGACCGCGTTTCGCGTGGTGAAACTCCAACCGAACTCGAAGCCGCTCTGCCGGTGTTCGAAGGCGGCACCGAGGTTTCAACCCGTGCTTCGTCGGGCAAGGTAATCAATGCCATTGCCAAAGTAATGCCTGAACTCTGGGGTGGTTCGGCCGACCTCGCCGAGTCGAATAACACCACCATCGAGGGTGCGCGCTCATTCGTGCCGGCCGAGTGGTCGACTCACGAATGGACCGGTGACAAGTACGGTCGCGTGCTGCACTTTGGTATTCGCGAACACGCCATGGGTGCGATTCTCAACGGAATTTCGCTTCACGGAAAGACCCGCGTATTCGGTGGAACCTTTCTAATCTTCAGCGACTACATGCGTCCGGCAGTTCGCCTCGCGGCCCTGATGGGTGTTCCGTCGATCTTCGTTTGGACTCACGACTCGGTGGCTCTCGGCGAAGATGGTCCTACTCACCAGCCAATCGAACAGATCGCCACTCTTCGCGCCATTCCTAACCTCGACGTTGTTCGCCCCGGCGATGCCAACGAAGTTGCCTGGGCTTGGAAGACAATTCTTGAGCGCCGCAAGAACCCAGCCGGCATCGCGCTCACGCGTCAGAACATCCCTGTTTTCAACCGCACCGATGCCGACGCTACCGGCGTGGTTTTCGGTGCAGCCAGCAACACCGCGAAGGGTGCATACGTTCTAGCCGATGCCAGCAACGGCAAACCAAAGGTGATTTTGATCGCAACCGGCTCTGAAGTTCAGCTTGCGGTTGCCGCTCGCGAGACGCTTGAAGCCAAGGGTGTAGCCACTCGAGTGGTTTCGGCTCCTTGCCTAGAGTGGTTCGAAGAGCAGAGCGCCGAATACCGTGAGCAGGTTCTGCCGGCATCGGTTCGTGCCCGCGTCTCGGTAGAAGCTGGTCTCAGCCTCGGCTGGTCGAAATACGTTGGTGGCTTTGGTCGTTCGGTATCGATCGAGCACTTTGGTGCATCGGCAGACTACAAGACTCTGTTCCGCGAATTCGGAATGACTGTCGAGAACGTGGTGGCGGCCGCAAACGAATCGCTCAAAAGTCTCTAAGTAACAGAACTATTTTGAAGGAAAGATAAAGATGACCAGTCCACTCTCCCAACTAGCCGCCAATGGCGTAAGCATCTGGCTAGACGACCTTTCACGCTCTCGCATCGTTTCTGGTGGTCTAAAAGACTTGATCACCAGTCGTTCGGTTTCGGGTGTCACCACCAACCCAACCATCTTTGCTGGCGCTTTGGCTAAGGGTGAGGGTTACGCCGAGCAGGTTGCCGAGCTGGCTGCTGCTGGCGCCTCGGCAACCGAGGCGATTTTTGAGATCACCACTCGCGATGTGGCCGACGCTTGCGACATCTTCGCAGGAGTTTACGCAGACTCAAACGGATTCGATGGCCGCGTTTCAATTGAGGTGGAACCAGGACTAGCGAACGACACCGCCGGTACCGTGAAGCAGGCGAAAGAGCTGTTTGCCAAGGTCAACCGCGAAAACGTGATGATCAAGATTCCTGCAACCAAGCCGGGGCTAGCTGCCATTACCGAAGTTATCGCTTCGGGCATCAGCGTAAACGTCACGCTAATTTTCTCGCTGGCTCGTTACCGCGAGGTAATCGAGGCCTACATTTCAGGAGTCGAGCAGGCCAAGGCTAATGGCCACGACATCAGCAAGATTCACTCGGTGGCCTCGTTCTTCGTCTCGCGCGTCGACACCGAGATCGACGCACGTTTGGTGGCTGTTGCAACGGAAGAGGCACTCGCGCTCAAGTCGAAGGCTGCACTGGCGAATGCCCGCCTCGCTTACCAGGTATACGAGCAGGACTTCAACAACGAGCGCTGGGCAGCTCTGGCTGCCGCTGGCGCAAACAAGCAGCGTCCGCTCATGGCTTCAACCGGCGTGAAAGACCCGAACCTTTCAGACACCCTCTATGTGACCGAATTGGTTGCGCCCGAGTTGGTAAACACGATGCCCGAAAAGACCATGGAAGCAGTCTTCGACCACGGCGTAGTACCTGCCGACAGCATCACCGGTCACTACGCGCAAGCGCAGAGCATCTTGAACGCTGTCGCGGCAGCCGGAGTGTCATACGACGAAGCAACCGAGAAGCTCGAGACCGAAGGCGTCGACAAATTCATCGTTTCTTGGAACGAACTGGTTGAAACCGTTGCAACCGCTTTGGAAGGCGCAAAGTAAATGACCCTAAAGGTTGCCGTTTCAGGTTTGGCTGCTCAGGCAGTTGAACAAACCATTGCGCAACTCGTTGCCGACAAGGTTGCTAGCCGCATCGCCGCCAAAGATTTCACACTGTGGGGCAAAGACGCCGAAGACGAGTCTTCGAAGCGTCTCGGATGGGTGACCTCGGCGAGCGACTCGCAGCCTCTGGTTGAGGGCATCCTTGCTCTTCGAAACGAGTTCGCAGCCAAAGGCGTAGACCGATTTGTACTCTGCGGAATGGGAGGCTCGTCGCTGGCCCCTGAGGTAATCACCCGAACCGCGGGTGTCGAACTCGTGGTACTCGACTCAACCGACCCGTCTCAGATTTCTAACGCGCTTTCGGGCGACATTGCTCGCACCGCAATCGTGGTTTCATCAAAGTCGGGTTCGACGGTTGAAACCGATTCGCAAAAGCGAATCTTCGAAAAAGCCTTCACCGATGCCGGAATCGACAAGACAGATCGTATTGTCATCGTCACCGACCCAGGTAGCCCAATGGAGGCTGCCGCCAAAGCAGATGGATATCGCATTTTCAACGCCGATTCGACCGTAGGCGGGCGCTACTCGGCTCTCACCGCGTTCGGCATTGTTCCGTCGGGTCTCGCCGGCGCGAATATTCAAGAACTACTTACCGACGGGCAGAACGCCGCCGCCGCACTGAGTGCCGACGTTGAAACCAACCCTGGACTGATTCTCGGTGCAGTGTTGGCTAGAACCGCGTCGGTTTCGGGTTACCGCGACAAGGTTGGCGTTATCGTAGACGGCTCCCCCATCGTTGGTTTCGGTGACTGGGCAGAACAGCTAATTGCCGAAAGCACCGGAAAACTTTCCCTGGGTGTTCTACCCGTTGTGCTTGAGCCAAACAGCCCGGAGGTTCTAGGTAAGCCGGTTGACCTGGTTTTAGCTCGCGTCGTTGCCGATGCCGATAGCGCGTCGGGCGATGAGGTCTCGGTTTCAGGTTCACTCGGTGAGCAATTCTTACTTTGGGAAGTTGCCACCGTGGTTGCCAGCCGACTACTTGAAATCAACCCGTTTGATCAGCCCGATGTGGAGTCTGCCAAAATCGCCGCCCGCGGAATGCTAGAGCAACGTGCCGAGATCTCGGCCCCCCGCTTTGTGTCAGAGGGTGTTGAGATTCGCACCACGAGCCTAAATCTCACCGACGCCGAAACCCTCGGCCAGGCCATCCGTGGCTTGTTTGCGGAGCTCGACGCAGATGGCTACGTTTCGGTTCAGGCTTACCTCGACCGCACCTCGGCACCGCAGGCGGCAGAACTTCGTGACCAGATTGCTGCTGCCACCGGCCGCCCAACCACCTTCGGCTGGGCTCCGCGCTTCTTGCACTCAACCGGTCAGTACCACAAGGGTGGGCCACACCAGGGTGTTTTTCTTCAGATCAATGCCACCGGCCAAGAAGATGTGGCAGTTCCTGGCCGCGACTTCACCTTCGGTGAGCTAATCGCCTCACAGGCGGCCGGCGATGCATCGGTGCTAGGAAACCTTGGCCGACCGGTGCTAACTCTGACCCTCAGCGATGTTGCAGCAGGACTTGCCGCCATCAAGAACGCAATCGGCTAAGGAGCCCCTTCAATGCCAGTAAAACTGGGACCAGGCAACAATCCGCTCAGAGATGTTGACGATCGCCGCCTAAACCGAATTGCTGGCCCTAGCGGCCTGGTAATTTTCGGTGTAACGGGAGACCTGTCGCGCAAGAAACTGATGCCGGCCGTTTACGACCTTGCCAACCGTGGATTACTGCCGCCGGGCTTTGCCTTGGTCGGTTTCGCCCGACGTGAATGGGAAGACCAAGACTTTGCTAAGGTCGTGCACGATTCGGTTCGTGAGCACGCCAGAACCCCGTTTAGCGAAGAGGTTTGGCAGCAGCTGAGCAAGGGCATTCGTTTTGTGCAGGGTGAGTTTGACGATGACGCTGCGTTTGACCGCCTCAAAGAAACCATTGCCGAACTCGACAAGGAGCGCGGAACCAACGGAAACCACGCGTTCTATCTATCGATCCCGCCAAAGGCATTTCCGCTGGTTTGCGAACAGCTGAGCCGTTCGGGTTTGGCCGCTCCAAAGGCAGACCAGTTTCGCAGAGTGGTCATTGAAAAACCATTCGGTAGCGACCTTAAATCGGCACGCGAACTCAATGCCGTAGTCGAGTCGGTCTTTCCGCCAGATTCGGTTTTTCGCATCGATCACTACCTGGGCAAGGAGACCGTTCAGAATATCCTTGCCCTGCGCTTTGCAAACCAGTTGTTCGAGCCGCTGTGGAACGCAAACTACATCGACCACGTTCAGATCACGATGGCCGAAGACATCGGCGTTGGTGGCCGCGCTGGTTATTACGACGGCATCGGTGCCGCACGCGACGTAATTCAAAACCACCTTCTGCAGCTACTCGCACTAACAGCAATGGAAGAGCCGGTTTCGTTTGATGCAGCCGATTTGCGCGCCGAGAAAGAAAAGGTTCTATCGGCGGTTCGCCTGCCTAAAGACCTGGGCAAATACACGGCCCGTGGCCAGTACGCGGGTGGTTGGCAGGGTGGCGAAAAGGTCACCGGATTCCTCGACGAAGATGGCATGAACCCCAAATCGGTTACAGAGACTTATGCCGCAATGCGACTAGACATCAATACTCGTCGCTGGGCAGGTGTGCCTTTTTACCTTCGTGCGGGCAAACGCCTGGGTCGTCGAGTCACCGAGATCGCGGTGGTATTCAAGCGTGCGCCCCAGCAGCTTTTTGAAGCTAGCCAAACCTCGGCTCTAGGTCAAAATGCCCTAGTTATTCGAGTTCAGCCAGACGAAGGTGTAACCATTCGCTTCGGCTCAAAGGTTCCTGGCGTCGGCATGCAGGTGCGCGATGTAACCATGGACTTCGGCTATGGTCACGCTTTTACCGAAGCCAGCCCTGAGGCATACGAGCGTCTGATTCTAGACGTGCTGCTCGGTGACCCTCCCCTGTTTCCGCGCCACGAAGAGGTTGAACTTTCTTGGAAGATTCTCGACCCGATCGAAGAATTCTGGGCAAAGCACGGCAAGCCTGAACAGTATCGCCCCGGCTCATGGGGACCAGCATCGGCAGACAGCATGATGTCTCAAGACGGACGCGCTTGGAGGATCCCGTGATCATCGACATTCCTAACACCACCGTATCCAAGGTTTCAAAGGCCTTGGTCAGCATCCGCGAAGAGGGCGGAGCGGTTGCACTCGGCCGCGTACTTACGCTCATCATCGTCACCAATTTCAAGGGCATCGAACCTGCCATCAAGGCAGCCAACGAAGCTTCGCGCGAACATCCCTGTCGCATCTTGGTTCTTGCTGACGACAACGGTGCCTCGAAGAAGGCTGCTCGCCTAGACGCCCAGATTCGCGTTGGTGGCGATGCCGGCGCATCCGAGGTAATCATTTTGCGCGCACACGGTGAAGCCGCCAGCGACCCTCAGGGGCTCGTAACTGGTTTGCTTCTACCAGACGCACCTGTTGTGGCTTGGTGGCCGAACGAAGCGCCTGCAGTTGCTTCACAATCGCCAATTGGTCTAATCGCCGCTCGTCGCATCACCGACGCCGCCAGCCAGCCCGACCCACACGCCTACCTACGCAAGATCTCCAAGACCTATGCACCTGGCGACAGTGATTTCGCTTGGACTCGACTTACTCTTTGGCGTGCGCAGTTGGCCGCCATTCTCGACCAGCCACCTTACGACCCGATTTTGGCCGTAGAGGTCACTGGTGCGGTTGACTCCCCCAGCACCGACCTTCTGGCGGCATGGCTTGAGCTTCAACTCAAGATCAAAGTCTCACTAATTCGAACCGCTCGTGGCAAGGCCGTCACTGGTATTCGCGGAGTTAAGTTGATTCGAAAGTCGGGCAACATCGAGATCGTTAGAAACGTGCCAGATGTCGCAACGCTCATACAGCCCACCCAGCCAACTCGCGAAATTTCCCTGCCACGTCGTAGCCAACGAGACTGTCTGAGCGAAGATTTGAGACGACTCGACCCGGATGACACGTTTGGCAAGGTAATCACCAAGGCATTCAGCCCAAAGACGCCGAAGCCAGCGATCACCAAAGGCAAAGTTGCGGTCAAGGCCAAGCCTTCGGCTAAGCCTGCCGCAAAGGCCGCTGCAAACAAAGGCAAGTAATTGCGTGCGGTAGTCAATCGATTTTCAGATGGTGATTCTGTAGCGCGGGCCGCCTCATCGGCACTGTTGGCTAAGTTGCAAAGCCTCACTTTGTCGCAGGATGTCGTGCATATCGCCTTGACCGGTGGCACCGTTGGAATAGCTACGCTGGCCAGATTTGCCGAGCTTCCAGAAGCGAAAGCTTTCGATTATTCGAAGGTTCACTTCTGGTGGGGCGATGAGCGCTTTGTGCCAGCCGCTTCAGCCGACCGCAATGCCAAGCAGGCGCACGATGCAATGTTTCGGCACCTAACTGTGCCGGGCTCCAACATCCATGCCTTTCCGGCAGCTGGTGCAGGAGAAGATCTCGATGAAGCTGCAAAGAGCTTCGCAACCTTACTGGCTTCATTCGCCCCTGCCGACAGCGCCTATCCAAAGTTCGACGTCGTGCTATTGGGTATGGGGCCAGATGGACACATTGCTAGCCTTTTTCCAGGAAGACCCGCACCCGCCGCTGGAATAACTGTCTTTGCCGAGCACGACTCGCCCAAGCCACCACCGGCTCGACTCACCTTTAGCTACGAAGTACTTAATGGTGCCGACGAGATCTGGTTTACCGTTGCTGGCGCTGACAAGTCTGAGGCCGTGAATGTGGCGTTCTCAGAAGCGCCCGAACGTCTTCCCGTAGGAAGAGTGCGCGGAACTCAGAAGACAGTTTGGTTTGTTGACGAAACGGCCGGCACAACCACATGGGGTTGTTGAAAACTAGCGGTTAGATTTCGTCTGCGGCCGCAGCTTGAATGCGACGAAGGCGAACGGCCTCGATAGCCTCTTCTAGGAGCTCTTTGGCTTCGTCGTCGGTGCGACGCTCTTTTACATAAGCCAAGTGAGTTTTGTAAGGCTCGTGCTTGGCTATTGTCGGAGGGTTTTTTGCATCCTGGCCTGATGGAAGGCCGCATTTAGTGCAGTCGAGTTCAACCGGAATATCTTCTGGCTCAACCGATGCTGCAAACTGAATCGAATGCGAGTGCCCGTTGGCACAATAGTAGTTGATAGTAACGCGCTCGGCTTTGAAGCCGCGGTCTTTCTCCCCCATCGGGCCGGCACCAACTCGTGCACCCCGAATCGCAGAACTCCCCGTACTCATGCTTAGACCCAGTTAAATCTCTGGAACAGTCCGAGGGTGATGATGATGGCAACCCAAACCACACCCAGGATGATGGTGATTCGGTTTAGGTTTCTCTCTGCGACACCCGATGACTGCATCGTGGTTCCCACGCCGCCACCGAACATGTCAGAAAGACCGCCACCGCGACCCTTGTGCAACAGAATGAGCAGCGTCAGCAAGAGGCTGATGATTCCTAGTAGCACCTGTAGTGCGATCTGAATGGCTTGCATGTTTTCCTAACCTGAACCTTCAAGAAATTATAAAACGATGTGCTTCTGGAAGCGCGCGATACCGCTGAATTCGTCAGCGTCGAGACTTGCCCCGCCAACCAGTACGCCGTCAACCTCCGGGCTCTGCAAGAAACCCGCCACGTTGGCAGCCTTTACCGAACCGCCGTAAAGAATCCGAGTGCGTGCTGCAACTTCTTCGCCGTGTGCCTGCGAAATGCTCTGGCGAATCTTGGCTGCAACTGAAGCTGCAACCTCCGGGGTTGCCACTTGGCCGGTGCCAATAGCCCACACCGGTTCGTACGCAATCACGAAATCGCCGAGCAATTCGTGACCTGCAAGAGCCGCGAGGGTTTGACGAATTGGAACAGCAGCTGCACCTTCGGTTTCGAGCTCTTCAGCGGTCTCACCAACACAGATAACCGGGGTGATCCCGTGGCGGAATGCGGCTGCTGTTTTTGACTGGACGACAGAGTCGTCTTCGCTGTGATACATGCGCCGTTCGCTGTGACCAATCAGCACGTATGAAACATCAAGCCTCTTGAGAGCGACACCCGAAACCTCGCCGGTATAGGCTCCCGAATCGTGAGCCGAAATATCTTGCGCGCCAAGGGTGACCTTTAGCGAGTCGGCATCAATGAGGGTTTGAATGCTCCTGAGTGAGGTGAAGCCCGGAAAGACGGTAACCTCAGCGGTTGCGTAGTCGTGACCGGCATCCTTGAGGCTCCAGGCAAGCTTCTGCACCAGCGCAATACCCTGCTGGTGATCGAGGTTCATTTTCCAGTTACCTGCAATAAATGCAACGCGCTTAGTCATTTAGAACCTCCAGGCCAGGTAGTTTCTTACCCTCTAAGAATTCGAGGCTCGCGCCTCCACCAGTTGAAATGTGACCGAATTGGTCGTCTTTGAAACCTAGGATTCGAACGGCCGCCGCAGAGTCTCCTCCACCAACAACACTGAGACCGTCTACTTCGGTAAGTGCCTGTGCAACGGCTTTGGTGCCGCCGGCAAACTTTTCAATCTCGAAGACACCCATGGGGCCGTTCCAGAAAACAGTTTTTGCCTCGCGAATAACCGCCGCAAAGTGTGCCGCCGATTCTGGCCCAATGTCTAGGCCCAAACCAGACGCACCGAATGCCGTCTCTTCGATCGATTCGGCGCGGGTAACCGCTGTGTCTGCGTCAGCGCCGAACTTGCTGGCTACGATGATGTCGGTCGGAAGCACTACCTCGACCCCCAGCTCTTTGGCGCGAGCCAGGTAACCCTGAACCACCGGAATCTGGTCAACTTCAAGAAGTGATGATCCGACTTTGTGGCCAAGAGCGGCTAGAAAGGTGAACACCATTCCGCCACCGATTAGAAGTTTGTTTACGTTTGGCAGCAGGTGATCAATAACGCCGATCTTGTCTGAAACCTTTGAACCGCCGAGCACCACAACGTAAGGTCGCACTGGCGAAGTAGTAAGGGCGGTAGCCACTTCTAGTTCTTTTTCAATCAAGAATCCTGCGCACGAGGGCAATAGCTTAGCCAGTTCGTACACGGATGCTTGCTTACGGTGCACAACTCCGAAACCGTCGCTCACGAAGAGGTCGGCGTAATCGGCAAGTTTGCTGGCGAAGTCGCGACGTTCGGTTTCGTCTTTTGATGTTTCACCAGGGTTGAATCGCAGGTTCTCAAGAACCACTACTCCCCCGTTATCTAGTGCTTTGACGGCACCTTTTGCTTCGCTGCCTACGGTGTCGCTGGCAAAGAAGACAGGCTGACCCAGTAGTTCACCGAGGCGAATGGCAGCAGGTTCGAGCGAGTACTTAGCTTCGGGGGCGCCCTCTGGGCGACCAAGGTGCGAGATCACAATGACCTTCGCACCTTGATCGACTAGGTACTTAATGGTTGGAACAGAGGCAACGATGCGACCGTCATCGGTGATGCGTGTTCCGTCTAGTGGAACATTTAGGTCGCAGCGGATGATGACACGCTTGCCATCTAGGGATTGAATCTCAGAGAGCTTGCGCACTGATTCGCTTTCGTTGTCTGTTTAGTTCGACGAAGACTTAGAGCTTCGACGCAACTAGCTCGGTTAGTTCGACGAGGCGGTTCGAGTAACCCCACTCGTTGTCGTACCAAGAAGAAAGCTTCACGGTGGTGCCGCCGATGACCTTGGTCAACTCCGCATCGAAAATCGACGAGTGTGGGTCGGTCACGATGTCACTCGAAACGATTGGGTCTTCGGTGTACATCAAGATTCCCTTTAGTGGGCCAGATGCGGCAGCAGCCTTGTAGGCAGCCTTGATCTCTTCAATGGTAACTTCGCGCTTTGCAACGAGAGTTAGGTCAACGATCGATCCGGTTGGAACTGGCACGCGAAGTGCGAAGCCGTCTAGCTTGCCCTTTAGCTCTGGAAGAACCAGACCGATTGCCTTAGCAGCACCCGTTGACGAAGGAACGATGTTGATCGCTGCGGCGCGAGCACGACGTAGGTCGCCGTGAGGGCCATCCTGGAGGTTCTGGTCGGCGGTGTAAGCGTGAACGGTGGTCATTAGACCGTGCTCGATACCGAAGGTGTCGTTGAACACCTTGGCCAGTGGCGCCAGGCAGTTGGTGGTGCAAGATGCGTTCGAGATGATGTGGTGGTTCGCTGGGTCGTAGAGGTGCTCGTTTACACCGATAACGAAGGTGCCGTCTTCACCGGTAGCTGGAGCCGAGATGATTACCTTCTTGGCGCCGGCTTCGATGTGCTTGCGGGCAGACTCTGCGTCGGTGAAGCGGCCGGTTGACTCGATAACGATGTCTACGCCTAGGTCGCCCCATCCGAGGTTTGCTGGGTCACGCTCTGCTAGAACCTTGATGACGTTGCCGCCAACGATGATGTTTTGACCATCAACGGTTACTTCTTGAGGAATGCGACCGGTTACCGAGTCGTACTTTAGAAGGTGAGCGAGCGACGCTGGGTCGCTTAGGTCGTTTACAGCAACGATTTCGAGGTCGGTGCCCTTTGCAAGCTCCGCACGTAGGTAGTTGCGTCCAATACGGCCAAAGCCGTTAATGCCAACACGAGTAGCCATCAGATATCTCCCAATTGGGTCGAGCGCCGCAAACGACGCATTTTTAACTGCGTTTTTATTTAAGTTTTGCTACGCGCCATTGGGAGCAAAAGGTCACTATCAGACTAGCAGCAGACCAGCCGTTTTGCTGCGTGCAGCCTCGAAACGAGCCATCACGTCTGGCCACGAAACGATGTTCCAGAATGCCTTTACGTACTCTGCTTTTACGTTCTGGTAGTCAAGGTAGAACGCGTGTTCCCACATGTCGAGCATGAGAAGCGGGATGCTCGCTGGTGCCAGGTTTCCCTGGTGGTCGTAGAGCTGCTCGATGATTAGCTTTTCGCCGAGTACATCCCACGCCAAGATCGACCAACCGCTGCCCTGAATGCCGAGTGCCGAGGCGGTGAAATGCGCACGGAAACCATCGTAAGAACCAAAGAATTCGTCGATGGCAGCAGCTAGTTCGCCTACTGGCTTGTCGCCGCCTTCTGGCGACAGGTTGCGCCAAAACACGGTGTGGTTGACGTGACCGGCAAGGTTGAAAGCAAGGTCTTTCTGAAGTTTGTTGACCCAGGTTAGGTCGTTCTTCTCACGCGCTTCGGCCAATAGGTCGAGTGCACTGTTTGCGCCGTTTACGTAAGCCAGGTGGTGCTTATCGTGGTGTAGTTCCATGATGCGACCCGAGATGTTTGGCTCGAGGGCTCCGTAGTCGTAACTTAGGTCTGGAAGGGTGTACTTGCTCATTCTGTGCTCCTTGCTTTGTTGTTGAAAGTCTGGTGAGTTGCGGGTTATTCCGCGTCGTCGGGTAGAAATGCGTCGGTTAGCGGGATGCCCAGTTCTTCGGCTCGCTTGTCGGCCATGGCCAGTAGGCGACGGATGCGCCCTGCGATTGCATCCTTGGTCATCGGCGGATTGGCTAGGTGGCCCAACTCGTCTAGGCTCGCCTGCTTGTGTTCGAGGCGAAGCTTGCCGGCGTAAGAGAGGTGCTCTGGAATGTCGTCGCCGAGAATCTCCAGCGCTCGTGCAACGCGCGCACCCGCTGCCACGGCGGCTTGAGCGCTACGTCGTAGATTGGCGTCGTCGAAGTTGGCTAGTCGATTTGCGGTGGCCCTGACCTCACGTCGCAGACGCATTTCTTCCCAGCGAAGAACTTGAGTGTGCGACCCCATGTGGGTAAGCATCGCGGCTATGGCATCGCCTTCGCGAACCACGACTCTGTGCACTCCCCTGACTTCACGAGCTTTGGCTATGACATTGAGTCGGCGCGCAACCCCAACCAGTGCCATGGCGGCTTCGTTGCCTGGAGCGGTGATTTCTAGAGCGGCCGATCGGCCCGGGTCGGTGAGTGAACCGTGGGCTAGAAAAGCCCCGCGCCAAATGGCCTGAGCCTCTTCGATTGAACCGGCTACTAGCGCAGCCGGAAGTCCGCGAACCGGGCGACCGCGCGTATCGAGCAATCCGGTTTGGCGAGCAAGAAGCTCACCTTGCTGGGCGACTCGAAGAACATACTTGGTGCTTCGTCTGATTCCTCCGGCCGAAATCATTGCAAGTTCGCTTTTGATTCCGTAGAGCTCGACGAGATCTTTGGTGACTCGACGGGCAATCTGAGCGTTGTCGAGCTCCGCTTCAATAACCACGTGTCCAGAAATTAGGTGCAGGCCGCCTGAGAATCTCAGAATCGTGGCTAATTCGGCGTTGCGAAGCGCCTTCTTCGAAATTTCGATTCTCGCAAGTTCGTCTTTAACTTCAGCAGTTAAGGCCACGGTCATTCCTTACCAATGTCTCGATGCTTCAGGTGGATAGAAATATCTTCCACGTCGGCAAGCATCTCAGCAACTTTTCTAGAGATTGCAACCGACCTGTGCTTTCCACCGGTGCATCCGATGGCGATCGTTGCATAGCGCTTGTTTTCTTTCATGTAGCCACGTAATGCTACGCGAATGGCATTCACATAGTGCTCGACAAATTCTTGCGCACCTGGCTGGCTGAGTACGTAGTCGGCTACTGGCTCGTCTTGGCCGTTGAATGGCCTGAGCTCCTCATTCCAAAACGGGTTTGGCAAAAAGCGAACGTCGGCAACCTGGTCGGCATCGACGGGAATACCGTGTTTGAAGCCAAAAGATTCGATGGTCACCGATAGCTTGGCCGTGGTTTCGGCACGGAATTCTTCACCGATGCGGCTCGAGAGTTGATGAATGTTCAACTCGGATGTATCGACGATTACGTCTGCTTGCCCACGAACTTCGGCAAGCATGGTGCGCTCGGCGCTAATGCCGTCGAGGAGGGTGCCATCGCCCTGAAGCGGATGTGGCCTTCGGACCGATTCGAAGCGCTTTACCAGCGCTGAGTCTGAAGCCTCGAGAAACAGAACACGTAAAGAAACT
>JAHEAT010000082.1 GCA_024642605.1 Microbacteriaceae bacterium
AATCCTTCTGAACCATCGGAGAATCCAAAATGGCAAAGATCATTACTTTCAACGAGGAAGCTCGCCGTGGCCTAGAGCGCGGCTTGAACATCCTCGCCGACACCGTCAAAGTGACCCTCGGTCCACGCGGACGCAACGTCGTTCTCGAAAAGAAGTGGGGCGCACCCACCATCACCAACGATGGTGTTTCGATCGCAAAAGAAATCGAACTAGAAGACCCGTTTGAGCGCATCGGCGCTGAGCTGGTCAAAGAAGTCGCTAAAAAGACCGACGATGTGGCCGGAGACGGAACCACCACTGCAACCGTGCTAGCCCAGGCTCTCGTTCGCGAAGGTCTTCGCAATGTTGCAGCAGGCGCCGACCCAATCAGCCTCAAGCGCGGCATCGACAAAGCAGTTGCAGCGGTAATCGAGCAGCTTCTTGCGAACGCCAAGCCAGTCGACTCGAAAGAGCAGATTGCTGCCACCGCCTCGATCTCGGCAGGCGACAGCCAGATTGGTGAGCTCATCGCCGAGGCAATCGACAAGGTTGGCCGCGAAGGCGTAGTTACCGTTGAAGAGTCAAACACCTTTGGTATCGAGCTTCAGCTCACCGAGGGTATGCGTTTCGACAAGGGTTACATCTCGGCTTACTTCGTGACCGACCCAGACCGCCAAGAAACCGTTCTCGAAGATGCCTACGTGCTTCTAGTCAACTCGAAGGTTTCGAGCATGAAAGACCTACTCCCAATCGTCGAGAAGGTTATTCAGACCGGCAAGCCGCTTCTAATCATCGGTGAAGACATCGAAGGTGAAGCACTAACCACCCTGGTGCTAAACAAGATTCGCGGAATCTTCAAGTCGGTTGCCGTCAAGGCTCCTGGCTTCGGCGACCGTCGCAAGGCAATGCTTCAAGACATCGCCATTCTTACAGGTGGTCAGGTTATCTCTGAAGAGATCGGCCTTCGCCTCGAGACCGCAACTCTCGACCTTCTAGGTCGCGCTCGCAAGGTTGTTATCACCAAGGATGAAACCACCATCGTTGAGGGCGCAGGCGACGAGTCGGCAATCGCCGGTCGTGTTGAGCAGATCCGCAAGGAAATCGAAAACACCGACAGCGACTACGACCGCGAGAAGCTACAGGAACGTCTAGCCAAGCTCGCCGGCGGTGTAGCAGTCATCAAGGCTGGTGCAGCTACCGAGGTAGAGCTCAAGGAGCGCAAGCACCGCATCGAAGATGCAGTTCGCAACGCTAAGGCAGCCGTTGAAGAGGGTATCGTCGCCGGTGGTGGCGTGGCACTGATTCAAGCTGGCAACGCCGCATTTGCAAAGCTCGACCTAGCTGGCGACGAGGCTACCGGTGCGAACATTGTTCGCGTTGCCATCTCGGCTCCGCTAAAGCAGATCGCAATCAACGCAGGCCTCGAGCCAGGTGTGGTTGCCGAGAAGGTTTCGCAGTTGCCTTCGGGTCAGGGTCTAAACGCCGCTACCGGAGAGTATGTAGACATGCTGGCCGCTGGCATCAACGACCCAGTGAAGGTAACCCGTTCGGCTCTTCAGAACGCGGCTTCAATCGCTGGACTCTTCCTAACCACCGAGGCTGTCGTTGCCGACAAGCCAGAACCAGCAGCAGCTCCGGCAGCTCCTGGCGGCGGAATGGACTTCTAACAGCCAAAAGTAAAAAGGGCGAGACCGTTTGGTCTCGCCCTTTTCTTTTTGCCTAGGTGGGTGGCGGTTTAGGCAAAAAGTCTCATGTTGGCCGCTTCGACTTCGGCGTATTGGTTGGCGGCTACCGAAAGTGCGGTGCCGATTTGGCCGAGCTGCTCTTGCACGCTCGATTCGGTGGTGCGCCAGCGTGTTACCAACTCTTGAAACGAGTTGGCTGCCACGCCCTGCCACGAAGACTGCAGGCCTTGAAGCTGGCTGTGAAGGGTGTCGATCTCGCTACGGAGTCGACCGATGGTTGCTTGGATGGTGCCATTGGCTGCCAGAACTTGCTGGCTATCAACTTGAAAATGTGTCATGTCGATAGTTTTGTGCACCGAGCCGAGTTTGGAATGGCTCGAAAGAAATCTGTGGATAAGTCTTAGAGGGGCAATGAAACGCGCAGGGTAGCGCCGCCGCCCTCGGTTTCGTGAGCCGAGATCTTGCCCGAGTGGCGTTCTACGATGGCTTTGCAAATCGCCAAGCCAAGCCCACTGCCACCGGTCTCTGAGTTACGCGAGTTGTCTACCCGGTAAAACCGCTCAAAAATCTTCTCTCTCAGCGATTCCGGAATGCCCTCGCCGTGGTCGCGCACCTCGAGCACCACCTCGCGGTCGGTGACGCCTACCGCAACGTCGATCGATGCATCCTGGGGAGAAAAACGGCTTGCGTTCGCCAAGAGGTTAATTAGCACCTGCCGAATCGAATTCGCATCGACCAGTGCGACCACCTGCACGCCCGGTGCGATTTCGGTTGAGTCGAGATTAACCACACGGATGCTCCGCTTGAACTCTGCGACCGAGACATCTTTGCCGGCCTCGCGACTGAGTGCAACTAAATCGGTGGGGGACTTCGCGAGTTGCTGGTTCTCGTCGAGGCGGGCCAGCGTCAGCAGACTCTCGACGAGCGAGGTCATGCGGATTGCCTCAGACTCGATTCGGCCCATGGCGTCGTCTAAGGCGGTTTTGTCTTTGAGAGCACCCATTCGGTAAAGCTCTGCATATCCGCGAACCGAAACTAGCGGGGTGCGAAGTTCGTGACTCGCGTCGGCTACGAAGCGGCGCATCTGTTCGACGGTCTTGCCGCGATCTTGCAGCGCTTGGTCGATTGAGTCGAGCATTGTGTTGAGCGACCGGTTGACCCGCGCCATTTCGGTGGTGCCTTCGATGTTAACCAAACGCTTATCGGTGTCGCCGCTGGCAACCGCCGCAGCCGTGCGCTCTACCTCTTTTAGTGGTCGAAGTGCCCTAGTGATCGTGAGCCAGATGCTGGTGCCACTGAAAATGAGCAGCAGAACACCAAATGTCATGCCAATGGTTCGGTACTGTGCCACGAGGCCGTTGTTGAGGTCGGTTGGGAGAGCCACCACAAGCGAACCAACGGTTCCAACCAGTGGCACTGCCACAATGCGCCAACCGGGGCCGTTGTTTTCGGGAGCAAACGCGCCGTTTAGGTCGACTTCGAAAGGCATGCCCTGAGTCGATACAA
>JAHEAT010000084.1 GCA_024642605.1 Microbacteriaceae bacterium
CTGCACGATAAGGGCCAAGGATGCTCCTGAGTAGACCAAATGAGGTTGGGTTTTTGGGATTCAACGATGAACCTATAGTTTAGTTGACGGTTCGCCGACCTTCAAAGGCGCGGCCGAGGGTTACTTCATCGGCATATTCCAAATCTCCACCCACTGGCAAGCCTGAGGCGAGACGGCTGATCGTGATTCCCAGCGGCACAAGCATTCGCGATAGGTAGGTTGCGGTGGCTTCGCCTTCGAGGTTCGGGTCGGTGGCGATGATCACTTCTTGAATTTCGGGGTTAGAAAGTCGCATCATCAACTCTTTGATACGCAGGTTGTCAGGGCCGATGCCTTCGATGGGGCTGATTGCACCGCCGAGCACGTGGTAGAGCCCACGGAACTCGCGTGTGCGTTCGATGGCCTGAACATCTTTGCTTTCTTCAACGACACAAATCGCATTGCGTTGGCGTCTGGGGTCTTTGCAGATGTTGCATTCTGCGTCTTCGGCTACGTTGCCGCAGGTGTCACAGAATCGCACGCGCTCTTTAACTTCTAGCAGCACCTCGGCAAGTTTTTTGGCTTGGTCGTCTTCGGTCTGCAGCAGGTGGAAGGCAATTCGCTGCGCCGATTTGGGGCCAACGCCGGGCAGTCTGCTGAGTTCGTCGATGAGTTCTTGAACTACGCCTTCATACATCAGCGGCCGCCGGCTGGGTTGTCGAGGGGTTTAGCGCCAAACTCTCGAAGAATCGATTCTCCGTAGCGCTCGTCGTCTGGGATGTCTGCCTTGCGCGACTTTGCCGCAGCTTTCGGTGCCATCGGTTCAGCCTGCTCAGGTTCCGCTTTCGATGCTTGGACTACGGCGATAGGTGTGGTTGGCGCTGCGGATGCTGGCTCTACAGGTGCTGGCTCGGCGGCAACTTCGACTGGTGCAACAACTGCCTCGACGTGAGGCTTGAACTTTACGCTTACACCGAGTTCGGTGCGAATTGCTTCGCGCAACACCTCTGGTGCCTGACCGGCGCTCTTAAACGATTCGAGATCGTTCTGGCTGGCGAAACGAAGTGTGAGCACGTCGTCTGTGAAGTCGACCACTGCGAGTGTGTAGGCGATAACCCATGCCGACTTTGATTTCTTTTCGACGAGGCTAAGAATCGCGTTCCAAGAGTCGCGAAACTGCGAAGTCGTGATGACCGGTACGCTGGCGACGCCTGGGGCAACAGCAACGGGCGCGGCGGCCGAGGTTTCTGCAACTGGAGCCTTAGCAGAAGGCACCAGCGCTTCTGCGGCGGGTGTAGGCGTGGTCTTTGCCGGTGCCGCCGCGGGGTTGGCGGGCGCATGGGCATTGGGTGCGGTAACAGGTGTCGCGGCGTGAGCTGCGGTGGGTGAATCTGATCCGGCAATGCCGATGCGGCGCTCTAGTCTTTCGATGCGGGCCAGCGAACCCACCTCGGTTTGGTCGGCTGCTGGCACCAGCACACGACCGATCATCAGTTCTAAGTGCAGTTTGGGGCTGGTTGCACCCGACATCTGAGTAAGCGCATCGTTGACGACGTCGGCGGCGTGAGAAAGTTCGGCCGAACCAAAACGCGACGCCTGAACGCGCATATTCTCGAGCTGTTCGTCGCTGATGCCGCGCAACACCGCCTTGGCTTCGTGACCAACCGAGCTGACCAACATCAAATCGCGTAAGCGTTCAAGGATGTCTTCGACGAACTGTCTCGGGTCTTGCCCGCTCTGAATCACTCGGTCGACCGCTGCAAAGGCGGCACTCGGCTCTTTGATTGAGAGCGCGTCTACCGCTTCGTCGAGCAAGTAGTCGGGGGTGTAGCCCAGAAGGGCAACGGCGCGCTCGTAGTCGACCTTCGCTCCTTCGGATCCGGCAATTAGTTGGTCGAGTAGCGAAAGCGAGTCGCGAACCGATCCGCCACCCGACCGAACAACCAAAGGTAGAACGCCCGGGGCAACTTCAACGCCCTCTTGCGAACACATCTGCTCGAGATAATCAAGCATCTGAGCCGGAGGCACGAGACGGAATGGATAGTGATGAGTTCGCGAGCGAATGGTCGAGATGACCTTCTCTGGCTCTGTCGTTGCGAAAATGAACTTGACGTGGGCCGGTGGCTCTTCAACGATTTTTAGAAGCGCGTTAAACCCGGCCGCGGTAACCATGTGGGCTTCATCGAGAATAAAGATTTTGTAGCGGTCGCGGGCCGGCGCAAACACAGCGCGCTCGCGAAGGTCGCGGGCGTCATCTACACCGTTGTGGCTGGCCGCGTCGATTTCGACAACGTCGAGTGAACCACCGCCATCGCGCGAAAGCTCAATGCACGAAGGGCACTTGCCGCAGGGGGTATCGGTTGGTCCTTCAGCGCAGTTTAGGCAACGAGCCAGAATGCGAGCACTCGTAGTTTTGCCACATCCGCGTGGGCCAGAAAAGAGGTATGCGTGGTTTACGCGGTCAGCGCGAAGGGCAGTCATCAAAGGTGCGGTCACCTGCGACTGGCCGATGAGTTCGGCGAAGTTTTCAGGGCGATAGCGACGGTAGAGTGCGGTGACCACGGTTAGAGCCTAGCCTCCACTTCTGACATCGTTGGGCCCGAAACGGGCGGTTGTGAAAAGACTCCCCGCACACCCGCCAGAGCCCAGTTACCCTTGCTATCTTTCGATCCTGGGGGAGTTAGCCGAGGTGACGCCGCACGGGGAGTCCTTGGTAATTCTACGCCCTAGACCAGCCGGCCACGCATGGATGCGAAAGCCGAGATCGGCTAAGACTCAACTGCAATCAACAACCCAGTCGAGGCCCATTTCTGCCAAAACTCGGTCCGAAGTAAAAAACGTCGTGTCAGGCATTGACGAGGCTTGAGCCAAAATCATCCGATCAAAAGGATAGTGACGAACCAGCGATGGAAATCTAGCCAGCGAGGAAGCTGCCTGCTCGTCGAACGCCTCTATCTTGATTCCCTGTAGCTTGAAAAGCGTGGCTAGGTCTCTAGGCAACGCGAGTTTTCCGATTCCGGCTTTGATTTCAAGCTCGGCAATGCTCAAAGAAGACATCGCGGTCTCGGCGCTTGAGTTGATGCGCTTCAGCGCCAAGGCGCTGAGCCTTGAATCTCCTTTAGCAAGCCAGAAGGCAATTTGAGTGTCTATGAACGCGCGACGAGACATGGCTAGTTCTTA
>JAHEAT010000092.1 GCA_024642605.1 Microbacteriaceae bacterium
TGTAAAAAAAGCTACAGCTGTGGGAAACAAAATCTCGAAGTTTGCTCCGCTAGCAAAAATCGTCGGCGTTGAAAACATAGGTCGCAAGAGCGCGACCAAGATTGCAGAAACAGCAGTGATTAAGGCCCTCGGGGCTCCTCCTGTAAAGTGGCCAGCAGCAAGTAGCGCGAGTAAACCTAAAGCCAAGAATTAGTGCCGAGCGCCGCTTAACTTTCGGCTGAACCTCTAATCGGCCCTAGCCTTTACCCAACTTGAGGCCAAGAAGAGAGAAGACCTTGGTAACATCCGTGGCTTTTATGCCTTTGGTGTCGAAGGTTTCAACATTCTGACTACCGAGCTTGCCCTTGGCCGAAATCAGGGTGCCCTTCTTAAAGTAGCTAACCTGAGCCGACAGAAGGGCGTACCTTAGGCCGAGCACCCACTGAACCAACGCCTGCGACTTTGGGCCGAGCGTGCCCCACTTAGCCATAATCGTCTTGTTAGCCGAGTAGGTTACAGTGCGGGTTTCGGGCAACGAGCCCTCGACGCTGGTGGAAATGATGCGGCCCTTGCTGTCAACCTTTATTTTTGCCACCAAACCAGCTTGACCCTTGAGGTCGTAGGTGCGAGTCTTTGCAGAATATTTGATGCCCTTCGACTTAAAAACATCGGTGCCCAGAACATTGGCCCACATGCTGCTCAAAGTTTCTGGTGCGTCGGTGAACGCGACCGCTGTCGGAATCTTCTTCGAGTTGAAAATTACTTCAACCGACTTCTTCTTTGCAGCGTCATAGGTGGCGATACCTGGATTCGACTTGGACGTCTCGTTGATGGTTACCCCAAGCTTGCGAGCCGCTGTCTCTGAGTCGGTGAACGCCTTGGTGAGTTTGGTGGCCAAAGCCGACGTGGATGCATCGAAGTGAGTTGCCTTCCACGATGCCACCAAAGTGGCCCAATGCGAGTTGATCGACTTAGTTGAGAAATCAAATGTGCTCACAGTGTTACCCGAAACCAACGAGTTGTATGTGTCGGCACTCTGCTCGATGCGCGTGATGAGCCCATTGGTGACTGTGAAAACGTAGTCGGTGGTGTTCAATATCGGGTCACCGTTTTCGTCGGTTTGCTCCAGGTCACTCTTCACAACGTGCACGGCATAAGTGGAATCATCTGGCATGCTCACCTCGTAGTCTTCGAGAATGGTGCCGTTAGAGGTTGGCTGCCCAATCTCCCAACCAGCATCATCAGGGTAAACCACCTCATAGCTCTGGCCAATCAGCGATTCGGCGCCAAGGCTGCTGCCCATCGGGTTGCCGTTGTTGAAGTTGTAGATCATGGCCGATGAAATGCCAAACGCCATAAGACTGAGCCCCATGTTGCCAGGTACAAGCTTCGACTTGGGCGCTAAAACAAGCTCGTAGCTCATGATGCCGCCGAGAATGCTAGGTGGCGTGTAAATCACACCCGTGTTGATCATGGCGTACTCAGTTTTTGTGTAGGCAGCCTGCAGTTCGGAGTTTCCGAGTTGGTCAGTTACCGCGGATGACGGACTCGCGAAACCGCCAACGGCAGCGAGTATCGCGGCGATCACCACAGCCGAAGTTGCTCGCAGAATATTCGATCGAAGTTTCATGTTTCCCCAAACTCAAGCGGGCAAGTGGCCCTAACGCCACTATACCGAAGCCGTGTACCCATGCGAAAATATTCTCTAAGACCTTTACTCAAACGATTCAAGGAGCCCCATGACCCAGAACCGTGTGACCACGATGCTTGAAAAAGGACTGTTCGCCAGCCGTTGGCTACTTGCACCTCTATATGTAGGTCTCGCGGGTGCCCTAGTTTTGGTGCTTTGGCGTTTTGGCGAGTCATTTGTAACTCTCGTTACCAGCACAATCTCGGGCAAAAGCCACGGGTTCGTTCTAGAACTTTTGGCCCTTCTCGACCTGGTTCTTCTCGCCAACCTGATTCTGATTGTGATCTTCGCCGGTTACGAAAACTTTGTGAGCAAAATCGATGCCGCTAAAGACGACGTCGACCGCCCGCACTGGATGGGCACCATCGACTTTTCGGGTCTAAAGCTCAAGCTCATCGGATCGCTCGTAGCCATCTCGGTTATCGAGCTGCTAAAAGACTTCATTCACCTTGGCGAAGATCCTGCCGCCAAGATTGGCGACGGCACCATCTGGCGCATAGTGATTCACTTAGTGTTCGTGATCTCGGGCGTCATGTTTGCCCTCATGGACTTCATCTCAGAGAAGATCAAACCCGGCCACGGCACCGACTAACGCCGACGCGCCTGACGGCCCCAGCACCGACTAACGCCGACGCGCCTGACGGCCCCAGCACCGACTAACTTGTGCGTATACTCGGGGATGTGACCGCTAACACGCCCAACCCGCAAGCCACCCTCTGGGTGCTCAGGCACGGCGATTGGCGCGCAACGGTGTCGAGCCACGGGGCTGCGTTGCTCGATTTGCGTGTAGTGGCGGGCGGAAAAACCAACCGCGAATTCACCATCGTCACCAGTGAATGGCCTACGGCGGTCGACTGGTTTGCCGGATCAACCCTTGCGCCTTGGGTCAACCGCTTGGCCGACGCAACCTGGGAAAACGGCGAGCGCACGTTTACCGCTTTCATCAACGACCCAAAGAATACCTGCGCAAATCACGGTTTGGTTTTCAATAAGAACTTCGACGTAGCCGCCCATGCCGAGCAATCGGTTAGCCTCACCACCAACCTGCGCGATCGCGATGCTTACGATTTCGATGTCTATATAGAGGTGACCTATGCGCTCTCCGATGAGGGCCTTCGCGTTACCTACGATCTCACCAACCTAGACTCCGCGCCGTCGGGCAGCCCCGCGCCTTTCGCGGTTGGCGCGCATCCATACTTGGTAACCGAGCCGGGCAGCGTGTTTGAGTTTGACGCCGCCACCGAAATGGCCGTGGACGACCGCATGCTGCCGACCGGTAAGGCTGTTGAGCGCGAGCAACCTGAACCGGGCGGCACAAATCTAGAACACCGAAAAATAGCGGTTTCGCAGCCCGACCACTACACCGATGCCTGCTTCACGGGCCTGCCGCTAAAAGAAGACAACCGAGCAACCGCACGCCTCACGCGCCC
>JAHEAT010000093.1 GCA_024642605.1 Microbacteriaceae bacterium
GTTGCCTCGCAAAACAGGCTCCGAAGACACCACTCCTTTTGCCTACATGCTGGGGCTTTTGCAGCCAATTATGGCCACCCCAATCGTGGCCAAACTAGCGCAAGCGTATGCACAAGAAAAACAGCGTCAAGGTTTTGTCGACTACTCCGACCAGGTGGCGTTGGCCGAGCGGGCAGTTCGTGAAGTTCCAGATGTAAAAACCACCGAGCAGCACAAATTTAAGCAAATTTTGCTCGACGAATATCAAGACACCTCATTCCTACAAACCCGCCTGCTGCAAAACCTTTTTGCGCAGTGCGCTGTATTTGCCGTGGGCGATCCAAACCAGGCCATCTACGGATGGCGCGGGGCAAGTGCCTCTAACCTGGCAAGTTTTTACCAAGACTTTCAGGCGCCAGCAACGGCCAAATTCTTCAGCCTGTCAACCTCATGGCGTAATCCAAGTCGGGTACTTGAGTTAGCCAACCAGCTAATCGGAAAACTCAAAGTTGTCGAGTTGCAACCGGCACCAAAGGCCCAAGGTGGCCAGGTTGAGATTAGCTTCGAAGCCGACCTAGCCGCCGAGGCCAAGCGCGTTGCCGAGTGGTTCAAAATCCATCAGGCTGCGCAGTCGACATCCGCTTTGTTGCTTCGCAAACGCAGCAACATGGGCTTATTCGTCGAGGCAATCGAGGCTCAGGGGCTCGAGGTAGAGGTTGTGGGGCTGGGTGGCCTGCTCGAAATGCCCGAAATCGTCGACTTGGTGTCGGCACTGAGGGTAATCCATAACCCCCAAGCCGGTTCCCAGCTAATCCGGCTTTTGGCAGGCCCCCGCTGGCGCCTGGGCCCCAAAGACCTTGAGCGCCTGCACCGATACGCCGCCCGAATGTCAAAATTCGAGGACTCCATCCGCGATAAACAACGCGAAGGGCTTGGGCCCGAAGATGCGGTGTCAATTGTCGACGCACTCGATCTGCTCCTCGAACAGCGAAACCCCGAAAAAATCGGCTTTTCAGACCTTGGGTTACCGCGACTACTAAACGCGGCAGCGCTCCTTCGAAGCATGCGGCGCCAAACCGGTTTGTCGTTGCCCGAGTTCGTTCGCTCGGTGGAGCAAGAGCTTTGGCTCGACATTGAGGTTTCAGCTAATCCGCGTCGCAAAAACCCAATGGCCCATCTCAACGCTTTCGCCAACATCGTGGCCAACTATGCCTCAAATAACCACCTGCCATACCTAGGAGGGTTTCTTGACTGGCTAGAGTTTGCCGACCAGCGCGAACGCTTCGAGGTGCCAACCACCAACCCCGAAGCCGGGGTGGTGCAGGTGCTCACCATTCACGCGGCCAAGGGGCTCGAATGGGACCAAGTTGCGGTTGCCAACCTGGTCGAAGGAGATTTTCCAGGCGAAGCCAAGGGAGGTCTTGGGTGGCTCGGTTTCGGCAAATTGCCATACCCATTGCGCGGCGACCACGCCTCATTGCCAATCTGGGATTACTCACGCGTAACCTGCCAACCAGAGGCTAGAGACAGCATAGAAACCTTCAAAGCCGATGCCCGGGCGCATCAACTAAACGAAGAATTGCGACTCATGTATGTGGCTGTGACTCGGCCAAAAGCAGGGCTCTTGCTATCGGGTTCCTACTGGAAACCAGGCAATAAAAAGCCGCGGATACCATCCCGGTTTCTCGAAACTGCCGCCGAGACCATTGGTTTCGAAGTTCTCGAAAACCTGCTTGAACTAAACCCGTTGGAAGAACACGAGCAAATCGAAACTTGGCCTCTAGACCCACTCGGCGAAAAACACCGTATCCGTCTTGAAGAAGCACAGAGTCAAACCGAGGCTGCGGGTGCGCTAATCGAATCAGGTGCGCCAGTTGCCAGCCATCAGGTGCAAGCCGACATTGATCTGCTGCTAGGTGAACGAGATGCAGCACAGCGCGCCGACCAAGCCATTGTCATTCCCGTGCGAATACCGGCGTCTCGATTCAAAGATTACGTAACCGATTTGCCAGCACTTGTCGAAAAACTAAAACGACCAATGCCGGCTAAGCCCTACCAACAGACACGCGATGGCACGCTTTTCCATGCGTGGGTCGAGGGGCATTACACAGGTGCGGGCAGCCCCGAGAGCCCAGAACTACTTAGGAATAACTTCCTAGCCTCGCGGTGGTCAGACCAAACACCGATTTCAATCGAACAGGAAATTCAGCTGACGGTTGGCGCTCACACCTTTGTCTGCAAGCTCGATGCCGTGTTTGCAACTGCTGCCGGCGTAGAGATCATCGACTGGAAAACCGGAAAGCCACCAACCGACGACAACGACCTGGCGGCCAAGTCTCTGCAGTTAAGTCTTTACCGATTGGCCTACGCCAAGTTCTCGGGCATGCCAATGGATCAAATTGCCGCAAGTTTTTATCATGTGAATGAAGCGCTAGAGATTTCGCCAAAGCACTTGTACAGCGAACAAGAGCTACTTGAGCTCTGGTCAAAGGCAATTGCGCCGATTCAAAACGAGACAGATAAAACTATCTAGAACTAGAGACCCTAGAAAAGTTCGTTGTCAGTTTTTTCTGGTAACTCAATCGGCTTGGTTGCGTCATCGGTGTAGGTAGGTATAGAAATTTCAGATTCAATTTCTGAAACGGTAACTACTTCTTCGTAGGCAATCGTGGTCACCACGGTGGCTGACGCTACCAAACGGCCAACTGCACCAGAGTCCACATCCTCTGCCAGCACGCTCAATAGTCCGGTGGCATCGTCAACAATATCTTGATTGTTGGTGTTTAGGCCATGAAGTAACCAACGGGCAAGTTCAAGCTCGCTGTAAAGCGTTGCTCGTTGGCGCAATCCGGCGTCTACTACCTGGTGGTGCTGACGGTAAACGTCAAGAACACTGTCGCTCAGTTCGTGAATGCCGGTGCCCAAAATCCAGGCAAAGTCCTCGGCCGGGTCACTGATCTTCAAGCCGCTCCAACTCAGAATTCCGCTCACCTGTTCGTCGAGCGCCAGAACTGTCTCGGTGTTTAGCGAACCGTGAATAACTGTTGGTTGAAACCTGAACAGGCTCACGTCTTCAAGGGCGCTTTCCCAGCGAGTC
>JAHEAT010000036.1 GCA_024642605.1 Microbacteriaceae bacterium
GAGAACTTCTTTTTCGATGGCAAGCTTGTCGCGCTTATCAAACTCTTCGACATTTGGAATTTCGACGCCGTGAGAGTCGCCGTCGAACATCCCAGAGAACAAGTCGACCTGGCCATTGGCTTCGTTACGTTTGGTTGAGCTCTTTGCATCTACAGCTGCCTCAAAGATCATGGCAAGCGATCGTCTGGTGTGACCTAGCGAATCAAATGCGCCGGCCTTAATTAGCGAATCGACGACCTTCTTGACGCACACATGCGCCGGAACCTTGTTTAAGAAATCGGTGAATGAAGTAAAGGCGCCTTTTTCTCGACGGGCCTGGATGATTCCTTCCACCACGTTGCCGCCGACGTTCTTCACCGCGTTCAAACCGAAGCGAATGTCTACTCCGACCGCCGAGAAGTTACCGAAAGATTCATTCACATCGGGCGACAGCACCTTGATGCCCTGCTTGCGACATTCGCTAAGGTACACACCGAGTTTGTCTTTAGAGTCACCCACCGAGGTTAGAAGGGCAGCCATGTACTCCGAAGGAAAGTTCGCCTTCAGGTAGGCGGTCCAGTAGGAGATGACTCCGTAGCATGCGCTGTGTGCCTTGTTAAACGCGTAGCCTGCAAACGGTAGCAGGGTCTCCCAGAGCCGATTGACGGCCTCCAACTCGAAGCCGTTGGCCACCATTCCGGCAGAGAACGACTCGAAGAGCTTCTTTAGTTCGGCTTCGTCTTTCTTACCCATCGCCTTACGCAAAATGTCTGCTTCGGCGAGGCTGTAACCGGCCACCTTTTGAGCGGCAGCCATTACCTGCTCCTGGTAGATGATCAATCCGTAGGTTGGGTCGAGAATTTCGGCGAGAGGTTCGCGAAGAGTCGGGTGAATCGGCTCGTTCGCCTGACGTCCATTTTTACGAAGCGCGTAGTTAGTGTGCGAGTTTTCGCCCATTGGCCCGGGTCTATACAAAGCAATGGCTGCTGAGATGTGCTCAAACTCGGTTGGGCGTAGCAAGCGAAGCAGCGTGCGCATGTTGTCGCCGTCGAGCTGAAATACGCCGAGAGTGTCACCGGCCGAAAGAAGATCGTAGGCGCGTTGGTCGGCATCGAGATCGAGCTCTTCGAGCACCGGCGGTGTCTTGCCGTTGTTTCGAATGTTCTCTAAGGCATCGTCGATAACCGTCAGGTTTCGGAGCCCCAGAAAGTCCATTTTGAGTAGCCCGAGCTTTTCCAGCGGTGGCTGGTCGAACTGCGTGACGATGCCTTCTTCACCTTCGCGAGTCATGATTGGCAGAACATCGAAAAGTGGCTTGGCCGAGATGATTACGCCGGCTGCATGCACACCGGTAGAACGCTTCAAGCCCTCTAGACCTTTGGCGACCTCGAAGGCCCGGGCGGCTTCAGCGTCGTCTTCGACTAGCTTTCTGAACTCCGCGGCTTCTTTGTAGCGCTCAGCCGTTGGGTCTTCGATGTCTTCTAGCGAAATATCTTTGCCCAGCACCATAGCCGGCAGCGCTTTGGTGAGGCGGTCACCCACGGCATAAGGAAAGTCGAGGATGCGCGCTGCATCCTTGAGGCCATTTTTTGCCTTGATCGAGCCAAACGTAACAATCTGAGCCACGCGGTCGTCGCCGTATTTGTCGTTGACGTAGCGAATGACTTCGCCGCGGCGACGGTCGTCGAAGTCGACATCGATGTCGGGCATAGAGACACGTGACGGGTTTAGAAAACGCTCGAAGATCAGGCCGTGCTTAATCGGGTCTAGTTCGGTAATGCCCAAGGCGTAGGCCACGATAGCTCCGCCAGCCGAGCCACGACCGGGGCCAACGCGAATGCCCTGCTGACGCGCCCAGTTGATGAAGTCGGCCACCACGAGGAAGTAACCGGAGTAACCCATGTTGTGAATGACGCCAATTTCGTACGCCGCTTGCTTGAGGTGGGTTTCGGGCACCGCCGAGTTGAAGCGCTTAGCCAGCCCCGCGTAAACCTCTTTTTCGAACCAGGTTGCTTCAGTCTCACCGTCGGGCACTTCAAACGTTGGCATGAGTTCGCGCTCGCGCTGAGCAAACTCAACCTCGCAGCGCTCGGCTATCAGCAGGGTGTTGTCGCAGGCATCGGGCAATTCGGCGAAGAGCGAACGCATCTCGGCTGCCGACTTGAGGTAATACTGGTTGCCATCAAAATGAAATCGTCTCGGGTCGTTGAGCGTGGAGCCCGACTGAACTGCCAAAAGCGCATTGTGTGCTTCGGAGTCTTCGGCTCGAATGTAGTGCAAGTCGTTGGTTGCTAATAGCGGAATCTTGAGCTCTTTGGCGATTTTGAGCACATCTTGGTAGGTGCGGCGTTCGATGTCGATGCCATGATCCATGATTTCGCAAAAGTAATTCTCTTTGCCAAAGATGTCTTGGTAGGTGGCGGCAGCGTCTCGCGCAGCCTGGTATCCGGCGGTTCTGAGCAGGGTCTGAACTTCACCCGAAGCGCAACCGGTGGTGGCGATGATTCCCTTGGCATATTGCGAAAGAATTTCTCGGTCCATGCGCGGTTTGTAGTAGACGCCGTCGAGATAAGCCTGAGATGACAACCTGAAAAGGTTGTACATACCCTCTGTGGTTTCGGCGAGCAGGGTCGCATGGGTGTAAGCACCACCGCTTGCGACATCGTCGCTTCCGTCGCCCCATCGCACGCGCGTGCGTTCTTTTCGAGATGTGCTGCCGGGAGCCAGGTAGGCTTCGATGCCGATGATTGGCTTGATGCCAACCTTTTTGGCTGCGTTGTAGAAGTCGTAAGCACCGAACAAGTTTCCGTGGTCGGTGATGGCGATGGCCGGCATCTGCCATTCGGCTGCCGTTTTAACCAGCGGCTGCACCCGGGCAGCGCCGTCTAGCATCGAATACTCGGAGTGCACGTGCAGGTGCACGAAGCTGTCTGACGAGCCCATGACACCTCCGTAACGCGCAAATCTTCGACTTTAAAACTGGTTAGGGCACTAAGAATAACCCGTCTAGCGACACTCGCGTTCAGGCTTGCCGAAGGTCAGTGCTGATTGCGAAGCGTTTCTAGAACCACCGCGAGATCTTCGGGATACTGGCTGGAGAATGACACTTCCATTCCGGTGATTGGGTGCTCAAAACTCAAGCGCATGGCGTGCAGCCACTGATGCTCAATGCCCAGCTTTGCTGCCAGCTTGGGGTCGGCGCCATACATGGTGTCGCCGATGAGCGGGTGTCTGAAGGCGGAGAAATGAACTCGAATCTGGTGCGTTCTGCCGGTTTCGAGCACAATCTCGAGCAGCGCAGCAGAGCCGAAGGCCTCGAGCAGTTCGTAGTGGGTTACCGATGGCTTGCCGTTTTCACCAACGGTGAACTTGAACTCTGCCTTCGGGTGGCGATCGATTGGCGCATCGATCGTGCCGCTGGTTGGATCAGGATGACCCTGAACGATGGCGTGATAAACCTTGTGTACTTTGCGGTCTCTAAACGCCTGCTTCAGTCGCGAGTAGGCGAGCTCAGACTTGGCAACCATCATCAAGCCGCTGGTGCCGACATCTAAACGCTGCACGATACCCTGACGCTCACTAGCGCCCGACGTGGCAATCTTGATGCCCGCCTGCAGCAGCGCGCCAACCACAGTTGGCCCTTGCCAGCCCACCGAAGGATGCGCAGCGACTCCGGCTGGCTTGTCGATTATGACCAGGTCGTCATCTTCGTAGATGATTTTGAGGTCTGGAATGTCAACCGCCACGATTTCGAGCGGATCACGACTCTCTGGAATGGTCACTTCGAGGGTGGCGCCGGCCGTCAGTCGGTCACTCTTTTGCAAGAGCTTGCCGTTCATGCTCGCGCCACCTTTTTCTAGGATGTCGGCGCAGGCGGATCTCGAGAGCCCTAGTATCTTCGACAAACCAGCATCGGCTCGTTGATCGGCAATGCCTTCGGGTATGACGATGTACTTTGCCTCAGGCATGCGTACCCCCACCAACCTTGTCACCCATGGCAACGCGCACGGCTACCGTAACCATGGTGAGGCTGATGAAGCAGTCGGCGGCGTTGAAGATGGGGAATCCGAATGGGATTTGAATGAAGTCAACGACCATGCCGCTACCAAAGCCTGGAGAGCGGGTGAGTCGGTCGATGAGATTGCCGAGCACACCGCCGGCGAGGCAACCGGCCATGATCAACCAGGTGAGCGTTTGCATGGTGTGTGCACGGGCGAGCACAAACAGAAGAGCCGCGCTAGAAATCAAGGTGAAGATCCAGGTAATACCGAAGCCGAGGCTGAACGCAGCCGAGTCGTTGAAGGTGAGATACCAGCCGAGCACATCGCCCAAAACGGGAACGCGAACATAAGGGGTTAGCGACGAGATGGCCGCTTCTTTGGTGAGTTGATCAACCAGGGCGATAACCGATGCCATGGCCACCACGAAGGCGAACTTCGCAGAGGAGGGAATGCGCCGCGCCACGTTCCTAGATCTCGGTTAACCCGAGAAAAGAGGTTGGGGTCGAGTTGTTGGTTGGTGCAACATTTGACGTGTCGAGGTCGGCTAGTTGGCTTTCGATGAATGACTTGATCTTGAGTCGGTATTCGCGTTCGAATGCTCGCAGCTCAGATATCGAGTGTTCGATGAGCGCCTTGTCTTGCTCTAGGCGAATCTGATCGGCCTTCTGCTGCGCTTCGGCTTCGCGAACAATGCGGGCCGCGGTTGCGTGGCCTTCGGCAATGAGTGCTTCTTTCTTGGAAACACCCTCGCGAACGTGCTCGTCGTGCAATTTGCGGGCAAGCTGAAGGAGATTGTTGGTGTTGTTGCCGTCGAGGCTAGAAGGGTCGCTGATTGCTTCTGGAAACGCGCTTACCGAATCGATAACTTGCACCGGGGCCGCGATCGAAGGCGCGGCCGAAAGTTGACCCGCCATGCCGGCTGGTGTGCGCTGTAACTCGCCGAGGCGAGCCTCCGAGGCTAGCAGTCGCTGGCGAAGGTCTTCGTTCTCTTGGGTGACGCGACGCATCTCGATGACGATTTCATCGAGAAAGTCATCGACTTCATCCTGGTCGTAGCCCTCGCGGAACTTCGTGGGTTGAAATCTTTTATTAACTACATCTTCTGGAGTCAATGGCATTTCAGTCCTCGTTTCTGGTGCGAAGTAAAGGTTACCGCACTCTAACGCAGCGAGTTGGCTAGTGGAGCTGGTGCACGAGGTTCTGTGCAATAACGATGGCAATCAACACGATGGTCCAGCCAAAATCTAATGCCACGGCACCGAGTCGAATGGTTGGAACAATTCGTCGAACGAACTTGATCATCGGGTCGGTAAGAGTCAGGGCGGTTTCGGCCAGCATGAGAACCAGCCCGCGCGGGCGCCAGTTTGGGTTGACCGAACGGGTCAAATCAACGAAGAATCTAATCCACATCGCCCAAAAGAGAACCTCGAGCGCAATCGAGAGAATGAGGACGACAAGCTGCATTATGGCTTGACGAGTCCGTCTCCGTCGGCTGCGTCGCTGTCATCGGGTTCGTTGACATCGACGTGGTTTGGAGTAATGAGGAAAACTTTTGGGGTGATGCGCTTGATGTTGCCATCTACACCAGACTTGAGGCCGAACAGAAAGTGCACCATCTTGTTGGCGTCTGACTCCGAGAGTCCGGCAATGTTGATGACCACCGAAACACCGTCGCGGTAAATTTCCGCGATGGTCTTGGCGTCGTCATAGCTCTGTGCGTCGATGGTGCGAATTTCGCTAGATGCAGCAACGCTATTACGGCGAATCGGGGTTACGCGCGGCGCTACTCGAGCAGCCGCATTGGTTGGTGCGACGGGCGCAGTTGCTTCGCCCGAGCCGAGGCCGATGTAATCCATCGCTTTAGAAAACAGTCCCATGAAACCCTCCTAGGAATTCAATCCTCTTCAGAATATGGCTAGTAGTTTCGATTGCCTGTGATTGCGGTGCCGATTCGCAAGTGTGTCGCGCCGTATTCGAGGGCAATCTCGTAGTCGCCCGACATCCCTGCCGAGATTTTGCTGGCACTCGGATGCTCGCGCTGCAGTTCTTGGCTCAGAGCCGCAACGCGCTCGAACTCCACTCGCGGGTCAACCTCCAGCCCACCAACTGCCATGACTCCCAGCAGGTGCAGCCCCGGGGCCGAGGCAACCTGCGCAGCCATAGTAATCAGCTCGTTGGGATTCACTCCCCCGCGATTAGGGTCGTCGGTGAGATTGACCTGCAAAAATACCTGAATCTCGACTTCGTTGGCGGCCGTAGCGGCGATTAGCGCATCGAGCAACGATGCTCGGTCGACGCTGTGAATGGTCGAAGCGTATTGCACCACACGTTTGGCCTTGTTGCTCTGCAACTGTCCCACGAAGTGCCAGTTGGCATCGTTGTTAGCTCCATCTTGGGCTAGCAGTGCAGCCTTTGGCCCCGCTTCTTGGTCGCGGTTCTCGCCGAAGTCGCGAACGCCTAGTTCGTAGAGCTCTAGAGCCAGGTCTACGGGGTGATTCTTGGTCACAACGACGCGAACAACCGGATCTTTGCGGCCGAGTGCAGTCAACTTGGCGTCGATCTTTGAATCGACCTCAGCCAACCTCTGCGCAAGCGACAAAGACAAAGCTGCTTACTTTAGAAAGTCGGGAATATCGAGGTCGTCGCCGAAGGTGCCGTCTTCAGACTGAGGAATGTCTTCAATCACTGGGATGGCGCGCGTGGCGGTGTCTTCGACAGCGCTCAAGGTTGCTGGCTTAGAGTCGGCCTCAACTTCGTCTTCGAACCACGACTTGCTGCTGGTTTCAGGCGTAGTGCTCTCGGTTAGGTAAGACGGAGCACTCGCGGCCGGAGCAGTCGTTTCGGCCGCCGGTGTTGCAGGCGCGAAGGCGGCAGGCACGATGGTTTCGATCTTGGGTGCCGTGTAGGCAGGCCGCGCCGGGCGTCGAACCTGGTTTGCCGAGTCGAATCCGGCGGCAATAACGGTGATGCGAATCTCGTCGCCCAGGCTGTCGTCGATGGTGCATCCAAAAATAACGTTGGCCTGCGGGCTCACGGCTTCTTGCACGAGTCGGGCAGCTTCGTCGATTTCCAGGAGTCCGATGTTGCTCGCACCTTGGAACGACAGAAGAACTCCGTGAGCTCCATCGATGCTGGTTTCGAGCATAGGGCTCGAGATGGCGGCTTCGGCTGCGCGAACGGCGCGGTCTTCACCTTTGGCGCTACCGATTCCCATTAGGGCGGTTCCAGCTCCCTGCATTACCGAACGAACGTCGGCGAAGTCGACGTTGATCAGGCCGGGAACAGCAATTAGGTCGGTGATGCCTTGAACACCCGAGCGAAGAACATCGTCGGCAATCATGAAGGCGTCTACAAAGGTAACCGAGCGGTTTTCGATTTCTAGAAGACGCTGGTTCGGAACCACGATTAAAGTGTCTACCTCGTTGCGAAGTACTTCGATGCCGGCTTCTGCCTGCGCCGCGCGACGCGGACCTTCAAAGGAGAACGGGCGGGTGACTACACCAACGGTGAGGGCACCGGTTTGCTTGGCGATTCTGGCAACTACCGGAGCGGCTCCGGTTCCGGTGCCACCACCTTCACCAGCGGTAACGAAAACCATGTCTGCACCACGAATGACAGCTTCGATCTCATCGACGTGGTCTTCGGCTGCGCGGCGACCGATTTCTGGGTCTGCCCCGGCGCCTAGACCGCGGGTGAGTTCGCGACCAATGTCTACCTTTACGTCGGCAGCGCTCATGAGAAGCTGCTGTGCGTCGGTGTTGATGGCGATGAATTCAACGCCACGGAGGCCAGAGTCGATCATGCGGTTGATGGCGTTCACGCCACCGCCGCCAACACCGACAACCTTGATTACTGCCAAGTAGTTGTTGCTGAGTCCAGCCACGATCTTCCTCCAAGTTCATGCATCGAATCGAAACTCTAAACCTCTTGCTGAGGCTTAACTAAGCGTCGAATATTTCGATTGCGCCAGAAAACTAAGTGACGATGCCATGAATATCGGGCAGGTGGCTTGGCGTGTCTAAGTGATTTTGCTGAGAGATATTTTGGCTCACCCGAAACCGAGCCAACTGTTCTCTAGCGGAAGCGAACCACTGGGGCCGTGGGCGAAGAAACGTCGTAGGTTACCCGGTCAGATTTCGATTGGTTCTTCAAGAGTGCAGCGAGCACCTTGGACTTCAAGACCGCGTTGCTGGAGTCTCCCCAGATAACCCGCTGCCCCGCGTATCCGCGAAGTTGAAAAGACACGTCGTCTTTCGACCGGGCGGTGACCGTTTGTATCTGAGGGAGCAGTTTCGCAGGCAAAGCCATGAGTACATCGATTGCCGCTGTAAAACTAGGACTCTTTCCGGGTGTGCCGCTAATGCGCAAGACAGGCAGCGAATTCAGGTTCGTGGCACGACCAACTTTTACCCCAGCTGGATCGAAATACGAGTAGCCAAAACCATCCACCCACACGATGACAATCGGAGTTCTTTCGGTGATTCGAATCATCAAAGTGTGCGGAGGTTGACTGATCACCGAAATCGATTCGATGAGAGCGAAGCGCTTCAGGCTGTTAGCAACTTCATCGGCGTTCACCTGCGGCAGTGGCTTGCCCATGAAAGACTTCAGTGCCTTTTTGATTTCGGTTTGCGATACCAGCTTCTGCCCACGAATGGCGATGCGCTCCACGGCAATCATTGGCGAAAACACCGCTGCAATGACCAAGGCGAATAGAGCCAAAAACGCTGATGCTGACGCGATTATTGTTACTCGTTTAGCTTTGCTCGCGCCGCCGAACTTAATTGAATTAACGACATTTGAGATCTGCTTGGTCTTCTCGCGTTGGTTGCGAGAAGAAATCTCCTGGAGTTTCGATTCTCGTTTGAGAAGAGCCTTTTGCTGCTTTCTCAGCGCTCGATCGCTCTTTTGAAGTCTGGGGCCTGACGCTGCCGAGCCAACCTGCGCAACCTTTGCCAACTTGGCGGGCTTGACTTGCTTGGATTGCGAAACTGGCTGTAACCGAGAGGCAGGCTTGGTTTGACCCACCCTGGTTTGGGGTCTTTTCAAACTAGGCCTCCAACGCGGCAAGCAGTGCAGGCACCATTCGGTAGACGTCTCCGCAGCCCATCGTGATGATGAAATCACCAGAAGTCGCAAGCGATGCAGCCACAGCAGGAGCATCATCCCAGAGCGGTACGTAGTGAACCTGAGCTTGGTCTGCGAACGAGTCGGCGACCAAAACACCAGTTACGCCGGGCTCCGGGTCTTCGCGAGCGGCATAGATGTCTAGAACAACCACCTGGTCGCTGAGCGCGAGGGCTTCGGCAAACTCTCGGTGCATGAGTCTTGTGCGCGAATAAAGGTGCGGCTGAAAGACGGTGATGAGCTTGCCGTCGCCAACCACGGCTCTCGCCGCTTTCAGTGCTGCCGCAACTTCTGTTGGGTGGTGAGCGAAGTCATCGTAAACACGCACTCCCCTGCGTTCACCGTGAAGCTCGAAGCGCCGCTCAGTGCCTCCGAAGGCTTCGATCGCTCGAAGTGCAGGTTCTGGCTCGAAACCCAAACCAACCAACACGGCCAGTGCGCCGGCAGCGTTGAGCGCGTTGTGCTCACCTGGAATCGCAAGTGCACCAGAAATCACGTGACCCGCGTATTCGATGTCGAAGTTAACCCTCGGCCCCGAAGCATCTACCCTCGTCAAGCGAACATCGGCCCCATCAGCGTGGCCAAAGGTGAGCACACGCTTGTCATTTAGCAACTTGGTGACTCGAACCGCCCCCGGGTCGTCAGAGGAGATAGCAACAAACTCTTTGGCACCATTGCCAAACTTCGCGAACTCCGCTTCGAATGCATCAAGAGATCCGTAGTGGTCAAGGTGATCTGGGTCAACATTGGTAACCAGTGCGATCGCTGTTTCGTAGTGCAAGAACGAGCCATCTGACTCATCGGCCTCGATCACGAACAGGTTGTCTCTGCCAGCGGCCGAGGACACTCCGAGCGATTGAATCACGCCACCATTCACAAATGAAGGGTCAACACCGAGCCCGAGAAGTGCGGTGATGATCATTCCGGTGCTGGTGGTTTTGCCGTGAGCGCCCGCAATGGCAACCAAACGCTTCTTGGTGGTTAGGTAGGCGAGCGCTTGCGAACGGTGAATGACCGGGATGCCTCGCTCTTTGGCAAGCAGATATTCCGGGTTCGTCGGCCAAAGAGCCGAGGTCACCACAACCGTGTCTGGGTGTCCCAAGTGAGCCGCATCGTGCCCGATGAAGATTTCGGCGCCGAGTTCGCGAAGTGCGGCCACGTTTGAGGTGTCGCGAAGGTCGCTACCGGTAACCCGGTGTCCCATGCCCAGGAGTATTCGAGCAATTCCGCTCATGCCAGAACCACCGATGCCGATGAAATGCACAACGCCGAGGTCGTCGGGAACCGGCTGGCTGAAATCTGGCTTGATCATGGTTATCAGTTGAAGATTAGACGCGAACTGGCGCTTAGCCCTTCAACACGCCCGTCACTAGTTCGAAAAGGCGTTTCGTGCCATCGGCAAAGCCCGCGGACATGGCCGCCTGACTCATCTGCTTGAGTACCTTTGGGCTTGAGACCATTGGAATGACGATGCTAGAAACTGCATCTGGGGTGAAATCTGCGTCGAGCACGATGCGCCCGCCGCCCGCGGCGCAAACATCCTTGGCGTTGAGCGCCTGCTCGCCGTTGCCAACCGGGTAAGGAACGTAGATTGCGGGCAACCCCACCGCAGCAAACTCACTGACCGTAGCGGCACCCGCTCTGGCAACTGCGAAGTCGCTGGCGGCAATCGCCAAATCCATGCGATCGCAATAGCCGATTCTTCGATAAAAAGGTTCGCTGATGTCTTCTAGGCCGCTGCGCTCGCCAACGATGTGCAAAACCTGGATTCCGGCCGCGCGCAAGGCGACTCTCGATGCGTCGATAGTCTCGTTGATGCGTTTAGCGCCAAGCGAACCACCGGTAACCAGAAGCGTCACCGTGCTGGCATCAAGACCAAAGTGTTCGCGAGCCTCGCGCTGCTGGTCTGCCCCAAGCAGCCCCTCGATTTCGGGTCGCAGCGGCATACCGACGAGGCTGGAATTCGGTAGCTTAAGAGCTTGCTTGAAGGCCACACCGGTTTTGTCGGCGTATGAAGCCGCGCGCTTATTGGCCATTCCCGGCAACGCGTTTGCCTCGTGAATAACCAGCGGCGTCTTGGTCTTCTTGGCGGCTTCGTAGGCTGGCGCGCTGGCGTAGCCACCGAAGCCAACCACCACATCTACCTTTTCGTCGCGAATGAGTTTTTCGACCTGCTTGATGGCCGCTGCGAGTCGCCGCGGAAAACTCAGTGCATACGCGTTGAGCTTGCGCGGAAAAGGCAACCGTTCAATGGTTTCGAGTCGAAAGCCACGCTGCGGCACCAGCTTAGCCTCCAAGCCTTCGGCAGTTCCGAGCGTGATGATCTTGGCCGATTCGTCATTTGCGCGAATGTACTGAGCCAACGCCAGCAACGGATTCACGTGACCCGCAGTTCCGCCCCCGGCGAGAAGGTAGGTGGTCATCGTCGACCGCGCCTTGGGCTAACAGCCCCGAGGGCGTGGTTTTCGCGTTCAATGCCAAGTACGACACCAAACGCCATCAGGGTAGCCAAAAGCGACGAACCTCCGGCCGAAATCAGTGGCAGTGGAACACCCAGCACGGGTAGAAGCGTGAGGACAACCGCGATGTTGATAAATGCCTGAATGGTGATCCAGAACATCACGCCCAGTACCACGAGGCGACGGTATAGGTCGCGTGTGCGCATGGCGATGCGAATCATCACGATGGCGAGAAAGACGAACAAAACAATCAGCGCCAGGGCCCCAATGAGGCCGGTTTCTTCGCCGATGATGGCAAAAATGAAGTGTCCAAGCCCAACTCCCTGCAAACCTCCAGCCGCAAAAGCCCAAATTCCGTGAGTGGTTTGCCAGTTGTAGTCGTTTGGGTCGGCGGCATCCGGGTTTAGCCAGGCCAACACTCGGCCACGCCGAGAAGAATTGGAGAACATGATTACCGGAACCGAAATGACTCCAATAATCGCGTAGACATTAATGAGTCGACGAGGCAACCCTGCCGATGCCCAAAGTGCAAAGAAGAAAGCGGCCATAACGATTGCAGTACCAACGTCACCACCGGCAACAACGGGAACAATGAACACGGCAGCAATTGCCACCAGCGGAAACCACACTCGGCGCGGGTCGTCAAATTCGTCTTGGCGTTCGTACATGAATCGAGCCACGTAGACGATGCCAAGAAGCTTTAGAAACTCCGATGGCTGAACTGTGAAGCCGAGGATGCTGATCCAGTTTTTGTTTCCGTTAACCGCGGTACCCACCAGCAACACCAAAACCTGAACGCCTAATGCTGCGGCCGCGGCCGGAATAACGAGGCGCTTAATAAAATCGACCGGAAAGCTAGCCAAGACAAAAAGCATCAGGAAGCCCGCCATAGATGAAATGAACTGTTTGTTGAAGATTGCGAATGCGTTGTTGTTGGCCTTGAGTGAATCAACGAATGAAGCTGACAGCACCATCAACAGGCCAACGCCGACGATAAAAATCACCAGGCCGATAAGAAGATAAAACTCGCGAGACTGCGCTCTGAAGAAGTTCTTAAAGAAGCTCGATGTTGCCTCTGAAAGTTGGGCAACACGCTGGTTTGCTCCCTTTGGCACCCCAGTGCCGCGGGCCGAGCCGCCTTTTGTTCGGGTGGTTGCCATTTACTTTCCCTCCAAAAGTTCGTGAACTGCCGAAGCGAACTGAGTGCCTCGGTCGGCGTAATCCTTGAATTGATCCATCGAGGCCGAAGCTGGCGCTAGAAGCACCGTATCGCCGGCCTGCGCCAAATTGGCTGCCGCGGCAACGGCACGGGTCATCACGAGTGCGTTGTCGTCAACTGAAATCTCAATCACCGGAACACCCGGAGCCTTGGCCGCCAGAGCATTTAGAACGGGAGTTCGATCGACCCCGATAACCACGGCTCCGCGCAGCTTGTGTGCGTAACTTGCCACGAGTGGTTCGATGTCAACGCCTTTGAGCAGCCCACCAACCAACCAGACCACGTGGTCGAAAGAAGCCAGCGAAGCCGCCGTTGCGTGCGGGTTAGTTGCCTTTGAATCGTCGACCCACGAGATTTCGTCTTTGACAGCGATGAGTTCGATGCGGTGCTTATCGAGCTTGAAGCTATGCAGTGCATCCTTGATTGCCGTTGCCGCAACACCGCAGGCGCGAGCGAGTGCCGCCGCCGCCGACACATTCGCCATCAGGTGAGGGGTCAAAACCCCGATGTTTGAGATGTCTTCAAGGGTTGCCAATTCGAGCGCTGAATCGGCTCGGTTCTCGATAAAGGCTCGGTCGCACAAAATGTCTTCGGCGTACCCGACCTCGCTAACCCTAGGCACCGAAACACCAAAACCGATGGCCCGGCAACCCTCAACCACTTCGGCCTGCTCGAGCAAGTGCATGGTCTTAGGGTCGCCGACGTTGTAGACCGCTGCCACGCGAGTGCCCTCGTAAACCTTGGCCTTCGCCTTCGAATATTCTTCGAACGAACCGTGCCAGTCGATGTGGTCTTGATCGATGTTCAAAACTGCGCTGGCTATCGGGTTGATCTGGCCAAGGTAGTGCAACTGAAAACTCGAGATCTCGACAACTAAAAAGTCGAAGCCCTCTGGCTCACGGATGCAGTCCAAGATCGGAGTGCCGATATTTCCACAAGCGGCGGCACGAAAGCCGGCTGCATTTAGCATCTCGCAGGTTAGTTGAGTTGTGGTGGTCTTGCCGTTGGTGCCTGTAATCATTACCCATTCGGCTACACGCTCGGTTTTATCGCGCAAACGCCAAGCCAGGTCGATATCGACCCACACTTCAACATCATGAGCCGCGGCCCAAGTGATGATGGGCGAGGTTGGCTTCACTCCGGGTGAGGTAAGGATCAGTTCGGGGGCATAATCCACCAAGTCGTCGGGCAGGCCCTTGGCGGCTTCCCCCGTAAAGTGACCGACCCCGAGCACATCGAGAATGTCCAGGTACTCGTCTTCTGCCTTTTCGGCAAAGACCACGACCTCGCATCCGAGTTCGGCAAGAGTGTCAGCCGCCGAAAAGCCGGTGACGCCGAGCCCTATAACGGCTACTCGAAGTCCTTGCCAATCGGAATGCCAGCTGGTGAGGTGCGTGAGGCTGGCCATCGGTTTATCCGTACGTCCACTCGAGATAGAACAGGCCTATGCCCAGAAGAACTGACAGACCGCTGACAATCCAGAAACGGATCACAATGGTGATCTGCGCCCAGCCCTTAAGTTCGAAGTGATGGTGAAGCGGGCTCATTAGAAACACTCGTTTGCCTGTGCCGGTTGACCATTTGGTGATCTTGAAGAACACGCGCTGAATGATTACTGAACCGGTAACTATTACAAACAGTCCGCCTACCAGCAACAACATCATTTCGGTTCTCGAAAGAATGGCCAAAGCGGCTAGAGCGCCACCCAAACCGAGCGACCCGGTGTCGCCCATAAAGATTTGAGCCGGAGTGGTGTTCCACCACAAAAAGCCGATTAGCGAACCAACCACGGCTGAGGCAACCACTGCCAAATCGAGCGGGTCGCGAACGTTGTAGCAGCTGCTCAAGTTTTCGACCATGCCCGAACACTGTTGATTGAACTGCCAAAAACCAATCACAACGTAAGAGCCAATTGCCATGATGCTGGCTCCGGTGGCTAGGCCATCGAGACCGTCTGCGATATTGACGCCGTTTGAAGTGCCCGAAACAAGCAGATAGAACCAGAGCGCAAGAAGAACGCTGCCTACGATTCCACCAAAGGTTAAGAAGGTTAAGTTGGTGTCTCTAAAGATTGAAATGTACGAGGATGCCGGAAGCAATCCTCGCTCGTTCGGTGTGCGCAGCGCAAAGTAGGTGAAGACCAGTGAGACAACCGCTTGGCCACCCATCTTTGCCCAACCGCTTAGGCCCAGGCTGCGTTGCTTGTGGGTCTTAATGTAGTCGTCGACAAATCCAACAAGGCCCAGGCCAACCATCATGAACAGTGCAAGCAGAGCAGAAACCGTGGGAACTTCGAAGTTGACAGCTTTCGAAACGAAATAGCCCGTTACCGCACCAAGAATGATCACGATGC
>JAHEAT010000097.1 GCA_024642605.1 Microbacteriaceae bacterium
ACAGCCGCTTACTTTGTTTTTTGTACTTGTGTTTTAGGCACTCGACTTGCCTTTTATAGTAAAGGGCTATTTACTTAAGTAATGACTGATTCAAAGACCCCAGTGCTGTACCTTTCTCACGGCGCACCTCCGCTTCTAGACGATGAACTGTGGATGAACCAGCTTTCCTCTTGGTCGGCCGAACTCGAACGCCCAAAGGGTATAGTCATTGTTTCTGCGCACTGGGAATCTGCGCCGATTTCAATTTCGGCTACCGCTGCAGCTACTCCACTCATTTACGACTTTGGCGGTTTCTCCCCGCGGTTTTACAACATGAAATACGAAACACCAGATGCCACCTGGCTTGGCGATCTCGTTGCAAGTCTCATGCCTGTTGGAGAGCTGCTTCACCGCCACCAAACGAGAGGGCTAGACCACGGGGCCTGGGTTCCGCTCAAGGTCATGTACCCCGACGCAGACATCCCGGTGATTCAACTCTCGATGCCAACTCACGACCCAACAAAGCTTCTTGAGCTGGGTCGTCGGCTTGCCCCACTGCGCGATCAGGGTATTTTGCTGATTGGTTCTGGTTTTATGACGCACGGATTGCCATACATTCGTGATTGGCGCACTGACGCCGAAGCGCCGGCCTGGTCTGCTGAATTCGATCATTGGGTTAGCGAGGCTCTAAGCCGAGGAGACGTCGAGTCGCTGATTCGTTACCGAGAGCTAGCACCAGGAATGCCTTACGCGCACCCGACCGTTGAGCACTTCACTCCACTTTTTATTACTCTCGGCGCAACCGACGACCCCGAACGCCCTGCCGAAACCAAGATTGATGGTTACTTTATGGGGTTAGCCAAGCGTTCTATTCAGGTTTCGTAGCGACTCGTCGGCTGGGCATGATTTTCAGCGCCCTAGCCAGCCAACTGCTCGCGCTGTTTCTGCCAAGCTGCCCAGAGTTCCCTCAGATCCCATGCGTTTTCGGCCATGATCGAAACACCCTTCACGCCAGTTCGCCTCGTTTTGCCTGAGATGAGCAGGTATTTATTGTTGAACAGGATGTGGCTACTGCGAGCTTGAGCATCTTCGAAGAACGTGGCGTCGGAACATCCGCTGCCATCATCGAGGGTAATAAACACCACTCGTTTACCCGATCGCATCGGTGGGGTTTGGGTGGCAACGCGAATGCCTGCAACCAGCACCTCGGTTTTACTCCGCAAGCCAACCAGTTCGTCGGCCCGCACCACGCCCATTTCGTCGAGCATTGGCTTGAACTCCTCTAGTGCGTGCTGCGTAACATCCATTTTCAGTATCGAAAGTTCGTGTTTTACGCGCTCACTATCGGTCATGTCTTCGCTACCCGAAGGCAAACTCTCGCGCACGGTGAAATCGAGCATCGGCTGGTTGGGGTCTAGCACCGGTCTTTTGACCACGTTGTTGAGCTGTCTCACTCGGTTGACTATGTCGCCTCGAGTGTGAGCATCTACGCCGGCCAGGTCATCTAGTGCACCAACCAGCGCCAAACGCTCGAGCGTGCGTCTGGTCGGCTTGGCGCGCATATAGAAATCGGCGATGTCTTCGAACGGCTGCTCGGCGATGATCCTGGCCACCTCGGCATCACTGATGCCCTGAACATCGGTTAGCGACATCCGAATACCGTAGCCGTCGTCTTCGGGGTTCGCGGTTTTAGATTTCTCTACCAGATACTCGTTAGTCGACTTGTTCACATCTAGAGGCAGCAATTGCACCCCCAAGCGTCGCGCTTCGGCAATAAGCAAACGGCGCGGGTACATTCCGGGATCGTGAGTAAACAACCCGGCCATGAATTCGGTGGGATAGTGGGTCTTGAGCCATGCGCTTTGGTAGGTGGGCAACGCGAAGGCGGCGCCGTGTGCTTTGCAAAAACCGAACGAACCAAAACCGGCCAAGATGGCCCAAACTTTTTCGATCACATCTTTGCTGTAGCCCTTGTCAGCGGCTTTAGTCCTGAAGAACCGCTCCACTTCGGGAGCCAGCCGAGGGTTCTCTAAACTGCGGCGAAATTCATCGGCCTTGGCTAAGCCGCATCCGGTCATCACGTTCATGATGCGCAGCACGTGTTCGTGAAAAATCACTACGCCGTAGGTTTCTCTCAAAATCGGTTCGAGGTCTCGGTGAATGTATTCGGGTTGGGCAAAACCGTGGCGCCCGTCTAGGTAGGGCGCAATCATGTTTCCCTTCATTGGTCCGGGCCGAAACAGTGAGATTTGAATGGTGAGGTCGTTGAACTCGGTTGGTTGATGTTTGCCGGTTAGTTCGCGCTGGCCGGGGCTCTCGATTTGAAAAATGCCCAGAGTGTTGGTGGTGCGCAGAGCTTTGAATGTACTGGCATCGTCTTTGGCGATGTCGTCGAGTTCGATGCGTTCACCGAAAACCCGCTCTCGCTCTCGCACTGCGTATGCCATTGCGCTCTGCATGCGCACACCTAAAACATCTAGCTTGAGCATTCCCATCGGGTCCATGTCGTCTTTATCAAACTGACTCATCGCTAAGCCGAGCCCGCTTGGTTCTACGGGGGTGAGGTTTAGCAGCGAGGCGTCGCCCAGAATCACTCCGCACGGATGCATCGAAATGTGTCTCGGCAGTCGGTCGAGTCGCTCGGTGATGTCTACCAAGAGGTTCATGCGTCGGTCTTCTTCGATGACCCCGGCTAACTCGGCCAGTTCGGGTTTCACGGCAATCGCGTTGCGAAACGACCGAGCACTGAATCGCCACATGTTTTTGGCTATGTCGTCTATTTCGCCTTCTTCTAGTCCGAGCGCTAAGCCAGAGTCGCGCATCGCACCTCGACCTCGGTAGGTCGATTGCATCGAGAGCAGGGTTACTCGGTTACTTCCGTATCGTTTGAAGATTGCGCGGTAAATGTCGTGCCGTCGCGCCGACTCAACGTCGATGTCGATATCGGGCAGGCTGCTTCGCTCAACACTCAAGAACCGCTCGAAGAGCAAGTCGTGTTCGATTGGGTCGACGCCGCTAATGCCGAGCAGGTAGTTGGTGAGCGAACCGGCACCCGAGCCTCT
>JAHEAT010000051.1:0-6948 GCA_024642605.1 Microbacteriaceae bacterium
TCCCAGTGATCGGCGGCACGAGTTAGCGCGGCTTCGAAGAGAGCTTTCTGTGAATCGTCGGCATAGAACATCGCCGAGCGGTACTGAGTGCCAATGTCGTTACCCTGACGGTTTAGCTGGCGTGGGTCGTGGATCGTGAAGAAAATGTCGAGAATAACTTCGGCGGGAATTTCAGTTTCTTCAAACACGATCCTGGCAACCTCGGCGTGCCCCGTATTGCCACCGCAAACGGCCTCATAACCCGGATTATCGAGCGAACCGCCCATGTAGCCAACCTCAACGTCTAGAACTCCAGCGAACTGCATGAAGCTGCTGTCGAGACACCAAAAACATCCACCAGCGAGAACAAAATTCATCATTTCTCTAGCCTAGGCTGATAGCCAAGTGAGCCAAAATCTGGCCGAATGGATTTCGATGACTCGACGACACCCAGCCCTGGGTGCAACCTACGCAATTGCGGGAGCATTGCTGTTTGGCATCAACGCCAGCACCTCCAAGTTGATCATCTCGGCCGGCGTTTCACCCGCTCAAATTGTTCTATTTCGATCGCTTGCAACCGCGGTTATTGCAGCTATCGTGCTGTCACTAACCAACCGCGATGCGTTTCGAGTGCAGCTTCGTGAGTGGCCTCGGCTAATCGCCTTCGGTGTGTTTGGCGTTGCACTCATGCAGTGGGCCTATTCGCAGGCCGTGTTTAACCTGCCCGTCGGCATTGCGCTTCTGGTTGAGTACACCGCGATCATCTGGGTTCCGCTGGTGTCAATGATGTGGTTTAGAACTAAGCCTTCTAGGCAGGTTTGGCTTGGTGTCGCGTTGGTTATTGCCGGCCTAATTGTTGTTTCAAACATTTTTGGCGGCTCAAGCCTGTCGATCACGGGAGTGATTTTCGCGTTTCTAGCCGCGATTTTTCTCACCTACTACTTCATCGTCGGCAAGCAACTGCAAGCGAGCCGAGACACCATGTCGACTCTCATGTACAGCATGTTGGTTTCGAGCGCGTTCTGGACGTGCATTCCCGGCTGGGCCGACAACCTACCTTCAGCAACGACGGATGTACAACTGCTGGGTGTCGGTAATCCTCCGGTTTCACTGTGGATGTCGCTGATTTGGCTAGGCATCATGGGTTCATTCGTTCCGATGTGGCTCTCGTACCGAGCGATGCACCACCTTACTTCAACGGCCGCGGGCATCGCGTCTACCTCAGAGACAGTATTCGCCTTCTTGTTTGGCATGGTTCTTCTCGGCGAAAACTTCACGGGAACACAATTGATAGGTGGAGTGTTGGTGCTCTCGGGAATTGTGGTCGCTCAAGTCGCTGAGCGAGCATCCGGGTCAGAAATGGAACAGCAAAGATGAGCACTATCGAACTTGGCAACGAAACCTTTACGCAAACGGTTTTAACCGAGGGCATTACCATCGTTGATTTCTGGGCAGAATGGTGCGGCCCTTGCCGTCAATTCGGACCCGTCTTTGAAGAAGCTTCTACCCGACACGAAGACATTAGATTTGCAAAGGTCAACACCGAACTAGAGCAACAGCTTGCTGGTGAGGCTGGAATCACTTCGATTCCAACTTTGATGGCCTTTCGAGATGGCGTGCTGCTGTTCAATCAGGCGGGCGCGCTTCCGGGTGAAGCTCTCGAGCAGCTGATTGCGGCACTAAGGGCCGTTGACATGGATGCGGTGCGAGCAGAAGTTGCCAAAGAACAAGCCGCGCACCAATCAGCAACTCAAGAAGTGGCTAACGAAAATTAGCTTTTCGGCACAAACGCCGCGCCAATCGGAATCTCTCTAATCCAGGCTCCGTCCGGGATGTCTTGCCGGTGATAGGCCCCGCCAACCTTGGCAATAAAAGTTGTCGAACCGCCACCATCAACCGTCACAGCATCAGTTGCTCCGAGTTCACGAAGCCATGTGGTCATCTGATGCACTGTGCTTCCGCCCTGGCGAAAGAAGAAATCGTTCAGATTGAGGCCGGAGCTCGAAGTGACCAGCCACACCTGACCAGTGGCGTTGTTCCATCCGATCGCTGTTCTCGGTCGTATGACTTCGAGGTTCGGAAAACAAATCTGCACCGTCGCGCTCTTCTTTAAAAGATCGCCGCCTCTGCCCGATGCGTGCAAAAGTCGAAGCCCCGAGCGGTTCTTGTAATCGTTTCGCACGTTCACTTTTTCGCCCACAGTTGCCGCCTTGTAAACATCTAGGCCATCGTCGCCGAGTTGAATAACTTTGCCGCCGGCCGGCACCGTCTCTGGTGAACCACCCCAAAACTTTGCCGCGAGGTTTGATTGGTTGTCGAGTACCAGCGTGTAACGGGCTTGGAGAGTTGGACGAGTGGTTGTGTAGTTGGAGTCATAAAGGTTTGCAGCTTTGAAATCGAGCGAGTCTGAGTTGACACTCCTTACCCGCACCGAGGCTGATCCAACCGAAACTAAACCGTAAGCCCAAATACGGTCAGACACCATAACGTTGTGCGACTGGGGCATTACGGGCAATCGATAGGTGACCTTTGAGCCAACCTTGAGCTGTCGGATTTTGTTGGCGTGAGCACCTTTCGCAACAATCAGGTAGCCGCCAGCTAACTTTTTGGTTGCGCCTTTCGACATCACTTTGGCGACTTTGCCGTTCAATATCCAAACGGCTGCCTGGTGAACCGGAAGCTTGCGTAGAACCGCATCGTAGGTAATCACAGTTGCCGAAGAGCTCGCCGGTAGAACACCAGTGTTTACACCAGAAACAACCACGCCGACAGCGCCTATCTTCATGGTTGAAGTGCCGGGATAACCGCCGCTTTTTGTGTAAGGCATCACAGCAGACGCCACAACGTTTGTCGAGTGTGCAGGTGCATAGGTGAGTTCTCCGTTACGCAGCATCGCGCTAAAAGGAAATCTAGTGCCTTCGTTGTAGTAATCGGTGTTGATGTAAGCAATCGCAGAGGCATCGGAGGCGAGCTTGTATTGCGAAGAAGTTTCTCCCGCGCGGTTAGAAGGCGCGGCCCAGTCGACCTTGCTGAGGGTTCCTTTGGCCCAGATCAACCGGGTGGGTAGCCCTCCATTGTTGGCTACCCCGGCATTGAAGTCGGCCTTACCGAGCTCTACCCCGTAATCGAGAAGGTCTACCGTACGTGAGGTGGCATTGGTTAGCGGAGTAGTAGATGCGCAACCGTAATCGGCAAAGGCGGCCATCGGAACAGCGAGTGCAGCAACCAAGCCAGCGACAATAATGCTGGCGAAAGCGCGGCGGGAACGAATGTTCATCACACTTAGGCTATTCCACCTGCACTCCTCCACCGTCAGAAATCTCGGTTAGTTTGCTGTGAAAATGCGGGCAATCTATAGGTTTTGAGTCGGTTAGGCTTTTTCTAGATTCGGCGATGAATGAGAGGCGACAGTGACCGCGGCACCCAAGATGCACTCCATTAGTGCCGACAGCGAAAAGCTCCGCGAGGCGATTCTCGATTACGCGCGAACCCGCATGTCATACGACGCCGTGCCACTTGATTCGCCAGCAACTCTGGCGTATTTGCAAACCCACGCTGCCAACACCGTAAACGAAGCTGGTTTGGGTGGCGACGCAGCGTTGGCCGTATTCACCGATGTTCTCGCTCCCGCTTGCCTATCGACCGATCATCCCGGCTACGTGTCATTCATACCAACCGCGCCTACCGCCGCGGCCACCGCGTTTGACCTGGTGGTGTCGGCCTCGTCGATCTACGGCGGGTCTTGGATGGAAGGTGCAGGTGCTGTCTTTGCGGAAAACGAAGTTTTGGCTTGGCTCGCCACCGAGGTTGGGTTGCCCGATTCGGCCGGTGGCGTGTTTGTTCAAGGCGGCACTCTAGGAAACCTGTCGGCCCTGGTTGCTGCCCGCCACACGGCTCAGGTAGCCCTTTCGGCTGCTGGTAAGCCAAGGCCGACTCGATGGAAGTTTGTTTGTTCGGCAGAAGCGCACTCATCGCTAAAAGCGGCGGCCAACGTCATGGATGTTGACATCGTCAAGGCATCGGTGGGGGCCGATGGTCGCCTCACCGGAGCCGCAGTTGAGCAAGCGCTAAGCGAGGCCGGCGACGGTGTTTTCGCCGTAGTGGCAACCGCAGGTACGACGAACTTCGGAATCGTCGATCGTCTTCGCGAGGTTGGCGACGTAGCCAAAGCTCACGGGCTTTGGTACCACATCGATGGAGCGTATGGCTTGGCCGCGATTCTCGCTTCTGAAACCCGCGCCCTGTTTGACGGCACAGAACTTGCCGACTCTTTCATCGTTGACCCTCACAAGTGGCTATATGCCCCTTTCGACGCCTGCGCTTTGGTCTACAGAGAGCCCGCGCTAGCTAAGGCCGCGCATGCGCAGCACGGAGAGTACCTAGACACTCTCACCGACTCTGGCGAATGGAACCCGAGCGACTACGCTTACAACCTCACGCGCCGAGTAAGAGGGCTTCCGCTGTGGTTTTCACTCGCAACCTACGGTGTCGGGGCTTATCGTGAGGCGATAGCGCAGAACATCCATGTGACGCACGAAATTGCCGAGGTCATTCGTGCCAACCCAAAGCTGCGCCTCGTTCGTGAACCAGAACTCAGCGTGGTGGTATTCGAACGCGAAGGTTGGCAACTGCCCGACTACGAGGCATGGAGCCAACGGCTTTTGGAGTCTGGACTCGGGCTCGTGGTGCCTTCGTCGCACCGGGGCCGACCCAACACCCGCTTTGCAATCATCAACCCAGACACCACCACCGAGCTGCTGGTGAAGATTCTCGATTCGATGGAGCAGTAATGAAAATCACCATTGCACCAAAACTGGACTCGCTATCGCGTGTTAAGCCCGCAACCCGATCCCCGTACCGCGTCGCGCTGGTGCAAACCCGCTGGCACGAATCAACAGATGAGCACCTGAGCGTTCTCAACCGCGGCATCGAACTCGCCGCAGATGCCGGGGCCAAGGCGGTTTTTCTACCCGAACTCACGCTAAGCCGCTACCCCGCCGATCAACTGCCCGCTGGTGTTCCAAACCAGCTCGCCGAGCCGCTTTTAGAGGGCCCAACCTTCGCGTTCGCGGCATCGGCAGCAAAAAAGTTTGGTGTGGTTGTTCACGCATCGCTTTATGAGTTTCAAGATTTTTCCGATGGCCGCGCTTTGAACACTGCCATCATGGTGTCGCCCGCTGGCGAACTTTTGGCGCGAACCCCAAAGTTGCACATTCCGGTAACCGCGGGCTATTACGAAGACAAATACTTTCAACCAGGCCCAGCCGATGGCGACCCGTATAAGGTTTATTCACTCGAGCATGACAACGCGTCGGCAACTATTGGGCTGCCAACCTGCTGGGATGAATGGTTTCCGGAGGTAGCCCGCAACTACTCGCTTCGCGGAGCCGAGATTTTGGTTTACCCTACAGCGATCGGCTCTGAGCCCGACCACCCCGACTTCGATACTCAGCCGCTTTGGCAGCAGGTCATTGTTGGCAATGGAATTGCGAACGGCACATTCATGGTGGTTCCGAACCGCTACGGAAACGAAGGTGCGCTCAACTTCTATGGGTCAAGCTTCATTAGCGACCCATACGGGCGTGTTCTTGCCCAAGCTGGCAGAGATACCGATGAGACACTCATTGCCGACCTCGACCTCGATCAGCGCCGCGACTGGCTAGACCTCTTTCCATTCTTAGCCACGCGTCGCCCAGACACTTACTATCTGCTCACCGAACCGGTGCAAAACCCTCGCGAAGCCAACGGTGATTCGGCTAGCGGGGGCATCGCGGGTGTGCGATGAGCTTCGTGATGCCAGCCGAGTGGCAACCTCACGAGCGCACCTGGATGGCGTGGATGGAAGAGGACTACTCAAAAGAAAACACACCCGAATCGGTAGAAGCCATGCACCGAGCCTGGGCGAGGGTGGCTAACACCATTGTTGACTTCGAGCCGGTGACCATGTTGGTTAGCGCCGGGCACGAGGCAGAAGCGAGAGCGTATCTAGACCCTCGAGTCGAAACGCTGATCGCCGACATTGATGATGGCTGGATGCGCGACAGCGGACCCACCTTCGTGAAAAATGGCGACCAACTAGCTGCCGTCGACTGGATCTTCAATGGATGGGGCAATCAAGGAAACTGGGCAAGTTGGGAGAACGACGATGCCGTTGCATCGCTAGTCGCCTGCGAAGTCGGCGTACCGAGTTTTAGATCGACGATGGTGAATGAGGGTGGCGGCATCCATGTAAATGGCGCGGGTGCGGTGTTACTCACCGAAACTGTTCAGCTCGGCGAGGGTCGCAACCCAGGATGGACGCGCTCAGAAGTTGAGGCCGAAATTCATGCCAAGCTCGGAACAAACAAAGCCATCTGGATTCGCCGCGGACTCACCCGCGACTACGAAGACTTTGGCACCCAAGGCCACGTCGATATCGTTGCCTGTTTTGCCAACGAGAGCACTATTTTGTTTCACGACCAGAAAAACCCTGACCACCCCGACTTCTCGGTGAGTCACGAGGTCAAGCGCACGCTCGAAGAGATCGGCGGTTTCAAACTCGTTGGCGTACCCGCACCCACAGTGCTGCGCGATGCTCACGGCGTGGTCGATTACTCCTACATAAATCACTACATCTGCAACGGCGCGGTGATTCTCTGTGCGTTCGATGACCCAAACGATGCGGTAGCCAAGGAGATTCTTGAAGAGGTTTACCCCGACCGCGAGGTTATTCTCGTCGACGCACTTGAGCTTTTCGCGCGAGGTGGCGGAATCCACTGCATCACTCAACAACAGCCCAAGTAGCCGCATCCTCAGGTAACCTTGAACGGTGTCTAAAGTCTTAGCTTCTCTCCCAGTCGGCGAAAAAGTCGGCATTGCGTTTTCTGGTGGTCTCGATACCTCGGTTGCTGTTGCGTGGATGCGCGAAAAAGGTGCTATTCCTTACGCCTACACCGCAAACCTCGGACAGTACGACGAAGACGACATTGA
>JAHEAT010000051.1:6991-11780 GCA_024642605.1 Microbacteriaceae bacterium
TGGCCGTGTAGTAACCGGCACCCTTTTAGTTCGCGCAATGCACCAAGATGGCGTTGAAATCTGGGGCGATGGTTCAACCTACAAGGGCAACGACATCGAGCGCTTCTACCGATACGGGCTGCTAGCAAACCCGAACCTTCGTGTCTACAAGCCTTGGCTCGATCAAACCTTTGTCGATGAACTCGGTGGGCGCCACGAGATGTCGGAATGGTTGACCGCACGCGACCTGCCTTACCGCGCATCGAAAGAAAAGGCTTACTCGACCGACGCCAACATGCTCGGTGCAACCCACGAAGCTAAATCTCTAGAAAACCTCGACACTTCTTACGAAATCGTCGAGCCAATCATGGGGGTCAAATTCTGGGATGCCTCGGTGCAGATCGAAACCGAAGATGTAACCGTCACCTTTGTGCAGGGTCGCCCAACTGCGATCAACGGCAAAGCCTTCACCACGGCTGCTGACGTGATTTTTGCGGCGAATGTAATTGGGGGTCGTCACGGCCTTGGCATGTCAGACCAGATCGAGAACCGCATCATCGAGGCTAAGAGCCGCGGAATCTACGAAGCACCCGGAATGGCTCTGATTCACATTGCATATGAGCGTCTGCTTTCAGCAATCCACAACGAAGACACCATCGCGCAATACCACGCCGAAGGTCGTCGAATGGGTCGCCTACTTTACGAAGGTCGTTGGCTCGACCCGCAAACCCTAATGCTGCGCGAAGCACTCACCAAGTGGGTTGCCTCTGCAGTCAATGGCTCGGTTACTTTGCGCCTTCGCCGCGGTGACGATTACACCATTGTCAATACCGAGGGCGAGGGATTCAGCTACCACCCAGAGAAGTTGTCGATGGAGCGCACCGAAGACGCCGCGTTTGGCCCGGCAGACCGAATCGGTCAGTTGACCATGCGTAATCTCGACATTCAAGACACCCGCACCAAACTCGATCTCTACCGCAAGCAGGGTCAGATTGAGGGCGGTCAGTTCGAGCTCACCTAGATCCATTCATCGCTAAAACGCCGACAACCCTGCCAACGGCCGTAAAGGTGGATACTAAACAGAATTTGCGCGAGCGTTAAGTCTGGTGGTTTGTGTTGAGTGATTCGAAGTTACACTCGCTCTATGAACAACCTACAGATTTCTACAATTGGTTTCGGATGCATGAAGGCATCCTTCGGTTCTACTCCTGAAAATCGCGACACAACCATCGAGGCGCTGCACGTTGCGCTAGATAATGGTGTGACTCTCTTTGACACCTCAGACATATACGCGCCAACCTGGGACTCATTTGGGCACAACGAGAAGCTCGTGGCCGAAGCCATGCGCACGCACCCCCTCGGTTCGAAGGCCATCATCGCCACCAAAGCAGGCATCACGCGCAAGCCCGGTGAGGTATGGGGACGTAACTCAACGCTCGACTACCTGCTGCGCGCGGTCGAAGCATCCGTGGGAAGACTCGGTGTAGAAAAGATTGCGCTCTGGCAACACCACCGACTCGACCCGAACCTGACATTCGAGACTCAGCTCGAGAACATTGTTGGTCTAAAACAACGCGGACTCATCGAGAACATAGGGGTTAGCAACTACAGCGCTTCACAACTGCGCCGTGCCGTAGAGGTGATCGGCCCGATTGCCACTGTACAAAACCAGTTGAGCCCTGCCTATCGTCAAGAACTCGACGTGCTTGAAGTTTGTGAAGAGTTCGACATCGCTTACCTACCCTGGTCGCCAATGAAGGGTGCGCATGCCTGGGATGCTTCGCCAGAGCTATTGGCATTCGCCGAAGCTCATGGCGCGAGCACCTACGCGGTGACGGTAGCATGGCTTCGTTCGCTGTCGCCAAAGGTTGTTCCGCTTCCAGGAATTACTCGTAAGGATTCGGTTCTCGATGCCATTTCGGGGCTGTCCCTTGAACTAAAGGGTGAATTCCCGCTAGCGCAGACTCTGCCGATGGATGCCGAACTTCTAAGCGACCAGCCTAAGAACTAGAGGTTTGCCTCAATCAACTGCACGATCTCAGCCGAGTCTGGCTTTGTGGTTGGTCGAAAGCGGTGAACCTCGCCGTTTGGTAGCACTAGGAACTTCTCAAAGTTCCACATGATCGGGCCACCGAGGCCCAGTGAGTCTTTGGTCTTCTTGAGCTGCTTATACAGCGGATGCGTGCTTGAACCGTTAACTTTGGTTTTTGCGAGCATCGGAAAAGTCACGCCCCAAGTGGTTGAGCAGTAATCGAGAATCTCCTCGTTGCTGCCTGGTTCTTGTTTGAACTGGTCGGTGGGTACGCCAACAACCGTAAACCCCTTGTCCCCGTAGGCCTTCTGTAGTCCCTCCAGAGCTTCGTACTGCGGGGTCAGACCACACTTGGATGCAACGTTCACTACTAGCACCGGGCCTTTGGCTAGTTGAGCGAAGCTCGTTGCAGTGCCGTCGATAAGTTCAAGTTGAGTTTCGCTAAGAGTCATGTTTCAAGCAAGCGGCAAGTGTCGCCATTTGTTCCCACCGAGCAAAAAGAACTGGTCAGCGCACCATCAATTTCAGGAGTATGTTGGCAAGTAGGAGGCAACAAATGAAAATCAAAAACAAGGTTGTAGTCATTACTGGAGCCGGCAACGGCATGGGGCGAGAAATGACTCTCGAAGCCATCCATAGAGGCGCCAAGGTTTATGGCATTGACATTAGCGAAGAAAACCTAAAAGGCACTGCCGAGCTAGTTAGTGATAAAAAAGCCTTCACCTACTCGGTGGTCGACATCACAAACCGCATCGCCGTGGCTGCGCTCCCGGCTTCGGTGATATCGGCGTTTGGGTCGATCGACGTACTCATCAACAATGCCGGAATCATCCAGCCGTTCGTTTTCGTTGCCGACCTAGACTTCGAACACATCGATCGCGTGATGAATGTGAACTTCAACGGACCGGTAAACATGGTCAAGGCGTTTCTACCCGAACTTCGCAAACGCGACGAAGCCCACATTGCCAATGTTTCTTCGATGGGCGGTTACGGCCCGGTGCCTGGGCAAACCGTCTACGGAGCGTCAAAAGCCGCGATCAAGCTTTTCACCGAAGGCCTGCGAAGTGAGCTGATGAGCACCAAAGTTCACGTGACCACAATTTATCCAGGCGCAATCGGCACAAACATCGCAGCTAACTCGGGTATCGCAATGGAGATGCCAGAGGGCGCCGATGCCTCGGCGTTCAAGATGACCCCGGCCCCGAAGGCTGCACAAATCATGCTCGACGGCATCGAAGCAGACAAGGCACGAGTTTTTGTTGGCAGCGATGCTTCGATGATGGACAAAATGGTTCGCTACATGCCGGTAAAAGCGTCAGAAATCATCTACAACCAGATGAAGTCGCTCCTACCCAAGTAAGTAGCGCCTTATGGGTCAACTCACAAACCAGAGTTAGCGCTCTCGAGCCAACAACTTTTTTACCCGCTCCATCATTTGAATTAGGTCGAGCGGAGTATGACCAGTGTCGTCTTCCTCTTTGGGAATCACTTCAATCTCAAGGTTTGATGGCCCGAACTTTTCAATAGCCGAAACCAGTTGCGGCACCTGGTCTTCAAAGTGGTGGGTGTCAGACTCTTTGATCACCAAAATGCCCTGCGGGGCAACGCCTAACTCGGCCATCAACTTGGTCACGTCGAATCGATCTAAGTATGAGGGCGGAACGAGATTTCTGTTTTCGGCACCGAAGCCCACTTTGGCAACCAAATCAATGTGCCCATAGGCAGAGTAGGTCAAAAGGTTTACCTGGGGGTTTTCGACATATGCTCCACCCCGCCCAAGCTCTAGACCTCGCCCTTTGGCCAGGATATCCATTTGCAGGGCCATGAATCCCCCCAGCGAAGAGCCGCATAAAACAATATCGTCATAGCCGAAGCGCTCTCTAAATTGTTTCAAGTGATCGATTATGCCAATCAAAGGCCAACTAGTTTTGGTGCCGATACACCATGCACCCAGCATTCGTTCGTCAAGACGCATGGCTGGGTCTGAGACCGACAGAACGTCGTATTCGGGTAGCTCGCTAGACCAAGTCCATCGCCTAAAGGCAGGCACCATCCGTTTGCCACGAACGGCTGCGGAAGGTAAGAAAACCAAGAGAGTTTTAGAGCCGGTTCGGTTGAAAAAATAATCGTAGATCCAAGGATCTTCGTGGATGCTGAGAAGACTTGCCCCAGGCGTCAGTTCAAGTTCGGCGATACTGCCAAACATCGGTGCATCGATGCTTCCTGCCATAAATACCTCCCTAGAATGACCCGCCAGAAGTTTAGCAACGCAGTTCGGCAATGCATGAAACATATATGGGCCAATGTGCGTTTTACGCGACCAAAGAAAAGAGCCGCAGCCGGGGCCCAAGTTAGTTTTTCGGAAAGTCCTCTGGGTAGTTCTCGAAATAAGTGTCGAAAACCTTGAAGGTTGTATAAATCACCGCTGGTAACGAAATGGCGGTGATTGCTCCCAGCAACCACAAGTATGCCGTTAGGTTATCCGACTCCACATCTAGGAGGAGGCCACCGAACACCAGCAAATAAAGAGAAATCATCGCCGCCAACACACCGTAGTAACTCCAGTAAGTTTTGGACTGCTCTCTTCGGAGAGTCTTCATGATCTTCTTGGTGAGTTGATTGCGCTCAGCGGAACGATAGCGAGCATCGTTACTCAGCAGAAACCCGATGATTTGTTTGCGTGATGGTTTCATGAGGTCTACTTTGTGATTTTCTCGGTGGAGCGACTTAATGCGGTTCCAACGTCGATTCCATTACTGGCAACGATGTAGACAGATA
>JAHEAT010000051.1:11790-14432 GCA_024642605.1 Microbacteriaceae bacterium
TGAAGTGACTTTGTAGGTAGTGCCAATTGCGCCGGTGAGCACTTTACAAGAGATGTTTCTCTCTGCTTGCCCCGCCATCTTGTTGCCACAGCGATACCAGGAGTAGGTGAAGGTTGTGGGGGTCGGGTTTCCCCTACCGCCGTCACCGATTTTTGCCGTGAGCGTGCTTCCAACTGAGTTTTGCCCACTGATAGAGATAGCTCCCACAACGATTTTGTCTGCCGAACTCTGGCGTTTAACCGAAAGCGAATATGTGGTTTTCGATCCATTTTCGGCTGTCACCTGAATGTTGTAGGTGTTGTCGCCCACGGCAGGTTTCAATGTAACCTGGTTCGAAACATCTGGTGTTGAAGTGCCTACCTTGACCTCGGCCAGCGCATCGTCTTCCAAAACGGTTAGAACGATTGTGTCAACAGAGGCCGCAACGGTTGTTGAATACTTCAACTTACTCGCGCTGAAACTAGAGTCCAAAGTGCCAACATTTGTGATCAACGATTTCAACTTGGAATTGGTTGAAGCAGCTGTTCGAGACACAGTTACCTTATAGGCGGTGACCGTGCCGTTCTCAGCCGCGACCACAACATCAATCACATTCGCACCCACCGCTAAATCAACGGTCGCCGAGCCAGATCCATTTGGAAGTTGACCTTCAATCGTCACCGCGGCAAAGCTGTCGTCGGTCGCAACAGTGAAGGTGGCCTTGGCGGTTGCATATGGGACGGTTTTTGAATAGCTGGTCTTGATAGCACTGAAAACCGAATCGAGCGCCCCTAAATCGCTAGTGAGCGATTTCAACTTGGAATTATTTGAGAACACTTTTCGGGTGATTACCACGCTGTAAGTTTTTGTGTCAGCGCCATTCTCAGCGGTGACGACCACATTAAAGGTGTTTGCACCCATGTTGAGTGAGAATGTTCCGGTTTGCTTGCCAGAAACCATGGTGCGCCCGTTAATTTTGATTGTGGCGTGTGATTCGTTGACAGTAGGTGTGAACTGGATGTTAGCCACCGATTGGTCAACCTTGATGGCCTTTGCAGCCCCACTGGTTAGCTCAGACGAAGATAGTGCTTCTCTGCCAACAAGTAACGACTTGAGCCGAGCGTCGTTAGACAAAACCACGGGTGCCGCCCTGGTGACCACAAGGGTGTAAACCTTTTTTGCGGTTCCATTTTCGGCTGTTACTTCAACGGTAATCGTGTTGACGCCAACATTTAGGTTTATCTGAGCGCTTAAATCCCCGCTCGAAACGGAGGTTCCGTTTACTTTGATGGTGGCTTTGTCATTGGTGGTTGTGCCCCTCACCTGAATCTTTGAAACAGTGCTCAAAACCGATTGGGTATAAGACATTCTTGCAGTCGAGAATGCTTCGTTGAAGTTGCCAGCGCCTGGTGCAAACACGGCCAGGGTGGCTTCGGCGGATGCCGCGATGCGAGTGATGGTTAAGTTGTAAGTCTTTTTAGATCCATCCTGCGCAGTTACCTCAATAGCGAAGACGTTCTGGCCAACGGCAAGATTTTGTTTCGAAGTTGCAACACCCGACGTAGCTTGAGCGCCTTTAATCTTCAAGGAAGCGTTGGCGTTCACCAGCGTTGCAGTGAGCGAGAGACTTGCGGTGGCATAAGCAACCGTTGCCGTGTAGTTGGTCGTGCCCGATGCGAATTTAGGCGAAAGTGTTGCACTCTCGGCAGATAGCGCCGATAGGTTTGCGTTTGAATCAGCAGCCGCACGCGTAACCGTAACCGTATAGGTTTTCTTTGTCGTGCCATCTTGAGCTAAGACTTCGACCGAGATGGTGTTTACCCCAGTTGCGAGACTTATCGAACCCGTTTCGGTACCCGAGGAAACAGAAGCACCGTTGATCTTGAGTTGCGCCTGGGAGTCGGTGAGAGTTGCGGAAACGGTGTAACTGGCTACCGAATAGGCCACGCTCGAGGTGTAGTTGAGCGTGTTCGAACCGAAGGTACTCGACAGAACAACATTCTTTACCACCAGGCCAGACAGAGTTGCAGTGCTCGATGCCGCCGCCCGAGTAATGGTTAGTGAGTAGGTCTTTTTAGTGGAGCCGTCTTGAGCCAAAACCTCGATCGTCACTACGTTTGAGCCAACTGAGAGGGCAACAGACTTAGATGCACCTGCGGAAACGCTCGCGCCATTAACCTTTACGGTTGCATGAGATTCGCTTTGGTTCGGCGTTACTCTGACACTGGAGGTGCCGTAAGCAACGCTTGTTTGATAGCTGGTACTTAGGCTGGCAAACGATGGGGAGAGAGTTCCGTTGTCGATGGCAATACCCGCCAGTGTGGCATCGGAAGATAGAACCACCGGAGCTTCACGAGTAACTATCACCCGATAGTTGGTTTTGTTCAATCCGCTCTGCGAAGTCACTTCGATATCAATGGTGTTTGCGCCGACGGCCAGGTTGACAGTCTTGGATTCACCGGAGGTTGCCACTTCCCCCTGAATTTTGAGTCCGGCGTGCGCTTCGTTTACGGTGGCGGTGATATCTATGGTGCTTTGACCCGAAGCCACGCTAACGGTGTAGTCATACCAACCCGCTGACACTAGTTTTCCTACCGACGGAACCAAGTTCTTGAGGCTCGAGTCATTGGATGGTGCAGCTTCTCGGGTTACAACCACCGTGT
>JAHEAT010000099.1 GCA_024642605.1 Microbacteriaceae bacterium
AGTACCTTGAGCTTGACTTGGCGACCGTTGTTCCTTCGATTGCCGGCCCAAAGCGCCCTCAGGACCGCATTGTTTTGAGTGCAGCCAAAGAGTCCTTCGAGGCTGTCTTGCCAACCTACTCAGAGCAGGCTTCAAAGCCGACTGCGGTCAAGGGGCAAGAGTTCGCAATGGACAACGGCCACGTAGCTATCGCATCGATTACCTCGTGCACCAACACTTCAAACCCATCTGTCATGCTTGCCGCTGGCCTAGTTGCTCGCAAGGCTGTAGCCAAGGGGCTTACCGCGAAGCCTTGGGTAAAGACTTCATTGGCACCGGGCTCAAAAGTTGTGACTGAGTACTACAACAAGGCAGGCTTGACCAAAGACCTTGACGCACTTGGTTTCAACCTGGTTGGTTACGGTTGTGCAACCTGCATCGGTAACTCTGGTCCGCTTTCTGACGAGATCTCAGAAGCAATCAACCAAAACGACCTAGCAGTTACCGCAGTGCTTTCAGGCAACCGCAACTTCGAGGGCCGTATTAGCCCTGACGTGAAGATGAACTACCTGGCTTCACCTCCGTTGGTAATCGCGTATGCGCTTGCTGGAACGATGGACTTCGACTTCGAAAACGACAGCCTTGGTCAAGACACCGAGGGCAACGACGTTTTCTTGAAGGACATCTGGCCAACCGCTGAAGAGGTTCAGAAGACCATTGACGAGTCAATTAACTCTGAAATGTTCAAGACTCAGTACGCCGGCGTATTCGAGGGCGATGAGCGCTGGAAGTCGTTGCCTACCCCAGAGGGTGCTGTGTTCGAGTGGGATCCAAAGTCAACCTACGTGCGCAAGCCGCCTTACTTTGAGGGCATGAAGAAGACCCCGGATGCCGTAACCGACATCAAGGGTGCACGTGTTTTGGCCAAGCTTGGCGATTCTGTAACCACCGACCACATCAGCCCTGCCGGTTCAATCAAGGCTGATTCACCAGCCGGTCAGTACTTGACCGAGCACGGTATTTCACGAGTTGATTTCAACAGCTACGGTTCTCGTCGCGGAAACCACGAGGTAATGATTCGCGGTACCTTCGCTAACATCCGTCTACGTAACCAGCTGCTAAACGACGTTGAGGGTGGCTACACCCGCGACTTCACTAAAGCCGATGGGCCGCAGTCTTTCATCTACGACGCGTCGATCAACTACCAGGCACAAGGCACACCACTGGTAATTCTTGGCGGTAAGGAATACGGCTCAGGCTCGTCACGTGACTGGGCAGCAAAGGGCACAAGCCTTCTTGGCGTACGTGCCGTTATTACCGAGAGCTTTGAACGAATTCACCGTAGCAACTTGATTGGTATGGGTGTTCTTCCTCTGCAGTTCCCAGCTGGCCAAAACGCCAACAGCTTGGGCCTTGACGGAACTGAAGAGTTTGAAATCACTGGCATCGAGCAACTGAATGCCGGCGAAACTCCAAAGACCGTTCGTGTGGTCGCCAAGCCTACGCAGCAGTCGGCCGAGGGCAAGCCTGTAATCGAATTTGATGCAGTCGTGCGCATTGATACCCCAGGTGAAGCAGATTACTACCGCAATGGTGGCATCCTGCAGTACGTGCTTCGAAGCCTAGTTGCCTAAGGAATAACGCCAATCTGGCTGTGGTTTAAGAAAGCATGAGTTTACTCGAGGGCATCAACGGTCCACGCGACCTAGACGCGCTAGACAAAGGTCAGGTTGTCGCGCTTTGCGAAGAAATTCGTGAGTACCTCATCGGCGCTGTCTCAGCCACCGGTGGTCACCTTGGGCCCAATCTTGGCGTAGTCGAGACTACGGTGGCTATTCACCGTATTTTTGATTCACCTAGAGATTCGATCATCTTTGACACGGGGCACCAGTCCTACGTGCACAAGATTCTGACTGGCCGCAAAGACTTTTCGACACTTCGTCAAAAGGGTGGTGTTGCAGGTTACCCGCAACGCTCTGAGTCTGTGCACGATGTAGTCGAGAGCTCTCATGCCTCTTCATCGTTGTCTTGGGCCGATGGAATCTCTCGGGCATTCAAGCTTTCTGGCCAAGATGATCGCTACGTTGTAGCTGTAATCGGGGATGGCGCACTAACCGGAGGTATGGCTTGGGAAGCGCTCAACAATATTTCCGATGACAATGATCGCAAACTTGTAATCATTGTTAACGACAATGGGCGCTCGTACGCACCAACCATTGGCGGACTGGCCAGGCACCTAAATGATGTTCGCACCGACGCCAACTATCGAAGGCTTTACAAACTAAGCAAGAAGCTTTTTTATAAGTTTGGGCTACTTGGGCGATTGACTTATTCAGCGGCTCGTGGGGCAGGCAAGGGACTTCTCGGTACATTTGCGCCAAAGGGTATGTTCCCGAATCTTGACATCAAGTACATCGGCCCGATTGATGGTCACGACATTGTTGCAATGGAGCAGGCACTAACCCAAGCTAAAAAGTATGGCGCTCCGGTAATTGTGCATGCAATTACGCAAAAAGGTCGCGGATACGATCCGGCAACAATTCACGAAGAAGACCAATTTCACGCCGTCGGAAAGATCGATCCGCAAACCGGCCAATCGCTTGAAAAGTCATCTGGCCAGACTTGGACATCAGTTTTTGCCGATGAAATTTTGGAGGTGGCAAAGGCTAACCCCAACGTAGTTGGCATAACCGGAGCCATGTTGATTCCAGTAGGTTTGCACAGGTTTGCGCAGGCCTACCCAAATCGCGTTTTCGATGTGGGAATTGCAGAGCAACACGCTGTGACCTCGGCGGCGGGTATGGCTTTTGGTGGACTCCACCCGGTTGTGGCAGTTTATGCAACGTTTATCAATCGAGCCTTTGATCAGGTTTTGATG
>JAHEAT010000070.1 GCA_024642605.1 Microbacteriaceae bacterium
GGCATAATTTTCGGCAAGCTCCGCGTCTACCCACGCGTCGAATGTCGCTGTGATTCCGTTTTCAAGCAATGTTGCATGCGACCACGATATCGCCTTGAGGTCAGCGCCGGCGAACCCCTTGCCAATTTGCCGAAGAATGAGGCTCTTGGCCTCAGATTCTCTAAAGGTTCCGGTGGGAGAACCCGTCGAATCTAAATCCACGCCAGGTACCAAGCACTCTTGCGCGCCGGGCACGACACCTGCCAGCTGCATGGCGAGCGAGTTGGTCCAAATCGTGTGGTGGTCATCGGCATGTAAAACGATTGGGTGCGTTGTCGAAACTTCATCCAGCCAGCTGGCTGAGAAGTAACCGCCGGGCGAGATCGAGCGATTGTATGGTCCACCGACAATCCATTGGCTCGTCGGGTTCTCCTGCATCCAAGTAGCCACTGCCGTTTGAATTTGCAAAATAGTTAGGCAATCAGCAACTGCAGGGCCAGCTTTTTCGCGCCCAGCAAGAACGGGGTGCGCGTGTGCATCAATGAAGGCGGGAATGATGACCTTGCCCTCGCAGTCAATTTCTGCGTCGACCTCAACGTTGTTTTTCGATATCACCGCACCATCAACGGTTAGCGAGCTAGCAAAGCCGAGTCCATAACCCAGCCAAACCTTGCAATTGCTATAGCGGACCGGCACCCGCAGCCTCTCGCTCTCTGAAGTAGCAAGTTGTGCAGAGAGACTCGTAGGTCACGGCATCGCCGTCGATGGCAACTTGATCGCCGTCGAAAATGAAGTTGCCGCCAACCTTACGGGCATTAAACATTGCCTTCTTGCCGCAGCGGCAAATGGTCTTTAGTTCTTCCAAACTGTGGGCGATCTCTAACAAGCGAATGCTGCCCGGAAAGCCTGCGGTTTGAAAATCGGTTCTAATTCCGTAGGCCAACACCGGGATGTCATCTAGTGTGGCTATTTCAAGCGCCTGGTTAACCTGCTCACGCGATAAAAACTGAGCCTCATCGATTAGCAGGCAGGAGATCGGTGAGTTAGAACGACTGTTGTGTTCGTTACGGCAAAGTGTGAATTCGAGGCGCAAGTTATCGTTTGGGGCTATCAGAAAGTCGACCGATCGCTCGACTCCGAGCCGCGAAACTATAGCCGAGTCACCCTTGCTATCGATGTTTGGCTTGGCTAACAAAACCGCTTGCCCGCGCTCTTCGTAGTTGTGCGCAACCTGCAATAAGGCAGTGCTTTTACCCGAGTTCATCGCTCCATGACGGAAATACAACTTAGCCACTTCTTGCCTCCTGATAAAACCCTAAACGACTTTGACATTGTTGCCCTTCGAGTCTTACTGTTGAGTCTCACTCATTCTTTATCAGGTCGTTGGGGAAGACGTACCTAAAGGAGAATGTGGTGTCTGATAAATCGAATATCTTGCTGACCGCTTACGGTCTGACTACTGAACGCGCCGGTTTGGTGCAAGCTGTTTTGCACGCCCAGGGCCTGTCGCGCGTTCGATCGGATGTGGCAGCAATAAACACTTGGTTGGGTTTACTCGAGGCTACCGACGTCGACGAGCTTGTCAACGCGCTTATTAAGCTTCAGACATTGTCTTTCGATCTAGTGGTGAATAAAGCAGCGGAAGGGCAACGCCTGGTTTATTCGCCAAACCTAGGGCTTCGATCGGCCGCGATTGACTCGTTTGGCAACCTAAACCTCACCGAGCATCACATCCGTGCCCTGATGGCCGAAGCAAATCAAAACATGCTGGTTTTTGCGAGGCTCGTTGACCAAAGTCTGCTTGCTCCCTGGGATGCGGAGTTCGAGGTTATTCGAGAGCGCGCCATGTCGCAGGCTGTTGTTAGCGCAAGAAGTTCGGTTGCTTAGTACTTACGGAAAGCTACTACCGCGTTGTGACCACCGAAGCCAAACGAGTTGCTGATGGCGAGAATGTTCTCACCCTTGAGCTCTCGCGGCGAAGTAACTACATCGAGGTGAATCTCAGGGTCTGGATCGTTCAGGTTGAGTGTTGGAGGAATAACCCCATCGTGCAGAGCAAGAATTGTGAAGATCGCCTCAACCGCTCCAGCCGCACCAAGAAGGTGGCCAGTCGATGACTTGGTGGCGGTCACCGGGATGCCCTCGAGCAGGTCTCCAAAAACGCGCTTGAGAGCCGTATATTCGGCGATGTCGCCAACCGGGGTTGAAGTTGCGTGAGCATTGATGTGCCGAACATCGGCGATTGTAGCTCCGGCTTGGCTCAGCGTCGACAGCATGGCGCGGGCTGCACCAGAGCCCGCTGGGTCTGGGGCGGTGATGTGGTATGCATCTGAAGTTACGGCCCCACCTGCTAGCTCAGCGTAGATTTTGGCGCCACGTGACAAGGCGTGCTCTTCGGTTTCTAGAACCAAACTTGCGCCGCCTTCACCCATCACGAAGCCATCGCGGTTCGAATCATATGGTCTCGATGCTTCGGCCGGTGAGTCGTTACGTTTGCTTAGCGCGTGCATTGAAGCGAATGCGCTGATTGGTAGGGCGTGAATCGCTGCCTCACATCCGCCGGCAATCACAATGTCTACTTCACCTGACTGTAGGCGGTTGTAGGCGTTGGCAATTGCCTCGGTTGAAGATGCACACGCCGAAACAGCGGTGCGAACTCCGCCGCGAGCGGCTAGATCCATACCGATTGCGGCAGCTGGACCGTTCGGCATGAGCATAGGCACGGTCATCGGCAGAACGCGGCGAGGCCCACGTTCTTGCAGCGTTTGAAAAGCATCTAGAAGAGTCCAAACCCCGCCGATGCCTGTGGAATACTCCACCGCAAATCGCTCAGGTGTTACCTCAGGCGATCCGGCATCGGCCCAAGCCTCGCGCGCCGAAATGAGCGCGAACTGGCTTGATGGGTCTAGTCTTTTGATTTCTTGAGGAGTCAATATTTCTGAAGCCGCAACTGCAGCTTGACCTGCGAAAGTAACCGGAACCTCGTACTGAGCGATCCAGTCCTTTTCGATTGTTGTGATACCCGATTTTCCTGCGAGCAGGTTCTTCCAGGTGGTTACAACGTCGCCGCCTAGGGGAGTAGTTGCCCCTAGCCCCGTTACGACGATTTTCTTAGTCATGTCTTGACTCTCGTGAATGCTTAGGAAGCGCTGACGATGAAGTTAACTGCGTCGGCTACGGTGTTGAGGTTTTTTACTTCCTCGTCTGGAATCTTGACGCCGAACTTGTCTTCGCAGTTCACAACGATGGTCATCATCGAGATTGAGTCGATGTCTAGGTCGTTAGTGAAGTGCTTGTCGAGCTGAACTGCATCGGTAGCAATTCCGGTCTCGTCGTTAACAATCTCAGCTAGTCCAGCTAGGACGTCTGCCTGTGATAGTGCCATGGGGTTTCTCCTTTGGTTGATTTACCACTACTGATTTTAGGGCAGGACTACGACTTGAGCGGCGAAGGCGAGCCCTGCGCCGAAGCCAATTTCTAGCGCGTATCCGCCCGATTTAACCGCTCCGGTTCGCAAAAGTTCGTGCATCGCGAGAGGTACGCTCGCTGCCGAAGTGTTGCCGGTGTTCACGATGTCGCGTGCAACGGCCACAGACTCGGGGAGCTGAAGTTGCTTTACCATCTCGTCGATGATTCGAATGTTGGCTTGGTGAGTCACCAGTGCGGCTAGATCTTTAGCCTCGATGCCAGCTACCTCGAGGGCTTTCTTGGCGACCTTTGCCATTTCCCAGACTGCCCAACGGTAAACGGTTTGACCTTCTTGTCTCAAGGTTGGCCAGGCTGCAGTGCCATCTCGGTAGTCGAGCATGCTCGCCGTCATTCCCACAGCATCCCAGTGCGAACCATCTGAGCCCCATACCGTCGGGCTGATTCCAGGAAAATCCGATGGACCAACGATGGCTGCACCGGCACCGTCGCCGAGCAAAAACGATATTGTTCTATCGGTTGGGTCGATGATGTCGCTGAGCTTTTCGGCTCCAACCACCAACACGTATTTGGCAACACCAGATCGAACTAGCGCATCTGCCTGAGCAATTCCGTAGCAGTAACCCGCGCAGGCTGCTGAGATGTCGTAGGCCGGGGCTGGGTTTGCACCAACGAGTTCGGCAAGCAGCGTTGCTGCCGAAGGCGTCGAATAAGGGTGGGTGATGGTGTTAAAAACGACGGCTTGAATCTCCTGAGGGTCGATACGAGCCTTTTCAATAGCTTCCTTAGATGCCGCAACGGCGAGGTCCATCATGCTGGTGTCTTTGCCGGCTCGTCGGCGGGTGATGATTCCCGTGCGTTGACGAATCCACTCATCACTAGAGTCGATCGGACCTGCAACGTCATCGTTAGTGACGACGAGTTCACCGCGGGCAGCACCTAGAGAGTAGATGCGCGAGAACTTGGTGGTCTCGTACTGCTTCAATACCGGTGTCGTCATTTTTCCTCTACCTATGCGTGGTCTTGAATGAGTTGCTTTGCAGCGTCGAGTTGGTCTGGAGATTTGAGTGCCAAAATCTCAACTCCTGGCATGGCTCTCTTAGCCAGACCCGCGAGTGCTCCAGCGGGTGAAACTTCGATCAAGGCGGTCACACCAGCGGCGACCATGGCCTCCATGCAGAGATCCCAACGAACCGGGTTGGCCACCTGCCCGACGATGAGCTTCAGAAACTCAGCACCCGAAGACACGGTTTGTGCCGCCTGGTTAGACCAGATAGTCACCGAAGGGTCTGTGGTGGCAACATCCTTGGAATATTCTTCAAGTGCAGCAACGGCTGGCTGCATGTATTTGGTGTGGAAAGCTCCGGCTACTTGAAGGGGGATGACCCTTGAGCCTGCGGGTGGAGCAGCGACGAGTGCCTCGATGTCAGCCTTGGCTCCGGCGGCAACAATCTGCCCAGCGCCATTGAAGTTCGCCGGCGTGAGATCGTTAGCAGCTAGGGCCTCGAGAATGAGGCCGATCTCGCCGCCCAAGATGGCAGCCATGCTGGTTGACTCAAGAGCCGCAGCGCTTGCCATAGCATCACCACGCTTGCGAACTAGTTTGACTGCGGTTTCGGGGGTGAGAATACCTGCCAACGAAGCAGCCGCAATTTCTCCAACCGAATGTCCTGCAACCGCGCTCCAGCCGCCTCCTAGAAGATCTGCCGATGCGATGCTGGCAGCCACAATAAGTGGTTGTGCGATTGCGGTGTCGCGGATGGTGTCAGCGTCACTCACTGTGCCGTGGAGCTTGAGGTCAATGCCCGAGGCAGCGCTCATCGAGTCAATGGTGTTCGTGTACTGGTCGAGTTCGAGCCAGGGAGACATGAACCCCGGGGATTGAGATCCTTGTCCTGGGCAAGCGATTACTAGCACGTTGGCATATTCCCTTCGAGTCGCTTAGGCGTCGCCGCCGGTTGAACCGCTGGTACCTGCAGTCACGTCGTGAAGTCGGTAACGCTCAATCGCCTGAGTCGGTGCCGAAGCATCCATCTCGCCTCGGGCAACGAGTTGCTCAAGAACGCGAACCACAATCGAAGGTCCGTCGATTTTGAACGCTCGTCTCGCGGCAGCTCTGGTGTCAGAGAAACCGAAGCCGTCTGCACCCAGCGTTGCGTAGTCACCTGGAACCCAGTTGCGGATCATGTCGGGCACAGCGTGCATGAAGTCGCTCACACCGATTACCGGGCCGTGTTGACCTTGTAGCTTCTGTGTGATGTAAGGTTTTTGGAACTCAACACCAGGATTCAGGAACACGGCCTCGTCGTGCGCTAGGCCATCGCGTCGAAGTTCTGTCCACGAGGTTACCGACCAAACATCTGCCGAAACTCCCCAGTCGTCCTGAAGAAGCTTTTGAGCTTCATAAGCCCAAGGAACAGCCACGCCCGAGGCAAGAATCTGTGCCTTGTAACCTTCGAAAGTATTCGTGCTCAACTTGTGAATACCGCGAACGATGCCGTCAACATCCACGTTCTCGGGTTCAGCTGGCTGAACGTAAGGCTCGTTGTAAACGGTGAGGTAGTAAATAACGTTTGGGTCGGTGTGTGTTCCGCCGTACATGCGCTCAATACCCGATCGAACGATGTGGCCAATTTCGTAGCCGTAGGCAGGGTCGTAGCTCACCACCGCGGCATTTGTCGAAGCCAAAACGGGCGAGTGGCCATCAGCGTGCTGCAGGCCTTCACCGGTAAGGGTGGTTCGGCCAGCCGTAGCGCCAATCATGAATCCGCGGGTCATCTGGTCGCTTGCGGCCCAGATAGCATCGGCCGTTCGCTGGAATCCGAACATCGAATAAAAGACGTACATCGGAATCAGGGGTTGACCCTGAGTTGCGTAGGCCGTTCCGATAGCTGTAAACGCAGCAACCGAGCCGGCCTCATTGATTCCGGTGTGCAAGATCTGACCAGCAGGTGACTCTTTGTAAGAGAGAAGAAGGTCTCGGTCTACAGAGATGTAGTGCTGACCCTTCGGGTTGTAAATCTTGGCCGTTGGGAAGAACGCATCCATACCGAAGGTGCGAGCTTCGTCTGGGATGATCGGAACGATGCGCTCACCAAAACCGGGTGCGCGCAGCAGGTCTTTGAGCAGTCGCACGAAGGCCATTGTGGTGGCAACTTCTTGAGTGCCCGAACCGCCCTTCGCAACCGAATAGGTTTTGTCTTCAGGAAGCTGGAGTTGCACGTACTTGCTGCGACGCTCTGGTAGGTAACCACCCAAGTGGCGTCGGCGTTCGTGCATGTATTCGATTTCGGGAGCATCTTGACCCGGGTGGTAATAAGGCGGCTGGTATGGGTTCTCTTCGAGCGTCGCATCGCTGATTGGAATGCGCATTTCGTCTCTGAACGCCTTCAGATTGTCGAGCGTTAGCTTCTTCATCTGGTGGGTGGCGTTTCGGCCCTCGAACGACTTACCTAGACCGTAGCCCTTGATGGTCTTAGCCAAAATGACCGTTGGCTGTCCCTTGTGTTCGGTGGCTGCCTTGTATGCCGCGTAAACCTTGCGGTAGTCGTGCCCGCCTCGCTTGAGGCTCCAAATCTGGTCGTCAGTCATGTCTTTAACTAGAGCAGCGGTGCGAGGGTCGCGACCAAAGAAGTTCTCGCGAATAAACGCTCCATCTTCGGTCTTGAAGGTCTGGAAGTCACCATCTGGGGTGTTGTTCATCAGATCGACCAGTGCACCTTCGGTGTCACGAGCAAGGAGATCGTCCCATTCGCGACCCCAAATGACCTTGATTACGTTCCAGCCGGCTCCTCTAAAGAAAGCCTCGAGTTCCTGAACAATCTTGCCGTTGCCTCGAACTGGTCCGTCAAGGCGTTGAAGGTTGCAGTTGACCACAAAGGTTAAGTTGTCTAGGCCATCGTTGGCTGCGAGCTGAAGGGCACCTCGCGACTCAACCTCGTCAAGTTCACCATCGCCCAAGAACGCCCAAACATGCTGCTGGGATGCATCTTTAAAGCCACGCTCTGTGAGGTAACGGTTTGCCTGTGCCTGATAGATGGCGTTGATTGGACCAATGCCCATCGAGACGGTCGGGAACTGCCAGAAATCAGGCATCAGGCGAGGATGAGGGTAAGAAGACAAGCCTCCGCCTGCGTGCGAACGCTCTTGACGGAATCCGTCTAGCTGATCGGTTGATAGACGCCCCTCCAAAAATGCGCGAGCGTAAGGACCAGGCGAGGCGTGACCCTGAATAAAGATTTGGTCACCGCCCGAAACGTGATCTTGGCCTTTGAAGAAGTGGTTGAAGCCGACTTCGTAAAGCGAGGCAGACGAGGCGAATGTCGAGATGTGACCACCAACACCGATTCCGGGTCGCTGGGCTCGGTGCACAAGCATTGCGGCGTTCCAGCGCATCCATGCACGGTAGGTGCGTTCGATCTGCTCGTCACCAGGGAAATCTGGCTCCGACTCGGTTGGAATCGTGTTGATGTAGTCGGTGTTTGGCGACGTCGGAACATTGAGTTGCAATTCGCGCGAACGACGAAGCAGATTCGTCATGATTTCGCGAGCTCGGTCTCGACCGTGCACACGGGCAACGGCATCTAGCGACTCAAGCCATTCGGCAGTTTCTTGGGGATCGATATCTGGCTTGTTTACCGAATACGGATCATTTACGTTTAGCGACACCGGCATCCTTTTTCGTGGGGGATGGAGACTCTTATGCGGCTTGGGTTTAGCCACTAGTGAAGTTTATTCGCCTTCGGGAAGTTAATCTTGTTCTAGCGCGTTTTAGGTCGCACAACGAGAGGAACAAATGTCACTAATCATCGGAGAAACCGCACCGGAGTTTGCTTTGGTCAACCAATACGGCGAAACCGTGTCGCTGAGCGATTTTCGTGGCAAGCGCAACGTTGTAGTGGTTTTCTATCCGCTCTCTTTCTCGGGGATTTGCACCGGCGAACTTTGTGAGCTCCGCGACAACTTCGCGGCCTTTGACGACGCCAACGTTGAGTTGCTTGCCATCAGCGTTGACAGCAAGTTCGTGCAAAAGCAGTTCGCCGAGCACGAAGGCTATAAGTTCAGTGTTTTGGCCGACTTCTGGCCACACGGAGCAGTCGCTCGAGAGTACGGAGTTTTCATTGAAGAAGCCGGAATCTCGAACCGCGCCACCTTTGTCATCAACAAAGAGGGTGAACTTGTCGCTAAGTTCGTAACTGCTCCCGGCCAGGCGCGCAACCTAGACGAATACCGTCGCGCACTGGCATCGCTCTAGTTTTTGCGTCGTCGCAAAAATGAGATAGGGTATACAAGTTGCCAATCCGCATGGGTTGAGCATCAGGGCCTTTAGCTCAGTTGGTAGAGCGCCACGCTTACACCGTGGATGTCATCGGTTCGAGCCCGGTAGGGCCCACATCTCGAACAAAGTAACTACGGCGTTATCAGCCGTAGCATCGGTAGGATTTCGATTATGAACAACGCCGAGTTCGACCGCCCAACTCCTAGAGCCCTCGACGACGCTGCCCTCGAGTTGGCACTTGCAGAGGCTAAGCAGTCACCCGAAGGTTTACTAGCGGCCATGATTCTTCTCGAACAACAAGAACAACTTCGCCGTGCAGACGAACTAGCGCTTTCAGCATGGCTTGAGTCTCGGTCACCAAATCTTGAATCTATAGCCGAACAACCGATCACCTCGGATGCTCTCATCGAGCGCAGCTTCGATGAAGTTCTCACTTCTCAAGAAGTTTCGGCCGAAGGTGAATTTGACAGCGAGCAAGAAGAAGATTTTCCTTACGAACCAATCTCTGCATCTGAGGTGACTGTAACGACTACCTTGAACCAGATTGTGGCCGATGTAAACGAAGCCTTTTCTCCTATAGCTGCTGCCGAGGAGGCCACTGCTTTAGAGGAAACCGAACAACTCGCTAGCATCGGACAAGACTTGAGGGTTCATGCTCCAAGCGTCGTAGCACCCAGCGCTTCTGAGCCATCTGTTCGCAAAACTGGTAAAGCCAAACTTCTGCTCGATTGGAAGTCTTTTGCCATGCCTGTGCTCACCGGTGGCATTTTCGCAGCACGCGGCTTCGGTTTTGCAACTGTTGCTCTAGGTCTACTTCTAGGAGCGGTGGTGTCATGGTTATTGGCTGTTGTCGCTGCAAAAGCCGAGACTCGCAGTAGCACGACGCACCAAATAATGGCTCGAGCAACTTTCGGTGTCTGGGGTGCTTCTCTTCCTACGCTTACTCAATTTTTAGCCCGTCTCGTGTTGCTGGCATCCTTGGCGATTTGGGTTGTGGAGAGCCAACTAGCTTCTAGATTCGTCAACAACGCCCAGGGCGTAGCTTCAGCGCCGCTGGGTTTTGAAACTATAGCGGTCACGGCGTTAGTGCTCCTGGCGTTGGTATTGGCTATTTTCGTGCGTACTAGTCGCATCGTTATAGCCGTGGTTTCAACTTCCTCACTGCTGTTGGCGACGGTGGTTGGGCTCTTCAGCCTAGGAACTTTGCAGCCTTCATCACCAGATTTGGTAGGCACCTTTACCGTTGCCGTCGCTTACTTCGTCTTCGACGCTTTCGTGCTTGGCCCATCGATTCGCTTCAACCGCGACAACCAAGTCTCAAATTTCGTGTCCAAGCTCGCAGTTGGCCAACTCTTGCCAGCTGTCGTAGCTTCATTCGGTGCAGCAAGCGTGCTTTTTATCGCCAGCGATCAACCGTTGAGCATCGATCAGAACGCGCTTTACACGGTCATTGCTGGTCTTGGGTTCTTGCCGTTGCCGGTAGCAGCATTTGCGGTCGTGATTGAGCTCGCCCGCCGCATCGTCGACGACATGGCCGCACTTAGATTCAGCAAGATTTGGGGGCTCGCAACCTCTGCGGTCGTTGCCGTTGCAGCAATATTATTTATAGAACAGTCAGCGACGGATTTCGCTTATTCTTCAGCCAACCTAATCGCCGCAATCTGCGTTGGTGCATCCGTTCCCTACCTAACCGAGACACTGCTGCGCACCGGTCGCTTTCATGAAGTCTCGCTTCAACGCGGTTACGCCTTTTATCGTCGCTTCGGTGTTGCCCCACTGCTTGGATTTGTTGCGCTCGTGATCTTTGGGTACGCAACGTCGTCTTACGGGCCGATTGCTACTGGTTCAATCGGTTTCACCTTTGATCCGATTTTTGGGGATGCAACCGCAGTGACGTACATGTTAACTTTCGCGATTCTTTGGACGCTGGCAACGTCTTGGATTCGCATACGCCACCAGCAAAACGAAGTTGCTGCGCTAGAACGTAGACGCAATGAAATAGCCGGATTCGACGTGTTCGACTGATGGCAAACCTAGATGAACTCGAACAGACCATGCAGTCTCTTTGGCCCGTCGAGCATGCCGAAGATTGGGACTCACCCGGATTCTCGCTTTCTATAACGGGAGAGGTAGATCGAGTTCTACTCTCGGTTGACCTAACCGGAGCAGTGCTCGCCGAAGCCATTGAGAAGAAGTGTCAGCTGGTCATCAGCCACCACCCCTTTCTCCTCAAGGGCATAACCGATGTCAATTGGGATTCACTGAAAGGTTCGGTCTTACAGAACGCCATCCGAGCTGGAGTTTCGATTTATGCGGCACACACAAATGCCGATGTTGCAGTCGACGGGGTCAGCGATAGCCTGGCCAAGGCATTTGGCCTCGTCGACGTAACGCCGCTTGTTCCGAGCACGTCAGATAACACGCTCGGTCATGGACGCATCGGACACCTTGCGCGCGAAGTGTCGCTAAAAGACTTTGCTATTCGGGTGGCTGAGACACTGCCTTTTACGGCTAGGGGAGTAAGCGTGTCTGGAAATCCTGACGCGCTAGTGTCGACTGTTGCTCTTTGCGGTGGCGCAGGAGACTCTTTTATGCAAGTTGCCATTGAGTCGGGTGCCGATGTATTCGTGACCTCTGATTTACGCCACCACGTGACGCTCGACGCCATTTCAACCCCACGGCACGAACCCTTTGCTGTGGTAGACATCTCGCACTGGGCAGCCGAATCTCTTTGGCTCGATTCTGCAAAAAAGAACCTTGTCAGTGCCCACCCGGATGTCTCATTCCAAATCTCAGAGGTAGTAACAGACCCTTGGACTTTTTCAATCAACAGAGGAACCTAATGAAAGCTCTACCGGCAATGCAAGTTCTGCTTCTAGACGTAGCCGATTTCGACCTTGAAATCGCCAGGGGTCAACAAGAGATTTCTCGCTTGCTCAGGGGCGAACACATCTCGTTGCTTAGAGACGAACTGGCAGTCGTGAATGAACAGTTCTTAGCGCTTCGCAACGCAGAAGAAAACCTAGAGCAGGAGATACGCAAAGTTTCAGGTGATCTTGAAAGCGTTGAAAAACGAATCGCTCACGATCAGGTTTTGTTGAATGCGTCAACCTCGTCAAAAGACATCGACGGAATTGAGCACGAACTTCGATCGCTTCGTCAACGCCAAAGCGACCTTGAAGACAGCGAATTAGGCCTCCTCGAACAGCTTGACACAGTAAAAGCGTCACGCCTCAATGCCGAGGCCAGCAAAGCCAAAGCGTCAGCGGCTCTGATCGAGCAGGAATCTTCGGTCGAAGCTCATTTGGTAAAAGCCCGATCTTCTCTCGCTCTCAGCCAGCAGCAACGTGCCGGTAAGGTTGCGCTGCTGCCTGCCGAACTGGCGGCCTTGTATGAGCGCCTAGCCTCGAGAGGCGTCGCGGCTGCACGGCTAACGGCACGCGACTGCGGGGCTTGCCGCATAGCGCTCACCGCCGCGGCATACGACGACGTAGTGGCAACACCAGCCGATGAAATTGCGACCTGTCCGAACTGCCAGGCGGTTCTAATTCGCCAATGAGTAATCACTTCGTTATAGAGGCCGATGGAGGCTCGCGGGGTAATCCCGGAAGCTCGGGTTCTGGCGCAATCATCATCGACGCGCATACCGGGGAGGTTGTGCGTGAGATTTCGGAATACATTGGAATCGCCACCAACAACGTTGCTGAATACAAAGCGCTGCGAGCGGGTATTCAAGAGGTTTTGAGGCTTGACGCTAATGCAAGAGTCACCGTGCGCATGGACAGCAAGCTCGTGATCGAACAAATGCGTGGCGTTTGGAAGATAAAACACCCAGACATGCGCGCACTCGCCGATGAGATTATTGAACTTACCGAGTCGCTAGATGTCGAATACGAATGGATACCGCGCGAACAGAATTCTCGCGCTGACGCCCTAGCAAACCTTGCTATGGATATGCGGTCTTCGCTCCAATCAGGCATGATCGCATCCGCCGAAGTGTCCAAACACGTTCCACCGATGGTTGCCGAATACAACCAGAGCAAACCGAGTTCGGTTCGCGCTCCGGGTCATGTTACGGCTGCACCGACCACGCTTATTCTGGTTCGCCACGGAAGAACTCATCTCACCGAATCCGCTCGAATCTCGGGCAGGGGAGGGCTAGACCCCGCTTTGAGTGAACTCGGCCGTGAAGACGCCAAGGCTGCAGCATCGGCGGTTTGGTCGTTCGGAAAGCATGGAGTTTTTGCGCACATGCAGCCACCAACGGCAGTCGTTTCGAGCCCGATACTCAGAACACGCGAAACCGCACAGGCTATCGCCGACAAACTTGGCATCGGGTTTCAAACCGACGAAGACTTCGCGGAAATATCATTTGGTGACTGGGATGGCAAAACCAACGACGAAGCTAGGGCACTTTCACCTGCCGCTTTCGAAGCGTGGCGAGGTTCGTGGACCGCGACACCTCCCAAGGGTGAGTCGCTCGAGGCTTTCGACGCGCGTATTCAAAACGGGCTTGATCGGCTACTGACAGAGCACGAAGGCAAAACAGTGGTCGTTGTTGCGCACGTTATGCCCATTAGAGGACTCATTCGCAAGGCTCTAGGCGGCACTGCAAGCACCTACTGGAGTATTCAAGTTGCACCGTGTTCAATCACCGTCATCCGGTTCTGGGCAGGCCAAGCCAGCGAAGTGGTGGCAGTTAACTCAACGGGACATCTGGTCTAACTGCGATTAGTATTCAACATGGATGGGTCGACCAGGCGATCGCGATCGAAAGGTCGAGGAACGTCCGGGCTCCAAAGAGCATGGTGGTGGGTAACGCCCACTCGGGGTAACCCGCGAGAAAGTGCAACAGAAAGTAGACCGCCGAGCAATCGGTAAGGGTGAAACGGTGGTGTAAGAGACCACCAGCGAATCGTGTGAGCGATTCGGCTAGGTAAACCTCGTCAGGAGCAAGACCAGATAGCTGGTAAACGGAGCGGCTCGCTTCTGCCAGCGGGTAGGTCGCTAGATGGCATCGGCAACGATGTCACCAGATAGATGATCGCCGCCGAAAGGCACAGAACCCGGCGTATCGGTCGGCCCATCCACTAAAGCACTGTTCAGTTGTCGCGGTTCTTGTAGGCAAGAGCGGCAGCGCCCAATATGCCCGCGCTGTTTCTGGTTTCGGCTGGCACGATCTCGGTCTTCAGTCGTAGAAGCGGCAAAAATTCTTGGTGCTGCTTACTTACCCCTCCGCCCACAACAATGAGATCGGGTACAAGTAACGACTCAAGTTTGCTGTAATACTTTTGCAATCGCGACGCCCACTCG
>JAHEAT010000071.1 GCA_024642605.1 Microbacteriaceae bacterium
CACCGTCGAGCAGGCGTATCGTGGAGCGAACTGGGATGGCTCGAGAGTCACCACTGGGTTCTCTGAGCAACCCATGCTGCCTGACGAGGCGTCAAAGTTACCCAAGGCTCCTTCGTCGCTGTTGTACCAAAGACAATTGACGTTGTTAGGGTCTACGACAAGTTCATAGTTATAGGTATTCTGAAGCGCTTGAGGAGAATTGAACCCGGCGCAGTAATCCCCGGTGAGGTAATCGAAACATGCAACCGTTGACGCGCCATTAGTGAAGATATATGCGCGGTGGTTCGACACTAGGGAATCTTGCCAGATTTCCGCGTATCCACCTACGTATTGAACCGGATTAATCCATTCAGTCGGTGAGCCATCTAGATCCCAGCACCAGTCCGCAGATCAGAATCCGTCAACTACTCCCGAGGAGTCTTCGTGTTTCACGAACATTCCGTATGGATTATTTCCAGGAACCACGGAAGGCCAGGAACCACTCGAACACGTTGAAAGGTCAGAAATCTTGAAGCACTCCAAAGCGGAAACCGTCATTACGTAAAGGTTTGCGCCCTGAACCAATAGGCGAGTTGGGTCCCAGCTTTGAGAGTAAGAAAGGAGAGGTGCTTCATTACTTCCACACGCGGCTTGCGTTGCTGAGTCGAAGCAAACTATCGTGTTGTCGCCTGAGAAGTTCGCGAAGTATTTAGTGCCTGATCTCACTAGCTGTGAAAGTTGCTGACCCGACCAGAAACCGTAACTTATATTTGCGCCTGAAGTGTCGGCAAGCGGTGTAAAACCGCAACTCTCTGGACTAGTCGGGTCAACTACCGAAATGCAAAGAACACCAGGGTCTAGGTCATTTGGTCCACCATGCGGAAACGTGAAGAGATAAAGCCTTCCGGTCAGAGCATCGGCGATTGGGTTCGACCTAGGGCCGGTTACGTAATCTTCTCCGTTAGGACCCTGAATGATTTTTGGCTGTCCATCGCTGTAGCAGGAAGAGCTGTCAGACTTGAGGTGGCAGTCGAGACCGAGGTACTCGTAGTGGTGATAGACGTTAAACACGTAGTTATCCATCAGCGTCACTCCCCAACCATCACCAGCCGAACCTGCTGAGAAAGTTGACGCCGGAACTGCAGCTACGGTTTCAGTTGAATATGCCTGGGAGAAACCCGAAATTAGGCCAGCAGCCACGTTGGTTGCAACGGCCTTTATGTCAGTAACGTCGGAGGCTGGCACTGGTTCGACGTTGTTCCAAGAAACGCCGGAGTCGGTACTGAACCAAAGTGACCAGCCTTCAGGTGCAACTGCGCTACCTGCTTGGTATACAACATTCGAGTTATATGTCGTGTGGATTTCGCGATCGCCAACGCCTGGAGTTAGAAGTGCGGAAGTGCCAACCTGCAGCACGGTACCATCTGCTATTGAGGCCTGGTCACGGATAGTTTGGCCATTTAAAAATGCCTCGGTGTTCGAACCAACAGTGTCGGCGACTGGCCCGTTGGTAATCGGGGTTGAAGCGATTGCCTGCATGCTAGACATTTGGAGCGCTACAGCGAGAGTAAAAACAATCGCCTTGAACCACTTTGAACTTAATCGAAGCACCTGAACACCTTTTCGTTAAGGACCAGCCATGTACACAGCCAGTCTTCAGTTAGAAGCCTAAGGCTTCACGAATGTCAAGTTTCACTAGACCTGTAACGATCGTGTTAACTCATCGAGTAAAACTAGGTCAAACGTTGAAACGGAACTCCACCACGTCGCCGTCCTTCATTACGTATTCTTTGCCTTCCATGCGCACCTTGCCGGCAGCCTTGGCATCGGCCATTGAGCCGGCCGAGTCGAGGTCTTCGAACGAAACGATTTCGGCTTTGATGAAGCCGCGTTCGAAGTCGGTGTGAATCACTCCAGCTGCAGCCGGAGCTTTCCAGCCCTGACGAATGGTCCAGGCGCGGGCCTCTTTGGGGCCAGCGGTGAGGTAAGTTTGCAGGCCCAGGGTTTTGAAACCAATGCGTGCGAGCTGGTCGAGGCCCGATTCATCCTGGCCGAGTGAAGCCAGCAACTCCCCTGCCTCTTCGGGCGTGAGGTCGATAAGTTCGCTTTCAACCTTGGCGTCTAGAAAAACTGCCTCGGCAGGCGCAACCAAATCGGCTAGAGCCTTCTTCTTGGATGGATCGGTGAGAATCGACTCATCCACGTTGAAAACAAAAAGTGTGGGCTTTGCAGTTAGCAAACCAAGTTCGCGAATCGGAGCAAGATCGATTTTGGTTGCAGATAAAGGGGTTCCGGCATCGAGCGCCTTGAGCGCTTCGTCGATTACCTCGAGCACCACGGGTTCGGCTTTTTTACCCTTTACTTCTTTTTCGAGACGTGGTCTCGCTTTTTCGAGGGTTTGCATATCGGCAAGAATGAGCTCGGTGTTGATGGTCTCGATGTCACTCTTGGCATCGACTCGGCCATCCACGTGAATGACATCGCCATCTACGAACCCGCGCACAACCTGAGCGATCGCGTCGGCTTCACGGATGTTCGCCAAAAACTGATTGCCGAGACCTTCGCCTTCGCTAGCACCGCGAACAATGCCGGCGATGTCGACGAACGACACAGGCGCTGGCAAAATTCGCTCAGAACCGAAGATCTCTGAAAGTCGAGTTAGCCGAACATCTGGCAGGTTAACAACACCCACGTTTGGTTCGATGGTTGCGAAAGGGTAGTTCGCCGCCAGAACGTTGTTCTTGGTGAGTGCATTAAAGAGGGTCGACTTGCCAACATTTGGCAGTCCCACGATTCCGATAGTTAGGGCCACTTCAAGAGTTTAATAGACGCATGCCTCTGAACTTCACCGCAATCGACTTCGAGACTGCAAATAACGCGGCTGCAAGCCCTTGCGCGGTTGGACTAGTGCGTGTTCGCGACGGCCAAATCGCAGATTCGCTCGCCTTACTGATTCAACCGCCGTATCCAAACGACTGGTTCAGTGAGTTCAACATCAAGGTTCACGGCATTCGCCCCTCAGATGTTTCAGATGCGCCATCCTGGCCCGAAGCGCTGTCGATCATGATCGACTTTATTGGTGCCGATGCCCTGGTGGCCCACAACGCTGGCTTTGACATGGGTGTGCTTAAAGAATCTGCTCGGCTTATTGACGCGGAATTGCCGGCGCTCGAATATGCGTGCTCCCTCATGATCGCTCGTAAGACCTACCATCTTGACTCCTACCGGCTAAATGCCGTTGCATACGCCATCGGGCATGAAGAGTTCGAACATCACGATGCCTTAGCCGATGCCGATGCTTGCGCTCGCATCATCATTCACGCGGCCAAACGTCAGGGTGTCGATGAGTTGCAGGCCCTAGCCGACGCCACCAGGCACAAAATCAAAACGCTCTAACGTCTAGTTGTTTTGAGGAAATCCCAGATTAATTCCGCCGTGGCTTGGGTCGAGCCAGCGCTGAGTGACCGCTTTGGTTTTTGTGTAGAAACGAATGCCGTCGGCTCCGTGAGCCTTGAGGTCGCCAAAGATGCTCGCCTTGTCGCCACCGAAGCTGAAGGTAGCCACCGGAACCGGGATTGGCACGTTAATACCAATCATGCCCACCTGAACTTCTCGCTGAAACCGTCGAGCGGCCCCTCCATCGTTGGTGAATATGGCAGTCCCGTTGCCGAACTCGCTGGAGTTGATCAGCGCTACGCCAGCTTCGTATGAATCAACTCTGATGACCGATAGCACCGGCCCAAAAATCTCATCCCGGTAAACCTTTGAAGTGATGGGTACTTTATCGATGAGGGTCGGGCCTAGCCAGAAACCGTGCGCGTCGCCATCGGGTTGCACCGATCGGCCGTCAACCACAACAGCTGCCCCATCGGCGGTGGCTACGTCTATATAAGAAGCGACCTTGTCGCGGTGCTCTCGAGTGATGAGCGGGCCCATGTCGCAAGAACGTCGACCATCGCCGGTGGTGAGTTTCGACATGCGTGATTCGATCTTTGCAACCAGCAGATCAGCAACCGGTTCGACGACAACCAGGGCACTGATTGCCATGCAGCGTTCACCGGCCGAGCCGAAGCCGGCATTGATGGCAGCGTCGGCGGCAAGATCAAGGTCGGCATCGGGCAAAACCAGCATGTGGTTCTTTGCCCCGCCGAGCGATTGCACGCGCTTTCCTGCCGCCGTTGCTTTTTCGTAAACGTATTTCGCAATTGGCGTCGAGCCCACGAATGAAACCGCCCGGATGCCAGGGTGCTCAAGCAGCGCATCCACCGCAACTTTGTCGCCTTGTACGACGTTGAACACTCCAGCGGGCAGGCCGGCTTCGGTCAGTAGCTCGGCAATCCAAATGGCTGCACTTGGGTCTTTTTCGCTCGGCTTGAGAATGACGGTGTTTCCGGTCGCGAGCGCTAGCGGAAAGAACCACATTGGCACCATGGCCGGAAAGTTGAACGGGCAGATGATAGCCACTGGGCCGAGCGGCTGACGAATGCTGAACACATCGACACCCGTCGAAACTTGTTCGCTGTGCTCACCTTTGGCTAGGTGCGGAGCGCCCAAGGCAAATTCGACGACCTCTTGGCCTCGGGTAACCTCGCCAAGCGCATCAGAGAGCACCTTGCCGTGTTCTTCGGTGATGATGGCTGCGAGTTCGGGTTTTTTAGCATTTAGAAGCTCGCGAAACTTGAACAGAATCTGCTGTCGATTTGCCCAACTCATTTCGCTCCACTTAGCAAACGCCTCTGAAGCAGCGGCCACGGCAGTCTCGACATCTGCCGTTTCGGCGAGCAGCACCTGTTTGGTCACAACTCCCAGGGCCGGATCGAACACATCGTGTGTGCGCGTGCTTTTTCCGGAGGTGAGTTGCCCGTTTATAAAGTGCTGAATCGAAGCCATATTGCGAGTCTATTGCTGAGCCTTTCAAATAATGTCTGTGGCAACTGATAACTTGCGCACATGGAAATCGTTTATTTAGTTGTTGGTCTCGCCGTGGGTGCTCTACTCGGATGGCTCGTCGCCAAGCTCGGCAAGAATGCCGACCCGGCTACCGATGGTGCCATTGAAGCCGCCACTTTGCTGGCTACAAAAACCGAAGCCGTGAACCGCCTGGAGGCCCAGGTTGCCGAGCTCAAGGCTCAGGCGCAGAAAGACACCGCGAACAATCTTCTTGCGGCCGAGATCAAACCCGTTAAAGAATCACTCGCGGCTATGACCCAAACCGTGGCCGATCTTCAGCGCCAGCGCACCGCTCAGGTGGGCGAGCTTCAAGAACAGATTCGCAGCGTGGTGGAGAGCAATGAGAACATCCGTAAAGAGGCAGCACAACTTTCTCAGGCCATGTCTTCGAACAGCGTTCGAGGTGTGTGGGGCGAAACTCAGCTTCGTCGCCTGGTTGAACTCGCCGGTTTACTGAAACACGCAGATTTCGATGAACAGGCCACCATCGCTACGGGCGATAGCTCTGGCCGCGCCGACATGATCATTCGTCTGCCAGGGGGTAAGTCTCTAGCCATCGACTCGAAGGTGCCCTTCAACTCGTATCAGGCAGCGTCAGCCATTTCGGAGCTTGCCACTGGAGAAGAAGCGCTTCGTCGCAAGAAGTTGCTAGACGAACACGTCAAGGCAATGAAGAGCCACATCGACGCTCTCTCTACTCGCAGCTACTGGACCGGTCTCGATGCAAGCCCAGATTTCGTTATCGCTTTCGTGCCAAGCGAGTCGCTGCTGTCTGCCGCGCTAGACATCGACAACACCTTGCTTGAGTACGCCTTCAAAAAGAACGTGGCATTGGCTTCGCCGGTGAGCTTGTTTTCGGTATTGAAGACCATCAACTACATCTGGCGCCAAAACGCCGACGAAGGTTCGCTTCGCACCATGATCCAGCTCGGCAAAGAACTCTACGAGCGAGTGGGCAAAGTTACCGAACTTGCCGACAAGCTTGGCCGCTCAATCGGCTCAACGGTAAAGGACTACAACGCATTCGTTTCGAGCTTCGAGCGACGCATGCTGGTAACGGCCCGCAAGCTAAACGACCTCGACGAAAACGAACTCGGCACCAGCGAGATTGCTGAGCCGAAACAAATCGAAGCGTCGACCGACGCATTCAGCGCAAGCGAAGCAGTGGTTGAAGCAGAAATCGTCGGCGATGAGCCCGAAATTGAAACACAAAAGTAACAGGGCATAAAGCCTCCTGAGAGCGTTCGTAAAAGCCTCGATGGCTATACTTTTACAAGAACGCCGACAAAGAAGTCTGCCGATAGACACCAAGCTGCATCAAACGGCAACCACTGAATTCGTCTTAGGAGACCCCTATGCCAGGAACAAACGTTGGCTCACCCATCGTCACCCTGACCCCGGCACCTACCCTCGACCGCACCTACTTTGTGCACAACCTGCAGTCGGGCGGAGTGAACCGCGCAGATGATGTTAAAGAAGAACTTGCCGGCAAAGGCATCAATGTTTCGCGTGGTCTTCACCTCGCAGGTATCAAAGCACCTGGCGTAGTACCAATCGGTAATTCAGACCCGGGCGTGCTTGCTCGAACCGGCAGCGACGGAATGTTGCTTCCACTTTGGGTTGAAGGAACCCTGCGCGTTTCAACCACAATCGTTGAGTATGACGGGCCAACAACCAAGGTTAACGAATCACCTCGCCCACTGAGCGAACAAGACTGGAACGCCATCATCGACCTCACCGAGCGCACCGTTCGCGAAAACGAAGCCAAGTGGCTCGTGGTTGCCGGAGCACTTCCGGCTTGCAAGACAACCGGCAAATTCGTAGATCTCGAGCCGGTTTTCGAGCGCATGGCTGCCCTTGGAGTTCGCGTGGCTCTCGACACTTCTGGTGAGCCGCTAAACACCTGGGCCCGTAAGGGTTTGGCAAGCATCATCAAGCCAAACGCCGAAGAACTCGCATCGGCAGTCGGGCGCACCCTGTACAGCGTTGGCGACGTTATCGACGCCGCCCGTGAACTTTGCGAACACGGAATCGAGACCGTTTTGGCCAGCCTCGGAGCCGACGGCATGATCGCTGTTACCAAAGACCGCGAATGGGCGGCTCGTACCGCTCCAGTGAAGGTAATCAACACCGTTGGTGCCGGCGACGCAACTCTCGCGGGCTTCTTATCGGCAATCACCAGCAACCCTATTGCTGCCGGAGCCGACGACTACGGACTCGGGTACGATGTTCCGCTGGGCGTTTCTACCGCAGTTCAGTGGGGCGCTATCGCGGTTACTCAGCCAACTTCAGGTTTGTCGAGCATCGATGGTTTGCCTGCTGCAATCTTGAACCCGTCACCAGACCGCACCGCAGCACTCGAAGAGCCGGCAGTTTTCTCTAAGTAGCCGTTTCTGCAACAACCCTTGTGGTTACCGCTCTACTGAGATTTTCTGCGCACCTTCGATAAGTGAATCAAGCACAAACACTTCGACAGTCTTGCCGTGCTTGCCCGAACCCCCATCTCGAACGGCATCGGCCAAAATGCCCGGAGTCACTCCAGCTAAAACAAACACCTGACGCCCTGGTCCAACCAGGTCATCGAGCTCCAGTTTTTGATCGGTTGAATATCCGCAGGCAATCGCCGAGGCAACCTCTTGGTCGTTTCGGGGCGCAAGTACTCCCTGCATAAAACCACCCAAAACCCGCACGGCAGAGGCAGCCAACACTCCCTCTGGGTTACCGCCGATGCCGACCATCATGTCGATGCCCGACCCAGGCGTGGCAGCCGCAACCGCTATGGCCACGTCGCCCTCATCAAAACGATGCCACTTCGCACCGGTGGCTTCTACTTCGGCAATCAAGTCGAAGTTCATCTTCTTGTAAATAACCGCAACTACGAGCTCTGCAACTGGCTTACCTAGCGCGGCAGCGAGAGCTGAGATGTTATCGGTGACGGAGCGCTCAATATCGACAACGCCAATGCCGGCCGATCCGCACACCAACTTGTTCATAAAGTAGACATCGGGGCAGTTCATCATGGTGCCGAGCGTGGTGGCTGCAACAACCGCCACCGCCCCCGGAACACCCTCGGCGGCGAGGCGAGTTCCGTCGATCGGATCGACAGCGATGTCCCATTCCAGCTTTGGCCCACGCCCCAAAACCTCACCATTAAAAAGCATCGGTGCTTCGTCTTTAGCACCTTCGCCGATTACCACGATGCCGCCGAATGCAAACGAATTGAACGAAGCGCGCATAGCATCAACGGCTGCCCTGTCGACGGCAATCTTGTCGCCAGAGCCAACCAGCGGCATGGCGGCAACCGCGGCATCTACCGAAGCCTGAATAAGTTCGGTTGTGGGGCTTGAAAACCGTGCAAGAGTTTCGGTCAAAGCTTCGACATCCTTAGGCGAGTGGCTCGGCTCTCGAACACCCTTTGTTGGTAACATCATAGGTAACCCCAAAGACGCATTAGGAGTAAGCCCATGCCTGTAGCTTCACCAGATCAATATCTTGAAATGCTAGACCGCGCCAAGAACGGTGGCTTCGCCTACCCTGCGATCAACGTTTCTTCATCACAGACCCTAAATGCAGCTCTTGCCGGTCTTCAGGCGGCTGGCTCCGACGGAATCATCCAGGTAACGACCGGTGGCGGCGACTACTGGTCTGGCCCAACCATTAAGAACATGGCTTCGGGCGCTGCAGCAATGGCCGCTTTCGCTCGCGAAGTTGCCAAGAACTACGGCATCACGATCGCGCTTCACACCGACCACTGCGCCAAAGACCAGCTCGACAAGTTTGTTCGCCCTCTGATTGCAATCTCGCAAGAGCGCGTGCGCAACGGCCAAGACCCACTATTCAACTCACACATGTGGGACGGCTCGGCCGTTCCGATGGCTGAGAACCTCGTGATTGCTCAAGAAATGCTCAAGCTAACCAGCGGCATCGGAGCGGTTCTAGAAATCGAAGTTGGCGTTGTCGGCGGTGAAGAAGACGGCGTTGAAGGCGGCATGGGTGAGCACCTTTACACGACTCCAGACGACGGCCTACTAACCGCAGAAGCACTTGGTCTTGGCGAAAACGGCCGCTACATGGTTGCTCTCACATTCGGTAACGTTCACGGTGTCTACAAGCCGGGTAACGTCAAGCTTCGCCCAGAACTTCTCGGCGACATCCAGGCTGTTGTTGGTGCTAAGTACGGCAAAGACAAACCATTCGACCTAGTGTTCCACGGCGGTTCGGGCTCGACTCCCGAAGAAATCGCCGAGGCAGTCAGCCACGGTGTCATCAAGATGAACATCGACACCGACCTGCAGTATGCCTTCACACGTCCAATAGCCGGCCACATGCTTGCCAACTACGACGGTGTGCTCAAGGTTGATGGCGAGGTGGGCAATAAGAAGGCCTACGACCCACGTGCCTGGGGAAAGCTCGGTGAAGCCGGTATGTCTGCCCGCGTGGTCGAAGCCGCACAAGAACTGGGCTCGGCCGGAAAGTCGATGAGCCTCTAAGCTTTCAAATATGAACCAAGAGAGAAGCCCGTTCTATGAGAACGGGCTTGCTCGCTTTAAGGGCGACTATCTCAACGGCGAAATGCACGGCTTCTGGGAATTTTTTCGCAAGGATGGCTCGCTAATGCGCTCAGGCACTTTCGATCGGGGCGTGCAGGTTGGGGTTTGGAAAACCTTTGATCGCACCGGCCGGCTCGTAAAAGAGACCAACTTCAAATAGGCACTCAGTCTGGCTCGTGCCTGCGCCAGCCTCCCGCTTTAGCCGCGTTTGGTTTTGTTGCTGACGTCGTTGCCGGCGGCCTTTAGGTCTTTGCGAAGCTCCTTAGGCAGCGAGAACTGCACATCTTCTTCGGCTGTGGTGACGTTCTGCACGTCGCCGAATCCGCGCTCGGCTAGGTAAGAAAGCACGTCGTCAACAAGTTCCTCGGGTACCGATGCGCCCGATGAAACGCCAACAGTTTCGACGCCTTCAAACCACGACTCTTGAATTTCGCTAGCAAAATCGACGCGATAGGCGGCCTTTGCGCCAGCATCCAAGGCAACTTCTACGAGACGCACCGTGTTCGAAGAGTTTGCCGAGCCAACCACGATCACAAGATCGCTGTCAGCGCCTACCTTCTTGATGGCCACCTGGCGGTTTTGGGTGGCGTAGCAAATGTCATCGCTAGGCGGGTTTTGCAAGGTGGGGTACTTCTCTCGAAGTCGAACAACGGTTTCCATGGTTTCGTCTACCGAAAGAGTTGTCTGCGAAAGCCAAATCAGCTTTTCGGGGTCGCGCACTCGAACGCCCTCGATCTCAACGTCGACAATCTGCACCTTGTCGGGAGCTTCGCCAGCGGTTCCTTCGACTTCTTCGTGACCTTCGTGGCCAATCAAAAGAATGTCGTAATCCTCTTGGGCAAAACGCTGAACCTCGCGGTGAACCTTGGTAACCAGCGGGCAGGTGGCGTCAATGGTGTTGAGCCCGCGAGCTTCGGCCGCTGCCACCACAGCCGGCGATACACCGTGAGCCGAAAACACCAGGATGCTGCCTTCCGGCACTTCATCTACCTCGTCCACGAATATAGCGCCGCGCTTTTCTAGCGAAGAAACCACGTGTTTATTGTGAACAATCTGTTTGCGAACGTAGATGGGGGAACCGTAGTGGTCGAGTGCCTTTTCAACGGCAATGACCGCCCGGTCGACGCCGGCGCAGTATCCGCGTGGCGAAGCCAGCAGAACAGTCTTGGCAGAACCATCTTGTCGCATGGGAGGGTTATCCTTTTCTCGTTACCTGCTCAATTGTAAGCAGGGGTAAGGGTTTCCATGACCGACTCGATGCGAGACGAAACGGCAGTAGCCGATGGCGTCAACGAGTCTGCTCTGCCGCCGAGTCGCAGCTCGTCATCGGCTGATCCTTGGCCGATTGCGCGCCTCTCGCAAACCCTCAAAGATTACATCGCTCGACTCGGCAATCTCTGGGTCGAAGGTGAGATTGCGCAGTACAGCGCCAAGGGCTCTTCGGTTTTCTTAGACCTCAAAGATGTTGCTCAAGAGGCACGCATCTCTGCCCACTCGTGGAACCCCTCGGTTTTTCCAGCTGGCCTCAAGGTTGGCGACCGCGTGCTTGCACTAGTGAAAACAGAATTCTGGCCCAAATCGGGCAAGCTCTCGATGCAGGTCATGCAAATTCGTAAGGTGGGCCTAGGCGACCTGCTCGAGCGCCTCGAACGCCTGCGCGCTGCCTTGATTGCCGAGGGTCTAACCTCTTCAGAGCGCAAGCAAAAGTTGCCGTTTTTACCTAACCGCATCGGTTTGATCACCGGCGAAAAGTCTGACGCCGAAAAAGACGTTCTGCAAAACGTTGCCCGTCGCTGGCCAGAAGCTCAATTTCGGGTAATCAATACCAAGGTTCAGGGCGATTCTGCAGCACCCGAAATCATTGACGCCCTCCAAACCCTCGACGCCGACCCAGAAGTTGATGTAATCATCATCGCCCGCGGTGGTGGAGCTGCGATGGAGTTGCTGGTGTTCAGCGATGAAGCGCTGGTTCGAGCCGCAGCAGCTGCCTCAACCCCAATCATCTCGGCCATCGGTCACGAGAACGATTCACCGCTTCTAGACCTCGTCGCCGACGTAAGAGCATCCACTCCAACCGACGCTGCCAAGATCGTGGTGCCCGATGTTGCCGAAGAACGCCGTCGCATCAACGATGCAACTACACGTATCTTGGCTCGCGTGGCTCACTACATTCAAACGCAAAGCGACTTGATAGCTCAGATGCGCCTTCGCCCGATGCTCGCCAACCCATTTGGCTTCATCGACGAAGCGGCTAACGAGCTAAGTCGGGAGGTTTCGACACTCCGGTCGTTTATCTCGCTTTCGCTGGAACGCGCCGCAGCCGACATCCAGGCAAAATCTCAAGTGCTTCGTTCGCTCAGCCCGCAAAGCACCCTCGACCGAGGCTATTCGGTGGTGCGCACCGACGCCGGCGCAATCATCACAGATGCTAGCCAGGTAAAGCCTGGGCAAAAACTGAAAATTCGCGTGGCCAAAGGTGAAATCGCGGCCACGTCTGAAGGCAAATAGCATTGTTAGCAAGGAGAAACCATGGCAGATAGCAAAGTAAACGCAGACATCGCAGCAATGTCTTACGAGCAGGCGCGCGATGAACTAGCCAAAGTGCTCTCCGACCTCGAAGCCGGCGCAGTCACCCTCGAGCAGAGCATGACGCTCTGGGAGCGCGGTGAAGCCCTGGCTAAACGCTGTGAAGATTGGCTCAGCGGTGCTCGCAAGCGCGTCGACGAGGCGCTAAAAGAGAAATAAAACGCACTGCGCATAGATTGCGCACTTTCTAACCCCAAGAGCTAAGAGCAACCATGAGTGACGCAGCAGCAAAGCGCCGTGCCCGGCAAACAGTAATCAACCTGATTTTGTCGTTAGCGGCCACCGTTGGTTTGGTTATCGTGATGGTCTTAATTGTTCCAAGAAACGACACCAACCAAATTCAGCATGTCGACTACAAAAAGGTTGCTGCAGAGGCAGCGCAGGCCACTCATCGCCCCGTTGTCGTGCCAGAAATCGAAGCCGACTGGTGGAGCAACTCGGCACGCTGGACTGCCAGCCCTAAAGACGGCACCGATGCATCTTGGTATGCCGGTTTTGTCGGCCCAAAAAACCAATACATCGGCCTCACCCAGACCTACAACACCAACCCGACCTGGCTAGCTCTGCAGCTAACAGGACTCAAAGACACCGGCAAGAAGCTGCTAGACGGCAAGTGGTCGGTGTGGATTAGCAAAGAAAAGCACACTCCGGCCAAGACCAAAGACTACGTTTTGGTCTCATCGATGCATGACGACAGTTTCTTGATTTACGGCACCGCGAGCGAAGCCGAAATGACAAGATTTGCCAACGGGGTTAGCGCCCAGATTTACAAGGTTTATCCTTAGAAGAGACCCCACGAGAGCAGGAAACTTGACCGAGGCACGACCGCAAACACCAGCCCAAGCATGGCAGGCAATGCAGGCTGGAAATCGCCGTTTCGTCACAGACTCTCGCGAACACCCCAACCAAGACGTAGATCGTCGCAACGCACTCGCTGCCGCACAGGTTCCTTTCGCTGCACTATTCGGTTGCGCCGACTCCCGCCTAAGCGCCGAAATTATTTTTGATGTTGGTCTGGGCGATCTCTTCGTGGTTCGCAATGCCGGCCAGGTGATTGCCGAAACTATTTTGGGTTCACTCGAATACGCCGTAGAAGTCTTGAAGGTTCCACTCATTTTGGTACTCGGGCACGACGAGTGCGGGGCGGTTCGCGCAGCCATCAACGCCACCGAAGGTAAGCTCGCCGCTCGCGGGCAGTACATTCAGCATCTTGTTGCAGCCATTCAACCGACGGTAACCAACGCAAATGCCATCGGTCGAGGCGACATCGATTCGGTAACTGAGTTACACATCGAAGACACCATCCAAGACATCTTTACCAAATCTAAGGTCATTGCCGAAGCCGTGGAGGCTGGCAACCTGGCTATTGTTGGTGCGAATTACAAGCTTTCGGGCGGAGAAGTTCATCCGCTCGTGGTGGTTGGCCAAATCTAGGTCGACCCGCACACTCTCAAAGCAATCAACGAAAGGTCCCGAAGTGGAATATCGCATCGAACACGACACCATGGGCGAAGTCAAAGTACCTCTAAACGCCCTTTACCGCGCCCAGACGCAACGTGCCGTTGAGAACTTTCCTATCTCTGGAACAACCCTGGAGCGTGCCCACATCGCCGCTCTAGCTCGCATCAAGAAGGCAGCAGCGCTTGCCAACGCCTCGATCGGAGTTCTGGCCCAAGATATCGCGAACGCCATCTCGGCTTCTGCCGATGCAGTGGCTTCGGGCGACCACGACGGCGAGTTTCCTGTTGACATCTTTCAGACCGGCTCTGGCACTTCGTCAAACATGAACATGAACGAAGTTTTGGCCACTCTCGCCACCGAAAGACTGGGTTCGGCTGTTCACCCGAACGACCACGTAAACGCATC
>JAHEAT010000103.1 GCA_024642605.1 Microbacteriaceae bacterium
AGTCATTAGATAAAACCTTATTCACAGCTGGAATGAGTGTCAACTTTTCCACAGAAGTATGTGACCCCTTAGCCGACTATTCATTAGCCCAATAAATTCAAGAAATGTCAGAACTAATTGGTCAATTGGCAGACAACTATTGCAAGCAGTTGCTGAAGTTTCGAGGAGTATTTCTCGGCGTTCAAAATGAATTGCAATCTAGAGGCCGGACCCGATTGAACATCGCTGAGTTTGTCATTGGTTATAGCCGGGGAGGTAGACGCTTTCCGCTTTGGATGATCAACATCGACGCATCAATATACGGAAGACCATTTTCTATTGATGACCTGACTACTCATGGGCTGCGAGACTACTACTCCAAAATGCTGGGACTTGTGAAAAATCGAAAATTGGTACCGAACTCCAAAGCTGCGATACTAGCCGCTTATCTCAGCGGAAAAATTTGTGCAACGGCAGCATCTCTCTCGGAGTTTGCGGGAATTGGTATTTCAACCGCTCACATCTGGCTAAAACGCTCAGCTGAAATCGGGATTCTTGAGAAGTTTCAGACGTATCACGAGATCTTTTATCTAAATCCACGCCTCATAGAGCTTGCATTGACGGGAACCAACGAAATGGATGAGCGTTTCGCAACTGGGATCGTCCAAGGAATCGCGGAATTAAGAAAACGACGGGATTGGTTAGCCGAGTCATCAATATTCTCGTTTTATGGCTTTGACTATGGCCAGAATCACTTCAATCTCTAGAAGAGCCGCTGGGCCAGCCGTTAGGGGAATCGTTTGTTCCAGCCGTTGGGGGAGTCGTTTGTTCCAACCGTTAGGGCAGTCGTTTGTTCCAGCCGTTGGGGGAATCGCATGATCCAGCTCCACTCTGACTATGTATCAAAATCGAAAGCAATCCTGAACAAGTTTGTGCAGAAACTGTTTCGATATTGGTTCATACTCAGAGTGACCTCAGGGTACGAATCGATACACCCTGATCGAAATCCGCTCGCTTATTACTCTGCTAGTCCGTAAAGTCTGTCTCCGGCGTCGCCCAGGCCAGGCACGATGTAACCCTTTTCGTTGAGTTTCTCATCGAGGGCGCCGAGCACGAGCTTCACTTCTTTACCGTGCACGTGTTGCTCGACGGCAGCCACGCCCTCTGGCGATCCGATTAGGCAGATTGCGGTCACATCGGTGGCTCCGCGTTCGAAGACGTAGTTGATTGAATCAATAAGAGTTCCACCGGTTGCCAGCATTGGGTCGATTAGGAATACCTGTCGGCCGGTGAGGTCTTCGGGTAGTCGGTTTGCGTATGTCACCGGCTCGAGAGTTTCTTCGTTGCGCTTAATCCCTAGGAAGCCGACCTGAGCGGTTGGTAAAAGCTTCATCATCCCGTCGAGCATGCCGAGACCGGCGCGAAGAATAGGCACGATGATTGGTCGCGGGTGGGCAAGTTTCACTCCGTCGGTTTCCGCCACCGGAGTCTGTACTTTGATTTTGTCCACGCGAATGTCGCGGGTGGCTTCGTATGCCAGGAGAGTCATTAGCTCTGAGACCAATTCGCGGAACACCGGCGATGGGGTGTTCTCATCGCGAAGCACGCTGAGTTTGTGAGTAATCAAAGGGTGGTCGGCAATGTGTAAGCGCATAAGGTAAATGTATGACATACCGAGGCTTCATGGTGCACGCGCTCGCGGAGGCGGCACGCTCGGGCGACGACGTACCGGTCGGAGCAGTCATCGTCGATGGCGACGGTCAGGTTATTGCTACCGGACACAACGAACGCGAAGCTAAGCACGACCCAACCGCGCACGCCGAGATTGTGGCAATTCGCAAGGCTGCAGAAGCCAAGGGCAGTTGGCGGTTAGACGACTGCACACTCGTGGTCACCCTCGAACCCTGCGTGATGTGTGCCGGTGCAATTGTCTCGGCGAGAATTCCTCGCGTGGTTTTCGGTGCCTGGGATGAACGAGTTGGAGCATCAGGTTCGCTCTATGACCTCACTCGCGATGCGCGTCTCGGCGCTCCTGTTGAGGTAATCAGCGGTGTCATGGAAGAAGAATGCGCAGCTCAGCTGCGGGAGTTCTTCGCCAACAAGCGTTAGGGCGGTGCGATGAAATGACTCAAAAAACTAAGAACTTAGTCTTTCTTATTGCGACCGGCTCTGTATTTCTAAACATTGCTGCGGCTTATTTGTGGCGTGAATACCCCTACATGATTTGGGGACTCATTTCACTAACTGGTCTTTTGGTTAGTTTTGTTTTTGCAATCCTCGCACTTACGCACGGGTTTCGAAGTCAGAATGGCAAATCACAAATTATCCGCGGAGTGCTACTTGTTTTTGTTGTCGCGCTCTATCCGTTGTTTTATGCCGTACTCGGCTTCATGGGCATAGGTCTTTCGAGCTCTCAGGGGTCATGATGAAAAAGTATGTGACCAAACGCAACTATCCACTCTGGCTTCTGCTACTTGGTTTTGTTTCCGCACTTGTTTTTATGCTCGTGCTAGATCGCACGCCGGGGAGCTTTGCCTTTTTCCTTGGTGCGTTGCTGTTCATTGGTGACGGCAGTCTGATAGCCGGCACTGCCGTACTTGTGTTTCGCGGACTCAAAGGGACACTGAACTGGGTCAAAGCGGCCGATACCAAAAAGGAACGCACATCTCGCACGATTGGTTTCGTTGCCGGACTTATCTTCACAGCGCCATTTTTGTTTTATTGGTTCATGACGCTCGCGTTAGCCTTCGGATTCCTGTCGATTGCAGTTCAGCAGCGACA
>JAHEAT010000001.1:0-20262 GCA_024642605.1 Microbacteriaceae bacterium
CGGTTCGCTGATCAGCACCTACCAAGACTCGTTTGCAACGCGTCCATGGTTGTTCTGGTGGCCAGGTTTCTTCATCATCTCGATCGCGCTTTGCATCAACTTCATCGGCGATGGCCTTCGAGATGCATTCGACCCTCGTCAGCGTCGTCGAATCACCAAAAAAGACCGTCAGCGCGCACTGACTGCCACCAAGTAAGAATCAAAATGTCAACCGTGAAGAACGTAGCTGAGCGCCAGGAGCGCCAGGCTCAAGCAAACCAGGGCAATGCCCGGGTAGTTGAGTCGTCCGCTGCGCTCAACGGATTCGGCGTTCTTGGTCTTACGGAAGTTGGAAAGTCTCGTTCGGGCAATGTGAGCTGCTGCTCCCGATTGGCTTCTAGGGGAGTCACCGGGCCTGAGTCCGAAGTCTTTGTCGTAGTCGATTCCTCTGAGTTCACTGGCATGGATGTTTCGAGCATGGTATCGGCCGGGTGCGGGTGCCGCCCAGGCAACGACTCGAGCACCACTGGTTTCTATGGTGAACGCGTATTTGGTTTCGATGCTGTCCACGGCATCCCAGCCAACGGTGGCAGTAATGAAAGGGTTCACCACGGTGATTCCCTCGTCGAAGATCAGGATTTCGGGTCTAACGAAGCAAAGCCAAGCGAATGTTGCGGTTATGCCAATGAGGCTGAACTGCAGCAACCAGCTGCCGTCACCGAAAAATACAACTTGAATACCGAAAAGCAAGTCGAGCAAAAAAACCACACCAGCCATGACAAGTGCCGATGTGGGTCTGAATCGATGGATGTTGGTCACACGACCATTCTGCCATTGACCGTTAAATCTTCGTCACTAGAAGGAAAGTAGAGATCGTGACTCAAAACGTAGAGCCAATTCTCAAAGTCGAGAACTACAACGTCGAATTCTGGGTCGATGGGGTCTGGTATCCGGCCGCTATCGACATGAACTACGAGGTTGCACCGGGTGAGGTGCTCGCCATTGTTGGTGAGTCTGGTTCGGGTAAGTCATCGTCGTCGATGGGCCTCATGGGTCTCCTCGCTTCAAATGCACGCACTTCGGGCTCGGTTCGCGTCAAGGGCGTCGAGATGCTCACTGCCAACGCCAAGACTCTGCGCACCTTCCGCGGCAAGGAAGTGGCTTACATCTTCCAAGAGCCAATGACTGCGCTCAACCCTGTTTACACCATCGGATTCCAGATTGTTGAAACCCTACGCAACCACTTCGACATGACCACCGTCGCCGCTAAAAAACGCGCGGTCGAACTGCTTGAAATGGTTGAAATTCCAAACCCAGAAAAGTCCATCGACAAATACCCCCACCAGCTTTCCGGTGGTCAGCGTCAGCGCGCGATGATTGCGCAGTCGCTCGCCTGTGACCCTGCTCTGTTGATTGCCGATGAGCCAACCACCGCACTCGATGTAACCGTTCAGGCCGAGATCATCGACCTGATGAGAAACCTCAAAGACAAGTTGAACTCTGCCGTTCTACTCATCACCCACGACATGGGCGTGGTGGCCGACCTTGCCGACCGCATCCTGGTTATGAAAGACGGTCTCACCGTCGAACAGGGAACCGCAGACCAAATCTTCAACCGCCCACAGCACCCTTACACCCAGTCGTTGCTAGCCGCCGTACCAAAGCTGGGTTCGGTCTCGACACGCCCTGCTGTTCCAACCGAGGTAGCACCAATTCTTGAGCTCAAGGATGTTGTCATCGAGTATCCGAAGCGCGGCCGCATTCCTGCCTTCACCGCTGCGCAAGACATCTCTCTCGAGATCTACCCTGGCGAAATTCTTGGCTTGGTCGGTGAGTCTGGCTCAGGCAAAACCACTATCGGTCGCGCTGCCATTGGTTTGCTGCCGGTCAAGAGCGGATCGATTAAGGTTGCCGGCAACGAGATTGCTGGGGCAACCCCAAAGTACCTGCAGAGCATCCGTAGCCACACCGGTATCGTCTTTCAAGACCCGGCATCGTCACTGAACCCTAGACTTCCAATCGGTGAAAGCATCGGGGAGCCCCTGTTCTTGGCCAAAATCGCCAAGGGTACCGAACTAAACCACATGGTCGAAGATTTGCTCGACAAGGTTGAGTTGCCTCGTTCTTACCGCAACCGTTACCCACACGAACTTTCTGGTGGTCAGCGTCAGCGCGTTGGTATCGCTCGCGCCTTGGCCCTCAACCCAGACATTCTGATTGCCGACGAGCCGACTTCGGCACTTGACGTTTCGATTCAGGCCCGTTTTCTAGATCTGCTTCAGGAGCTTCAGGAAGAACTGAAGTTTGCGTGTTTGTTCATCAGCCACGACATCGCGGTTGTAGAAATTCTTGCTCACCGCATTGCAGTTATGCAGCACGGTCGGTTGGTTGAAGTTGGCGACCGCGACCAGATTCTGAGAAACCCGCAAGACGAGTACACGCGCATGCTACTTTCGGCCGTTCCTGTTCCAGACCCGGCTGAACAGAAGCTTCGACGCGAAGCCCGCATGAAGCTGCGCGGCTAATCGCGTCGTTTCGCCCACTACGCCAAGTAACCTAGTACCAGTTGAACAACTGGAGTTAATTTGAAGCGCATTATCGCTGCCTTTTTTACCACCCTGCTCGTAATAGTTGGGTTAGCGGCCTGCAGCGCACCTTCGGGAGTCATCTCGGGCACGCAGGTAAACCTTGGCCAAATCGGCGTAATCAACTCAATAAACACCGATGTGGCCGGTGCAATTGGTGGCGAAAAGAACGCCGCTGAGCTGGCAAACCTAACGACTGCAAGTTTTTACCAGCAAGACGCCAATGGTTCACTGGTTGCAAACAGCCTCCTTGGAAAAGTGGATGTAGTTTCGACTTCACCGCTCAAGGTCAAGTACACCCTTGCCGAAGGCGCTAGCTGGTCTGATGGCACCGCGATCGATGCAGCCGACCTGGCTCTTTCACTCGCAGCCGGATCTGGCGCCGCGGGAGTGAACTTCTATTCAATCCGCAGCGGTACCGGTCTGGCTTTCGCATCTCTGGCAGAAAAACCGTCGGTTGGCGACGACTCAATAACGGTTGCCTATTCGAGACCGGTTGCCGACTACCTAAGTGCCATAACTCTCCCGGTGGCAGCGCACACCCTGGGCCGTCTGGTTGACAGCTCACTAAATGCCGATGCGGCCAAGCAGATGGTGCTCGACGCAATCAATAGCGCGGATGTAACAAAACTCACGGCAATCGCAGAGGTCTACCGATCCTCCTTTAGCACCTGGTCGGGATTGCGCGACGAAAAACTCTTCGTATCGTCAGGTGCCTACGCGGTGGAGCAAAGTAATGGCAAGACAGCGCTCAAACTAAAAGCTGTTGAAAACTATAAGCTCGGCCCTGCGCCAACCATCGAGCGCATAACTCTGACCTATTTCATCGACTCAACAACCGCTATTGCGGCGATGTCGGCCGGCAAAATAGACGCCACCGACACCGCAGACTCGGGCTTGGTCACGCTTGCCGACATCCTTGGGCTAGTTGGGCAAATCAAAGACCAGAACGTAACGCCGGCCATTCGCGCAGGATCCACGGCCGAGCAGGTCGTGTTTAACTTCAAGCCGCAGAGCCGGTTCTCGACCGAGCGCAATGGGGGAGATGCGGCCAAAGCCTTGACCTTGAGAAAAGCGTTCATGAACATCGTGCCTCGTGGGCGAATCGTTTCGGGCTTATCAACCGCCTACAAGGTTTCTTTGGTCGATTCGCTGGTGTTCCAGTCGAGCGCTAACTACTACAAAGCTTCTTCACAAGACAACGGTCTTAGCGAATACCTTTTTCAGGATGTTGAAAAAGCATCTGAACTTTTCGATTCAACCTCAGTGGCTAGACCAATGAAGGTGCGAGTGGCTTACGACCTAAACAATCCAAGGTCGCAAGCCGAGTGGATTTTGCTTCGCGAACGTGCCGCGTCGGCAGGCTTCAACCTAAAGGCGGTCGAAGCCGCAGATTTCGAGGCGGCCCTGAAGTCGGGCAACTTCGAAATTTACCTTGGTGCCAGACCAATCGTTTCGGTCCCCGGGCAAAACGTGTTCTCGCTCACCTCAGACTCGTTCGTGGGTTATTCAAATGAGAAAGTGCAGAAGTCGCTCACCGCTTATGCATCTGCCGGAGACGAGCAAAGCCGTGGAGCGGCCCTCAAGCAAATCGATGCGCTCTTAGTGGCCGACGCCTATGGCATGCCTCTCTATGAAGTGGCTTCAATGGTGGTCTACACAGATCGAGTAGCCGGGTTTGCCGTCGCACCGAGAGCCGAGAGTGTCACCTGGGGTTATCAAAACTGGTCAATCAAACCTAAGAGTTAACTTTTTGGTGCCAACCAGTTTGCTCGCAGCTATCGGCTAATTGCGTCTGCTCGGCTAAACTGGCAGTAACCGAAGTGCTGTTGCCCGGTTTCAATCATTCGCACGAATCTCTTTCGATTTGTCGTGTGCCATTAAGAGGATGTTCGTTATGACTCTGGTTTCCAGAGAAGACCTTCGCAACGTAGCTATCGTTGCCCACGTTGACCACGGTAAGACTACGTTGGTTGATGCAATGCTCCGTCAGACCGGTTCGTTCAGCGACCACGCCGCCGTTGGCGAGCGGGTCATGGACTCAGGCGACCTTGAGCGAGAAAAGGGAATCACTATTCTCGCCAAGAACACTGCCATTTCTTACAAGGGCGCTGCCGCTGGCGGCAAGGAAATCACCATCAACGTGATCGACACCCCGGGCCACGCCGACTTCGGTGGCGAGGTGGAGCGCGGTCTGTCGATGGTTGACGGCGTTGTTCTGCTCGTCGATGCGTCTGAAGGCCCACTGCCTCAAACTCGTTTCGTGTTGCGCAAAGCGCTCGAAGCCAAGCTTCCTGTGATTTTGCTTGTCAACAAGACCGACCGCGCCGATGCTCGCATCGACGAGGTTGTTGAAGAAACTCACGATCTTCTTCTTGGTCTTGCCAGCGACATCCACGAAGATGTTCCCGACCTAGACGTCGACTCGATTCTCGACCTTCCGGTCATTTACGCTTCGGGTCGCGCTGGCCGAGCGAGCCTAAACAAGCCAGCCGACGGCACTCTGCCAGACAACGAAGACCTCGAGCCTCTGTTTGGTGCAATCCTCGCGAACATCCCAGCACCAAAGTACGATCCTGAGGCCCCACTTCAGGCGCACGTAACCAACTTGGATGCTTCACCATTCCTTGGCCGCCTGGCGTTGCTGCGCATCTACAACGGCACGATTCGTAAGGGCCAGCAGGTTGCTTGGGTTCGTCACGACGGTACCGTTCAAAACGTCAAGGTCACCGAACTTCTCAAGACGAAGGCGCTGGATCGTTTTCCAACCGACGAAGCAAACCCTGGCGACATCGTGGCAGTGGCAGGTATCGAGCAGATCACCATTGGTGAGACGCTAGCCGACCCTAACGATGTTCGCCCGCTACCCATGATCACTGTTGACGACCCTGCTATCTCGATGACCATCGGTATCAACACCTCACCAATGGCCGGTCGCGTCAAGGGCGCAAAGGTCACCGCACGTTTGGTGAAAGACCGCCTCGACAAAGAACTTATCGGTAACGTGTCGATCAAGGTGCTTCCAACCGAGCGTCCAGATGCTTGGGAAGTTCAGGGTCGTGGAGAACTTGCTCTTGCCATCCTGGTTGAGCAAATGCGTCGCGAAGGCTATGAACTTACCGTTGGAAAGCCTCAGGTAGTTACTAAGAAGATCGATGGCAAGGTTCACGAGCCTGTTGAAGATCTCACCATCGATGTTCCAGAAGAGTTCTTGGGTGCAATGACTCAGCTCATGGCCGCTCGAAAGGGCCGCATGAAGAACATGATCAACCACTCAACTGGTTGGGTGCGCATGGAGTTCCTAATTCCAAGCCGTGGACTGATTGGTTTCCGTACCGAGTTCTTGACCACCACCAAAGGAACCGGAATCGCGAACGCAATTTCAGCAGGTTATGAGCCTTGGTTTGGTGACATCGTAACCCGTAACAACGGTTCGATGGTTGCCGACCGTGCTGGCGTCGTCACCCCATTTGCCATGATTGGCCTCCAGGAGCGCGGTTCATTCTTCGTTGAGCCAACTAGCGAGGTTTACGCGGGTATGGTCGTGGGCGAAAACTCACGTGCAGACGACATGGAAGTTAACATCACCAAGGAAAAGAAGCTCACCAACATGCGTGCAGCTTCATCTGATGAATTCCAGTCGCTCACCCCTCCTCGCAAGCTGTCGCTCGAGGAGTGCCTAGAGTTCGCTCGTGAAGACGAGTGTGTCGAGGTTACCCCTGAGGCGACGCGAATTCGCAAGGTTGAGCTCGACGCAAACGTTCGTGCGCGCTTGTACTCGCAGCGTAAGAAGAGCTAAAAAGTTTAGAAATGCAAAATCCCGCGCGACTTTTTAGGTTGCGCGGGATTTTGCTTTAACCGTTTTAGGTGTTACTTGGTTTGCGGCTTGCGGTAGGCCCGCGCAAAGAACACAGACACCACTAGAACGTAGAGACACCAAACCAGAGACTCGAGCTGGCTCGGCGCCGCTCTGAAAGAGATGGTTCCCTTTAGCAGAACATCAAGCCACTCATCCTCTACGACAACAGCGCTGACGTCGTAGGTTGTGTTGGTTAGAAACGGCAGCAAGCCAATTTCTTGCAGCTCGTGAACGGCGTAGGCGAGAATTCCTGCGGCCACGACAATCAAAAACGCTCCGGTGTATTTGAAGAACGTGGTTAGGTTTAGTCGTAGTGCTCCACGGTAAATGAGGTAGCCGAGCCAGGCGGCAACAATCAGACCAATAACGGCACCGATGAGCGCGAATACGCCCTGACCAGAAGCCTCAACCGAAGACCAAAGAAATATCGAGGTTTCTACTCCTTCTCGAACCACAGAAAAGAACGCAATACCTACCACCGTGAGTGCAGATGTGGTTTTAACGTCGAATCGCGCACGGATTTCACCGCTCAAGCTGCGGGCATTTTTGGCCATCCAGAAGATCATCCAAGTTACAAAGATTACGGCGAGGATGCTCGCGCTAGCCCCGATGATTTGGTTGGTGCCAGCTTCGGTGTCGGTAACTAGCCAGTTCAGCAGAAGCCCGGCTACCAGCGAAACGGCGACAGCCGAAACTACGCCCAGAACAATCTTGTTCACCCAGTCGGTGCGACCCGATTTCTTAGCGTATGCAATCAAGATGCCTACGATTAGCGCTGCCTCGAGGCCTTCACGAAGGCCGATAAGAAAGTTTGCGATCACGTCTATCCAAGGGTTCAGGGGCAGATAGCCACGTCTTTCATTTTAGTTAGGGTTACCTAACTTAAGCAAGAGTGCGCCAATGCGCCGGCAATCTAGGCAGTCTGGAATATAGTTAGATACATGTCTAAACCGACTTTCAAGCCAAAGCGTCTGCTCTTGGTGCACGCGCACCCAGACGATGAGAGCCTGTTTACTGGGCACGTCATTGCTAAGGCAGTAAAAGACGGGGCAGAAGTATTGGTTTTGACCCTTACTCGTGGCGAGCGCGGCCGGATGAAACTCGAAGAACTCAAGGGCATCGAAGGCAATCTCGCAGCCGTTGGCGCCTTTCGAGAGGCCGAGCTGAAGAATGCACTTGCGGCCCTAGGTGCAACCCGTCACAAGTTCGCCGGTACTCGCGCGTATTTAGATTCGGGCTTTCGCATTAATGCTTGGAGCCGCGCGACCAAACCTAAGAATTTAGATGAAATGGCTCTGTCGGCAGTGTCGACTGCTGTGATTAGCGAAGATATTTACCAGGTCATTAAAGAATTCAAACCCGACTACCTGCTCACCTATAACAGACGCGGGGGATTCGGTCACCCCGATCACAAGCGCGCCAACGAGGCTTCGGCCATGGCGCTTCGCCGTTACAACAAAGAAACTCGCGGCAAGGCCCCGCAGTTCTGGGTAATTTCTGAGGGTCGCGAACGATTCGACGTGGCTATTGGCACGCCCGAAACGGCAGCAATCAAGAAGGCGGCGCTCTCGGCTCATGCATCGCAGATTGCTGTAAATGCCGAAACGTATTCCATCGTCTCGGGCAAAGAGATTCGCTATGACCGCCAAGAGCGCATTCGTCGATCGAGCATTAAGCCTTGGCTGTTCTTGAAGCCCATTGCCCTGGGTTTGTGGGCACTTCCACTCGGAATACTCATGGCCTTTGCCGGCACCATGCTTCACAACATCACCGCAAGCGGAACCGATCGAGCACCGCTGGGGCTCGAGGTTGCCCTTGCTCTAACAGCGTCATTAGCCATTGCGCTGAGACTCTTGCGTGAGAGTCGCGGAGCTCTCTATTTGATGTGCCTTACCTTCGCAGCGACGCTCTATTGGCTTGCAAACGGAAACCCAGATGGTGACGTAATCATTGCAAACAACACCAACGGTCAGTTGTGGGTTTACGGGTCACTAGCAATCTGCGCGATTGTGATGGTTTTTCCGCGGGTTGGCCCCGGCGCGTGGCGTAAACGCACCTCCAGCCATCGCTAAGTGTTTTAATACCTAAAGAACTTCGAGAGGAATATCGCATGACTTACGTAATCGCTCTGCCTTGCGTTGATGTCAAAGACAAGGCATGCATCGAAGAGTGCCCTGTCGACTGCATCTACGAAGGCGACCGCATGCTTTACATCCACCCGGATGAATGCGTCGACTGTGGCGCTTGCGAGCCGGTTTGCCCGGTTGAAGCCATCTATTACGAAGACGACCTACCGAGCCAGTGGGCCGACTACTACAAGGCAAACGTTGAGTTCTTCAACGAAATCGGTTCGCCCGGTGGAGCCGCAAAGGTTGGAAAGATTGATTCAGACCACTCGGTGATTACCGCGCTGCCACCACAGGGCGAATAGCCTGTGTTTGAACGCCTTCCCGAGTATCCCTGGGAAAAGCTCAAACCTTTCGCTGAAACCGCAAGGCAACACTCGGGTGGCATCGTTGACCTCTCGATCGGTTCGCCCGTTGACCCCACCCCAGCGATCGTGCGCGATGCACTCAACTCGTTTGCGAACGCACCCGGTTATCCATCGACCGGTGGTTCACCCGAACTCAAGGCCGCTGTGGTGGAGTGGTTTGCAAGGCGCAGGGGAGTGCCGGGGCTTACCGCCGATCAGGTAATGCCGAGCATCGGCTCTAAAGAACTCATCTCATTTTTGCCGCTACTTTTGGGGCTAGGAAAGGGCGACGTCGTTGTGCAACCCAAGGTTGCCTACACCGCATACGTGGTTGGTGCTGCTTTGGTCGATTGCGAGATTGTCAGCGAAGACGACCCAGCAAAATGGCCATCCAACACCAAACTGGTTTGGATTAACAGCCCCGGAAACCCAGACGGCAAGGTTCTCGACGTTGATCAGATGAGAGCTGCTGTCGAACGCGCTCGCGAACTCGGAGCAGTTTTGGCCAGCGACGAATGCTACGCCGAACTAGGCTGGGATGCCTGGAGCGAAAAGCTCATCCCTTCGGTGCTAGACCCACGCGTTAGCGGCGGCGACCACACCAACCTTTTGGCTCTCTACTCGCTCAGCAAGCAGTCGAACATGGCTGGACACCGTGCAGCCTTCGCCGCCGGCGATGCCAAACTCGTGAAGTCACTCGTGAATCTGCGCATGCACGCAGGGCTCAACACTCCAGCCCCGGTTCAGCACGCAATCGCGGTTGCGCTCGGCGACTACGAGCACGTGCTGGTGGCGCGAGAAACCTACTCCAAGCGCCGAGAGCTGCTGCTGCCCGCCATCCGTGATTATGGTTTTACGGTTGCCGACAGCGAGGCCGGTTTGTATTTGTGGGCGACGCTCGGCGAAGACTGCTGGATTACGGTTGCGAAGATGGCCGAACTCGGCATTCTCGTTGGCCCGGGGTCGCTCTACGGCGAAGCGGGAAATCAGTTTGTGCGTTTCGCTTTAACGGCAACCGATGAGCGAATTTCTGAAGGTGTAGACCGCCTGCGCAATGCCATAGGCTAGTCTCACCGCTAATAGTTTCAAGGAGCAGCATTGACCGAACAGGTTTTCTCCGACAAGGTAACCCTCAACTTTCCAGGGGGTTCAACTGAGTTTCCTATCCTCACTTCAGCCGACGGCGACAGCGCCATCGACTTCTCGAAGCTCAACGCTGCAACCGGTCTGAACGCCTTCGATCAAGGGTTTGTAAATACCGCGTCTACCCGCTCGGCCATCACATTTATCGATGGCGATCAGGGAATTTTGCGTTATCGCGGATACCCGATCAACGAACTTGCCGGCAACAAGTCGTTTATCGAAGTCGCCTACCTGCTCATCTATGGCAACCTTCCAACCCAAGACCAGCTCGCCGCCTTTGACGACAGAATTCGTCGCCACACGCTGATTCATGAGGAACTTAAAAACCTCTTTCATGCGATGCCTCAGAACGCACACCCGATGTCGGTATTGGCTGCCGGCACCTCGGCTTTGTCAACGTTCTACCAAGACTCTCTAAACCCGCACGACGCCGACCAGGTTGAACTTTCGACCATTCGTCTGCTTGCCAAACTGCCAATATTGGCCGCTTACTCTTACAAGAACTCACTCGGTCAAGCACTGCTTTATCCAAACAACTCACTCGGCTTCGTCGAAAACTTCTTACGCCTTTGCTTTGGCAACATGGCTGAACCGTACCTTCAGAACCCAGTAATCACCAAAGCTCTAGACACCCTGTTTGTGCTTCACGCCGACCACGAACAGAACTGCTCAACCTCAACCGTACGTCTAGTCGGTTCGAGCCAGGCCAACTTGTTTGCCTCGGTTTCGGCCGGTGTTTCGGCGCTGTTTGGCCCGTTGCACGGTGGCGCCAATGAGGCAGTCATCGAAATGCTCACCGCAATTCGAGACTCGGGCGACTCGGTTGAGCGATACATCGAGCGCGTCAAGAACAAAGAAGACGGCATTCGTCTCATGGGATTCGGCCACCGCGTTTACAAGTCTTTCGACCCACGGGCCACCATCGTCAAGGCAACCGCCGACAAGGTGCTTGCCGAGCTAGGTGTTAGCGACCCGCTTCTCGACATTGCCAAGCAGCTCGAAGCCGCAGCTCTCGCCGACGAATACTTTGTTGAGCGCAAGCTGTATCCAAACGTCGACTTCTACACCGGCGTGATTTACAAGGCCATGGGATTCCCGCCACGTATGTACACCGTATTGTTTGCCATTGGTCGTTTGCCAGGCTGGATTGCGCACTGGCGCGAGATGAACCAAGACCCAGCCACCAAGATTGGCCGCCCTCAGCAGCTTTACATTGGTGAACCTGAGCGCCACATCTAGTTAGAAGCGGCTAACTCCAGCCAGTAGACAACGGTATCGCCGTAGTTTTTCTCATCGGCTAACGAGTATTCGCCAGGAAACTCCGGCTTTTCTGAACGGCTCGAACGTTCCACAGCAACCACGGCGTTGGGGTGCAAAATCGGCAGCAGCGCATCCAAGTTTGAAACGACTTCGGCGTTGCCAATCTCATAAGGCGGATCGATAAAGACGATGGTGAAATCGGTGACAGTGGGCGAACTCAAAAACGACTGAACCGACTTGTTGATTACCTTGGTCTCGGCTTCGAACCCTTCGTCGTCGATCGCCTTTTGCACCGATTTCGCGTTGGCTACACATACTGCCGCAGCCTTACCGTCTCGCTCAACCATGTGAGCCAAAACTGCACCTCTGCTAACCGCTTCAAGAGCTAGGGCGCCGGTGCCGGCGTAAAGGTCTAGAACTCTGGCATCTACGAGTGCATCGCGGGCGTCGAGACGCGAAAAGATGCTTTCGCGAATTCGGTCTGAGGTTGGTCTAGTTGATTTCGCTGGCGAAGCGAGTTTTCTTGAGCCGGCGATACCGCCGATGATTCGGGTCATGTCTAGCATTGAACCATGCTTTTACCTTTAGAGTCGCTCGATCGAGTGCTTGGCGACAGAACCGCCAAATCTTTCGCGCGGCATCTGGGGCTTTCAACCGTCGCCGACCTGCTGCAGCACTTTCCTCGGCGCTACGCCACCCGAGGCGAACTCACCCCGATTTCGGAGTTGCCGGTGGGGGAGTCTGTTTCGATAGTCGCCGACATCGTTGACGTGCGCGAACGCTTCATGACCGGTCGCAAAGGCAGCATTCTCGAGGTTCGCATCACCGACGGCAACGGCATGCTCTCGCTCACCTTCTTCAATCAGGCTTGGCGTCAAAAAGACCTCAAACCTGGCGCTCGGGGCCTCTTCGCGGGCAAGATCGGTGCGTATCAGGGCAAGCTGCAGCTGACGCATCCCGACTATGAGCTTTTTCCAGAAGACATCACCGACGAAGCCGCCAAGGCGTGGGCCGATTTACCGATACCGATCTACCCTGCGGCAGCGAGCGTGACCACATGGATGATTCAGCGCGCGCTCGCCGTTGTACTCGACACTCTCGCGCCAATCACCGATGAACTCGATCAGTCCATGGTTATCTCCGAGGGTTTGCTTTCGGCAAACGATGCCATTCACAAGATTCACCGACCAACGGTTGCTGCCGACTGGGTTCAGGCTCGCCAAACACTAAAGTTTCACGAGGCGTTTTTGCTGCAGGCGCAGCTGATAAAACGCAAGCTTGAAAATTCGCACACCAAAACAGCAGCCCGCGTGGCAGGGGTGGCCGGTTACCTGCAGGCTTTCGATAAATCCTTACCGTTTGCGCTCACCCAAGGGCAGGTTGAGGTTGGCAACGAGATTTGCGAAGACCTTGCGCGCGAGCATCCGATGAATCGACTGCTTCAGGGTGAGGTTGGTTCGGGTAAGACTCTGGTGGCTTTGCGTGCCATGTTGACTGTTGCCGACTCTGGCGGACAATCTGCATTGTTGGCGCCGACCGAGGTGTTGGCATCGCAGCACTTCGACTCGATCAAACGCACTCTGGGCGAACAACTGGCGAAGGACTGCGGTTTGACTCTGCTCACCGGTCAGATGCCAACGGCCGAACGCAAACGGGCCTTGCTGCAGATTGTCAGCGGAAAAGCGCAACTAGTTGTGGGCACTCACGCTTTGATCGCTGACAAAGTGGAGTTTCTAGACCTCGGTTTAATCGTGGTCGACGAGCAGCACCGCTTTGGAGTTGAGCAGCGCGAGGCACTTCGGCTCAAGGGTAAAACTCCGCCTCACGTGCTCACCATGACAGCCACGCCGATTCCGCGCACGCTGGCCGTTACGGTTTTTGGTGACCTCGACGTTTCGACTCTTACCGAACTTCCGTCCGGACGCAAGCAGATCACCAGCCACGTCGTGCAGTCACAGCAGACAGCCCTCGTGGCAAGGGTTTGGTCGAGAGTCGCCGAAGAGGTTGCTGCCGGGCATCAAGCCTTTGTGGTTTGCCCGCGCATCGATGAGAACGATGACGCTTCCGAATTCTTGGATGCCGGTGGCACACTGGCCGAGCCCGAAGAAATCGAAACCGACCTCCTCGGTTCCAAGACGCCAAAAAGGCCACTTGCTGCCGCGACAGCTGTGGCGAGTGCGCTCGCACAGAACCCGGCCTTGAACGGAGTTACCGTTGGGCTTCTGCACGGTCGCATGAGTTCCGAAGAGAAATCTCAGGTCATGGCCGAGTTCGTGGCCAAGAAAATCGATGTGCTGGTGAGCACCACCGTGATCGAAGTTGGTGTTGATGTTCCAAACGCCACGGTAATGGTTGTGCTCGATGCCGAGCGATTTGGTGTTTCTCAGCTTCACCAGTTGCGCGGCCGAGTGGGTCGAGGCGGCCATGCCGGTCTTTGTCTGTTGCTCACCTCGGCCGAACCGTTCTCGCTGTCTCTGCAGCGCGTAGAGGCTGTTGCCGGCACAACCGATGGTTTCAAACTCAGCGAAATCGACCTAGAACTGCGCCGCGAGGGCGATGTGCTGGGGGCGTCGCAGTCTGGTGGCCGTTCTTCGTTGAAACTACTTCGAGTTGTTCAAGACGCCGATCTCATCGTGCGCTGCCGTGAACTCGCTCAAACGCTGATTGACGACGACATCACGCTTGAGAGGCATGGGGTGTTGGCTCAAGTGCTGCAAGCGCAAGATGACGCCAGGCAGTCGAATCTGGCTAAGGCCTGAGGGTAACCTAGAAGCATGCCAAATCTAGCCGTGTATCCGGGGTCTTTCGACCCGTTCACACTCGGACACCTCGACATCGCGAGGCGAGCCGCTGCGACCTTCGACGAACTAATAATCGTTGTAGTTCACAACCCCAGCAAAACTCCCTTGCTGAGTCTGCAGGAGCGCGCCGAGGCCATCAAGTCGGCTTTCGGCGAACTGCCAAAGTCTATTTGCGTGGATGTTTTAGAACACGGGCTTTTGGCTGATTACTGCACCAAGATTGGCGCGAGCGTAATAGTCAAGGGTGTTCGCTCAAGCAATGACGTCGATTACGAACTACCAATGGCTCGCGCTAATCGCGATCTCAGCGGCGTCGAAACGGTGATGCTGCCGGCGTCTGGCGAGTACGCTCACATTTCTTCTACTCTAGTTCGTCAGGTTTTCGAACTTGGCGGCGACGCCAGCGCATATTTGCCCGAACCCGTAGCGAAACTTTTGAAGGTGAAACTAGCCAAATGAGCGACGAACTGAAAATTGCCGTGCACGATTTGATGCACAAGCCGGGCTCAATGCGCGAAAAAGTGATTGAGCACACCGTTTTAGAGCGCTTGGGTAACTACGCCATCGGAATCGAAGCGGGGGAGGTTTTAGAAATCGACCTCAGACTTGAATCTGTTCACGAAGGTATTTTGGCAACCGGAGAAGCCTTTGGGCGAGCATCCGGAGAATGCGGACGATGCTTAGACCCGATTGAAAGCGATGTCGAGGTAGATTTTCAAGAACTTTTCGCCTATTCTGGTACAAGCGAAGATGACTTCGTGGTTGAGAACGAGCAAATCGATCTAGACCAAGTCATCAGAGACGCGGTAGTTCTGTCTCTCCCGTTGCAACCCGTATGCCAGCAAGACTGTGAAGGTCTGTGTATTACGTGTGGCGCGAAGTTATCAGATGACCCGCAACATGCACATGAAGCCGCACTTGATCCGCGGTGGATTGGGCTCCAGCAGCTTAAGGAAGATTAGACATGCCAGTACCTAAAAGACGCCTTTCTCGCAGCCGTACCCACGCGCGCCGTTCGCAGTGGAAGGCCGCTGAGGTCACTCTGGTCAAGACCGTTGTAAACGGCAAGACCGTTTTCAGCCTCCCACACCGCGCTCAGGTAGTTGAGGACTCGGCCGGCAACGCGCTGTACCTTGAATACAAGGGCCGCAAGGTAGCAGACGCCTAAAGACCTTTGGTCATGGCGCTTGAAGTCTTGATTGAACGCCTCGGCGTTTCACTCAACGAGAGCCTGCTTCGTCAAGCGCTAACCCACCGTTCGTATTCTTACGAACACGACAATCAACCCAACAACGAACGCCTTGAATTTCTGGGCGATTCGGTGTTGGGTTTTGTTGTAACCGGCCACCTTTATGAGCGGTTTACCGAGCTCGATGAAGGCAAACTCTCGAAGCTCAAGAACGCACTCGTTTCTGCCACCGCGCTAGCGAAGGTAGCAACCGATTTGGGTTTGGGCGAATTCATGATTCTCGGTCGCGGCGAGGTGCAAACCGGTGGTAACACAAAGACGAATCTTCTCGCCGACACATTCGAGGCGCTTCTCGGGGCCGTTTACATCGAGGGAGGAATCGAACCAGCGGCGGCGCTAATCAAGCGACTGGTGCTAGACCCTCTAGAGCACCACGAACTCTTGCTCGAAAACAGCGAGCCGAAAACCAGGCTTCAGGAGTGGCTGCAGGCTCGCGGATTTGAAGCTCCGAACTATGTCACCACGCACGTGGGCCCTGACCACGATCGCACCTTCTCGACGACTGTAAACGTTGCTGGAGTCGAGGCCATAGGAGTTGCACGCAGCAAGAAGAATGCGGAGGCGCAGGCGGCAATCAGTGCCCTTGAGAAACTCGGTCAGCTCTAGTGCCGGAGTTACCTGAGGTTGAGACGGTTCGCTTCGGCCTTGCACAATACCTGCCTGGGGCAAAAGTTAAGGCAATCGAGATACTCGATGATCGCAGCCTAAAGCGGCACCTTGCCGGGCCCATCGACTTCGTGACTTCGCTCGAGAATGCAACCATATTGGGTGTCGTTAGGCGAGGCAAGTTTCTTTGGATGCCGCTGCACTTTGCTGGCCAACAAACCGCAACACACGCACTGGTTGGGCATTTGGGTATGAGCGGGCAAATGCTAATTCGCGACACCAACGCCGAACCCGACAAACTCACTCGCGTGATCATCCACTTGATTACGGCCGGTGGCGAAGAAATTGAGTTTCGATTTGTCGACCAGCGAATCTTTGGTTCTTTGCAAATCGATGAACTTGAAACCACCTCAGATGCCTTGCCGGGCGGTTTTTGCGGGTCACTCCCGCTCGACTCCTCGTGGATCAATCAGATACCTCATTCGGCCGCGCACATTTCTAGAGACCCTCTCGATGAGCACTTTCAGATCGATGCAGTAGTTTCAAAAATCCGTAAAAAGGTATCGGGAATTAAACGCGTGATTCTCGACCAAGGCGTGCTCAGTGGCGTCGGAAACATCTATGCCGACGAAGCGTTGTGGGCCAGTCGCATCCATTACGACACCCCGGCATCGGCGTTAAGCGTTCAGAAGGTGAAATTGCTACTCGCCGAAATACACCGAATTTTGCAAGCAGCGGTGGCCGCCGGTGGAACCAGTTTTGACGAGCAGTACAAGAATGTGAATGGCGAATCGGGCTATTTCGAAGTGTCGCTCAATGCCTACGGACAGACTGACAAACCCTGCGGCCGTTGCGGTACGGCTATACGTAGAGATTCGTGGATGAACCGCGGTTCGCATTTCTGCCCAAAGTGCCAAAAACTGGTCAAGTAATCGGGTAATTTTGTGTGACGGCACTCCGCCGTTCCTAAAGTCTGTATTGGTGCGTGAAGCTTGTATCTAAAGAGTCTGACTCTCAAGGGCTTCAAGTCTTTTGCGCAGCCAACCACCTTCCAGTTCGAACCAGGCGTTACCGCTGTCGTAGGCCCAAATGGTTCTGGTAAATCAAACGTTGTCGATGCGCTCGCCTGGGTTATGGGTGAGCAGGGCGCAAAGACCCTGCGCGGCGGCAAGATGGAAGACGTAATCTTTGCCGGAACCAGCACCAAAGGCCCTCTAGGTCGCGCCGAGGTGCTACTCACCATCGACAACACCGATGGCGCGCTGCCAATCGACTACACCGAAGTAACGATTAGCCGAACCCTGTTTAGAAATGGCGGTTCGGAGTACGCGATCAACGGCGAAGCCTGCCGCCTTCTAGATGTTCAAGAGCTCTTGAGCGACTCGGGCCTCGGTAGAGAAATGCACGTGATCGTGGGACAGGGCCAGCTGGACGGAATTTTGAAGGCAACGCCTGAGGAGCGCCGTGGCTTCATCGAAGAGGCTGCCGGCATTTTGAAGCACCGTCGCCGCAAAGAGAAGACTCAGCGCAAGCTCGAGGCTATGCAGTCAAACCTCACTCGCCTCAACGACCTCGCCGGTGAAGTGCGCCGACAGCTAAAGCCACTCGGCCAGCAGGCTGAAGTTGCACGCCAGGCGGCCGGCATTGCTTCGGTGGTTAGAGACGCCAAGGCAAGATTGCTCGCCGACGAGGTTGCACAGCTGCACGCCGCCCTCGAGGAAACCGCAAAGAGTGAAGCCGACCGCAAAGCCGAGCGCAACATTCTTCAAGAACTTCTAGCCGAGAACACTTCGCGCATGCAGGAGCTCGAAGCAGTTCAGGTTTCGCCTGAGCTCGACAAGGCTCGCTCACACGCCTACGAGCTCGATGCCATCAGCGAACGTCTGCGTTCGCTGCTATCGATGGCGAATCAACGAGTGGCACTGCTTGGATCACAGACGCTTGCCAATGGTTCGCAGGTTGACCCCAACCAGATTGAGCTTGATCGCAACGCCGCTGCTGTAGAGAGTCAGAGACTAGAAGCGCTGGTGAGTGAGCTTCACAGCGCGCTGGCGAAATGCGAAGCTGAACGCAACGTTGCTCGCGAAGCACTCGACGCTTTTGATTCGCAAGTCTCGGAGCAGACCGCCCTCATTTCTCAGTTCGATTTGGAGAAGTCGCGTTTAGCTTCGGAGTCGGCGCTAGCTGAAAGCCGCTTGGAAAGCCTTCGCGCCGAAGTTGTTCGTCACGAGTCGGCGCACCTCGAAGCAACCAATCGCCTCGAAGCCGCCAAAACCGATTACTCGATGCTCGAGGCGCAGCTGCAGGCCGAAGGCGGAAAGTCAGACGCGAACCTTGACCAACGTTACGAGGCAGCGCAGCGTGCAGTTTCTGAAGCCGCCACCAAAATCGAAGAACTCCGCGAGCTTATTCACGCCGATGAGCGCGAGCGCGATTCTCTTGCCGCCAAGCGCTCGGCGCTAAACCTCACACTTGAGCAAAAAGATGGCGCCTCAGCCCTAGCCGCGGCAGGGCTCCGAGGCATCCGTGGCTTAGTGGCTAGCCACATGAAGATCTCTACCGGTTTCGAAACCGCAATTGCAGCCGCACTTGGCTCGCTGGCAGATGCTCTAGTTGCCGATAATCGCGAAGCCGGATTGGCCGCCATTGAGCACCTAAAGTCGAACGATCAGGGTCGAGTAGAACTGATTGTTGCCGATGTCGATTCGAAGGTTAAGTCGAACACCGTTGCCGAAGTTGATGGTGTTCGCGTTGCAACCGATGTGGTTGAAGCTCCATCGGGCGTGCTTGCCATCTTGTCGAACGTTGTTATCGTCGATGACCTTGCCGCCGCCCGCGCACTTTATTCAGCCGACAAGACCTCGATGCAAAAGACCTTGATCACCCTCGATGGTGATGTACTAACCGAGAGTGTGGTTCGCGGCGGAAGCCAGAACAAGCCATCGAAACTCGAGTTGGTTGCCGAACGTGATGCAGCCGAAAAGCGGTTAGCGCAAGTAACGGCCGCTATCGAAACGAACCGTTCTGCTCTAGCCCAGGCACGTTCAAACGAAGATGCGGCCAAGGCCTCTGCAAAAGAAGCGCTTTCTGCCCTTAACGATCACGATGCCGTGCGCGCATCGAATGCCGAACTCCTTGGGCGTCTGCGTGTTCAGGTTGAGGCATCTCAGGGTGAAGTTGATCGCCTCGCCGGCGTTGCAGCCACTGCAGCCGATGCCATCAAGTCAGCACAAGCTGCACTGGTGATGGCAGTCGCCGCTCACGATGCGTTTGCTGCCGAGCAGCGCCCCACCGTGGATGTCTCAGACAGACAGAAACATGTAGACCTTCTTGAGGCGGAGCGCCAGCGCGAACTCGAAGTTCGTATCGAACTCGGGGCGGCTCTCGAACGCCTTCGTGTTCAGCGCGAACGAGTTGAAACTCTCGGCACTCAAGCTGAAGAGGCAAAGATCGCCATCGAGCGAGCACAGCAGGCTGCGGCGGCGCAAGCCAAACAGCTCGAATCGGCTCGCAAAGTGCTCGACGTTTTACCTGCGGTTATGGATGCCGTTGCGCTGCAGGCATCAGAGGCAAAAATTCGACTTAGCCAACTCGACGCAACTAGGCAATCTCAGTTTGCTGAGCTCGTTCGTATTCGCGGCGAAGTTGCAGACATTCAGATTCGACTTTCGACTCTCACCCAGAGCGTTCACGACATCGAACTTGCGAACCACGAAAAGCGCTTGAACCTCGCCAACCTCGTGGCTAAGGCCAACGAGGAACTCGGACTCGAGCAGGCGGTACTTCTTAACGAGTACGGGCCAGATCAAATGGTTGACGACGACGAGGTGGAGGGTGCTAAGAAGCCTTTCTCTCGAGACGAGCAGATGCGCCGACTTCGCGATGCGGAGCGTGTTCTTGAGCGACTTGGTCGAGTCAACCCGCTGGCCCTCGAAGAGTTTGCAGCTCTCGAGCAGCGTCACAAGTTCTTGACCGAGCAGCTCGCCGACCTCACCCAGACTCGAAAAGACTTGCTTCAAATCATCGAAGACCTCGACACCAAGATGATGACGATTTTCGAGGATGCCTTCAACGACACCCGTGCAGCGTTCGAGCAGGTTTTCCCGGTGCTATTCCCGGGCGGAACGGGTTCAATCTTCTTAACCGATCCAGACAATTTGCTCACCACGGGTATCGAGGTAAACGTCAAGCCAGTTGGCAAACGCATCGAACGACTTTCGCTGCTCTCCGGTGGTGAGCGTTCGCTGGCGGCTGTTGCATTGCTCATTGCAATCTTCAAGGCACGCCCTTCGCCGTTCTACGTGATG
>JAHEAT010000001.1:20272-57727 GCA_024642605.1 Microbacteriaceae bacterium
GGACGAAGTTGAGGCTGCTCTAGACGATTCGAACCTTGGTCGTCTTCTTCAGATCTTTAAAGACTTGCGCCAAAACTCGCAGCTCATCATCATCACCCACCAGAAGCGCACCATGGAGATTGCTGACGCACTCTACGGTGTTTCGATGCGCCAGGATGGCGTGTCGGCTGTAGTTGGCCAAAAGCTCGACCGGAGTGCTTCGTAATGGGGTTCCTCTTCTGGAAAAAGAAGAAAGACACGGATGCCCCCGCAGCAGCCGAACCGAAACTCGACGTAGTTCCAGAGCTGCCTAAATTTGGAATGCCTGAACCGGTTGTTGAGGCCGTACCCGAGCCAGTTGTTGAGCCGGAGCCAGAGCCGGTTGTTGAGCCGGAGCCCATCGTAGAGGTTGTGCCAGAGCCAGAGGTCATCATTGAGCTAGCTCCAGATCCGGCTCCAACGCCAGAACCAGTGCTGGCACCAGCCGTCGAACTCGAAGCCGTCGAACTTCCAAAACGATCGTTCGTGAAAGGCATCAAGAGTCTGTTCAGTCGGGTCAAATTTGATCCCGAAAATCTCGACGAGCTAGAAGACGTCCTGATTCAGGCAGACTTCGGCCTCGATGCATCCGAGAAAATCGTTGCAGCAGTAAAGGATCGCGCCAAACGTGAGGGCGCTAAAACCGATGCCGAACTTAAGAAGATCTTGGCCGAGATAATCACCGAGAATCTTCAACGTGATGACACAGCTCTCAACCTTTCGAGCGGCAAGCTGCCTTACGTCATTCTCGTGGTCGGCGTGAACGGCGTTGGCAAGACCACCACCATCGGAAAACTCGCCAAATGGCTAAAAGAAGGTGACTGGGATGTCGTCATCGCAGCAGCCGACACCTTCAGAGCGGCTGCCGTCGACCAGATAGCGACCTGGGCCGACCGTGCCGGGGCGAAACTAATTCGCCCTAAAACAGAGGGTCAAGACCCAGCATCCGTAGCATTTGAGGCCACCGAGGTTGCCGTTCGAGAGCAAGCCGACATTCTGATCATCGACACCGCCGGTCGTCTGCAAAACAAGGCTGACCTCATGAACGAGCTCGACAAGATTCGCCGCGTTGTAGAGAAACAGGCGACCATTGCCGAGGTGCTTCTGGTCATCGATGCCACTACCGGCCAAAACGGTATGACTCAAGCCAAGGCATTTGCCGAGGTCGCCAAAGTAACCGGCGTTGCCCTTACCAAGCTCGATGGCACCGCCAAGGGTGGAATCGTCTACTCGATTCAACGCGATTTAGGTATTCCGGTGAAATTGGTTGGTGTTGGCGAGGGCATCGCCGATTTCGCTTTCTTCGATGCCGCGGAATTTGCTAAAGGCCTAGTGGAATAGAACTTCAGCACGGGCAAGCCCAGGTGGTTTGGGTAGGCTAGAGCCAGCAAACAAGGAGTGTTGTGTTCGGAAATCTGTCAGATCGTCTTGTCGAGACGTTTCGCAACCTGCGCACAAAGGGCAAACTAAGCCCGGCCGACATCGACGCCACTCTGCGCGAAATTCGCCGCGCACTACTCGAGGCAGACGTTGCCCTAGAAGTCGTAAAGAACTTCATCACAGCCGTTCGCGATCGCGCGCTCGGCGACGAAGTGAGTAAGGCGCTCAATCCTGCCCAACAAGTTGTTCAAATCGTCAACGACGAACTTGTCAAGATTCTCGGCGGCGCTGCGCGCAAGCTGACTTTCGCAAAGAACCCGCCAACCGTGATCATGCTCGCTGGTTTGCAGGGTAGCGGTAAAACCACGCTGGCCGGCAAGCTAGCCAAATGGCTCAAAGACCAAGGGCAAACTCCAATATTGGTGGCTGCCGATCTTCAGCGACCAAACGCCGTAAACCAGCTTCAGGTAGTCGGAGAACGCGCCGGGGTAGACGTGTTTGCCCCAGAACCCGGTAACGGTGTTGGCAACCCGGTAACGGTGGCTAAAGACTCCATCAAGCACGCCACAAAGAAGCAATTCAGCGTTGTAATCGTTGACACAGCCGGCCGCCTTGGTATCGACGAAGAACTTATGAAACAGGCCAGCGACATTCGCAAGGCCGTAGACCCAGACGAGGTCTTGTTTGTCATCGACTCGATGATCGGTCAAGATGCCGTCAACGTCGCCAAAGCATTCGACGATGGCGTTGGAATCACGGGCGTCGTGCTCACCAAGCTCGATGGCGATGCCCGCGGTGGTGCTGCTCTCTCGGTTTCGTCGGTCACCGGCAAGCCCATCATCTTCGTTTCGAACGGTGAGGGCCAGGATGCGTTCGAGCCGTTCTATCCAGACCGAATGGCCAGTCGCATCCTCGATATGGGTGACGTTCTGTCACTCATCGAGAAGACGCAGTCGGCTTTCGACGAAGCCGAAGCTCAGAAGATGGCCGACAAAATTGCGTCGGAAACCTTCACCCTCGAAGACTTTCTCGAGCAAATGCAGCAGCTGCGAAAAATGGGCAGCCTAAAGGGCATGCTCGCCATGATGCCCGGTGCCGCACAGATGCGCCAACAGCTCGACAACTTCGATGAAAAAGAAATCGACCGCACCGAAGCAATCATTCGCTCGATGACCCCGGGGGAGCGTCGGGTTCCGAAGGTTTTAAATGGTTCACGCCGCCTGCGCATCGCTAAGGGTTCGGGTACAACCGTTACCGAGGTCAACTCGCTCGTAAGTCGCTTCGAACAGGCAGCGAAAATGATGAAGACCGTTGCCAAAGGTGGAATGCCGCAGATTCCGGGGATGCCTGGCATGCCCGGTATGGGTGGCGGCTTCATCGGTAAGACCAAGAAGAAAGACAAAGGCAAGAAGGGCTCTAAGTCGGGTAACCCTGCCAAACGTGCAGCCGAAGCGGCCGGTATTTTGGATTCAAGGCCGACCGATGGCTCATCGAACGGTTCAGCTTTCGGGCTTTAGTACACCGACATTGCCCTTTTGGTTGCTTAGCGCGCCGTTTTTCTGGCAGAATAGAGCGGTTGCCTAGTTTCTGACCCTCTAACCAGAAACGAATGTCTACCCCTAGAGCTTCTCTACCGAGTGTGCCCCCACGCTCACGGTGGAACTCGCCCACTACAAACCAACAGGAGCATTGTGGCCGTCAAAATCCGCCTAAAGCGACTCGGAAAAATCCGTTCGCCGCACTACCGCATCGTCGTTGCCGACTCACGCACCAAGCGTGATGGCCGTGTAATCGAAGAGATCGGTCGTTACATCCCAACCGAAAACCCTTCGCTAATCGAAGTCAACTCTGAGCGCGCTCAGTACTGGCTAAGCGTTGGCGCACAGCCAACCGAGCAGGTCACCGCGCTTCTAAAGCTAACCGGCGACTACCAAGCTTCGAAGGGCGAAAAGGCCAAGAACATGGTTCAGGTCAAAGAAGCCAAGCCTGCGTTCGTCGTCGACGGCGCTAAGAAGGCTGTTCTGCTGCCAAAGGTCGAGAAGAAGGCTCCAGTCGTTGAGACTGTCGCCGAAGAAGCTCCAGCAGCTGAGGTTGTTGAAGAAGTTGTAGCCGATGAGGCAGCAGTTGAGGTTGAGGCTCCAGCAGCCGCAGCCGAGGTTGCAGCCGAAGAGGCACCTGCTGCTGAAGCCGCAGTCGAAGAAGCTGCAGTTGAGGTTGAGGCTCCAGCAGCCGAGGCCGAGGTTGCTGCCGAAGAGGCCGCCGCCGAAGTAGTTGCTGAAGAAGCTCCTGCTGCAGAAGCAGAAGCACCAGCAGAAGAGGCTTAGTAGTCGTGCTAGCCGCTGCGCTCGAACACCTTGTTAAAGGAATCGTCGACCACCCGGACGACGCTTCTGTTACTGAACGCTCCACTTCGCGTGGTGACCTCCTCGAGGTTCACGTTCACCCAGACGACCTGGGAAGAGTGATCGGGCGCAACGGCCGCACCGCTAAAGCCCTGCGCGCATTGGTCAGCGCACTTGCCGATGGCAAGCGAGTTCGAGTCGAACTGGTAGAGACCGATTTCTAATCAAACCGAGCTCCGTGTGGGCCGGTTGCTGAAGGCCCACGGCCTTAAAGGCGCAATAAAGCTAGAGCTTTACACCGACAGCCCCAACGAGCGTTTCGTTCCGGGAGCTGTTCTAAAACTTCAGGTTCCTGAAACGTCGCCTTGGTTTGGCAAAAGCCTCACCGTCAACGAACTCCGTTGGTACAACCAGGCCCCGGTTATTTTCTTCAAGGATGTTGACGACCGCGATGCCGCCGAATCTTTGATTCGCGCGATTCTTCTGATCGACACCGATGTTCAATCTCTACCGGTGGAAGAAGACGCCTGGTACGACCACCAGTTGGTCGGTCTTAGCGTTGTGCGCGACGGCGTAAAGGTTGGCACCGTCATTCGTGTAGAACACTTTCCGGCACAAGATCTGCTCGCAGTCAAAACCGGCTCGGCCGAAGTTTTGGTTCCGTTCGTCAAGGCAATCGTGCCTTCGGTAGACATCGAAGCTGGCATCGTGGTGGTTACACCCCCACTCGGGCTTTTTGAAGAGATCGAAGACGAAGCAGCTGCTCCTGCCGCGCAAGAAACCAGCGAATAATCTAGACCTATGCGTATCGACGCGATCACTATCTTTCCCCAGTACTTCGACGCACTCGAGCTGTCGCTACTCGGCAAGGCCCGCGAAAACAACCTGCTAGACATCCGGGTGCACGACCTGCGCGACCACACCCACGACAAACACAAGACCGTGGATGACTCGCCTTACGGTGGCGGTGCCGGAATGCTCATGAAACCAGAACCTTGGGGTGAAGTGCTCGATGAGGTGCTGGGCGATGATGGTGAAACCATCGTGATTTTCACGTCTCCGGCCGGTGAACTCTTTAAGCAGGCCACGGCATACGAACTGGCCGATGCGAAACATTTAGTGTTCGCCTGCGGTCGCTACGAAGGCATCGACCAGCGAGTGGTTGAGTACGCGCAGACCAAAGCTAGCGTGCGCTTGGTAAGTCTCGGCGACTATGTTCTAAACGGCGGTGAAGTTGCAGCAATCGCAATGATTGAGGCGATAGCCCGACTAATTCCCGGCGTAATCGGCAATGCAGAGAGTCTCGTCGAGGAGTCACACTCAGACGGTTTGCTTGAATACCCGTCTTACACAAAGCCTGCCTCGTGGCGTGGGTTCGACGTTCCAGAGGTTTTGCTATCGGGAAATCACGCGCTCATAGCCAAATGGCGTCGCGAGCAACAAGTGGAACGCACTAAGAAAGTGCGCCCAGACTTGCTCGAGGACTAATCTGTCTGGCAGAATAGAGAGGTTGCTTGGCCCTCGTAATGTTCTGCCGCAGGGGAACTGCCAACAACGATCCAAAACGAACAATAAAAATGTTTTTGACCTGCGCGCGAGAACAGAGAGTGATTCAAAATGCACATCCTCGATTCAGTAGATGCAAAGAGCTTAAAAAGCGACATCCCAGCGTTCCGCGTTGGTGACAACGTAAAGGTTCACGTAAACATCATCGAAGGTAACCGCAGCCGTGTTCAGATCTTCCAGGGCGTAGTTATTCGTCGCTCAGGTCACGGCGTTCGCGAGACCTTCACCGTTCGTAAGATTTCTTTCCAGGTAGGCGTAGAGCGTACCTTCCCAGTGCACTCACCGGTGCTAGACAAGATCGAGCTAGTAAGCCGCGGTGACGTTCGTCGCGCCAAGCTTTACTACCTACGCGAACTTCGTGGCAAGAAGGCCAAGATTCGCGAAAAGCGCGACAACGCCTAGTCCGTTAACCATCAAACACTGGTTAGCCTGAGGCTATGAGCGAGTCTCAAGAGATGCAGAGCAAGGGTCGTCGCAAGCGGCCTGAGAGCAACAGCATCGTTGCAAAGATGCTTCGCAAAGCTAAGCGCAACCCGGTTGCGGCGTTTTTTATCGACATTCTCACGATTGTCGGCGCTGCGCTGATCTTGTCTTTGCTGATCAAAACATTCTTGATTCGCTCATTCTTCATTCCATCTGGCTCGATGATGAACACCTTGCAAATCGACGATCGCATCATCGTTAACGAGTTGGTTCCTGACGTTATCCCGTTAAATCGCGGCGATGTTGTGGTGTTCACCGACCCAGGAGGCTGGCTTTACAGCAACCCGACCGAAACTCCAACCAACGGCTTCGTGGCTACGGGCGAGTGGTTTCTCTCCATCTTTGGGCTAACCGCTCCAGACTCGAGCCAGCATTTGGTTAAGCGCGTTATTGGTGTTGGTGGCGACCACGTGGTTTGCTGCGACGCCGAGGGCAAACTTCAAATTAACGGCAAATCGATTACCGAACCATACGTGATCGATGGCGCTAACCCTAGCGACCTAAAGTTCGACGTGGTTGTTCCGGCTAACTCTTTTTGGGTCATGGGCGACAACCGCTCAAATTCAGAAGACTCCCGTTATCACCGCACCCTGCCGGGCAAGGGTTTTGTACCCAAAGATGCCGTAGTTGGCCGGGCATTTGCGCTTTCATGGCCGTTCAGCCGGTGGAGTTGGTTAGACAACTATCCAAATGTCTTCAAAGACGTTCCCAACAACTGACCTAGAGCGCTCACTCGCGGCTCAAGGCTCTCGATTTCTGATTGGAATCGATGAGGTTGGTCGTGGCGCAATCGCCGGCCCCGTTTCTGTGGGAGTGGCGTTAATCGATACCCGCACAAAGTCGCTTGACGCGTTTCCTGTCGGGCTCCGTGACTCAAAAATGCTCAGCGAAAAACAGCGTGAGGCTCTTGTCGAGCCAATAGCTTCATGGCTCACCTCGTCGGCAGTGGGCATGGTTGAGGCCAACGAAATTGATCGGTTTGGCATTATCGCGGCACTCAGCAAAAGCGCCTCGCGAGGGTTGAGCGACCTACTTGAGAGCGCCCAGCTTCGAGCCGAAATCGCTCGTGATGGGGCAACGATCATCCTTGATGGAAGTCACAACTGGTTGGGCGCTGAGGCGGGGGGAGTGTCGGTGGTCGTTCGTGAAAAGGCCGACCGGGATTGCGCTCTGGTTTCTGCCGCGGCGGTTGTAGCAAAGGTCGAGCGTGACCACCTGATGGTGAAGCTTGGCGCTGAGCATCCCGGGTATTTGCTTGAAGGGCACAAGGGTTATGCGTCGGCAGCTCACATCGAGGCCGTACGCAGTCTCGGGCCGAGTTCGGTACACCGGGTAACCTGGCTAACCAAGATTCTGGCTGGCGCATCGAGTGATGCAAGCGCTGGTGTGCAAGCAGATTTATAGCCCACGACACAGGGTTTAGACTTTATTTCGATGGACGAGAACGAATTCGAAGATTACGACCGCGAAGCCGAGTTAGCGCTGTTTCGCGAGTACCGTGACCTTGCCGGAACGTTCAAATACGTGGTTGAAACCGAACGACGTCTCTACTTGGCCAACGAGGTAAACCTCAAGCGCGTAGACACCGCAACCGACTTTTACTTCGAACTCGAAATGCAAGATGTTTGGGTGTGGGACATTTACCGCACCGATCGTTTCGTAAAGTCAGTGCGCGTGTTGTCGTTCAAGGATGTCAACATCGAAGAGCTTTCGGGCAAGGCTTTCGAACTTCCTAAGACTTTCACTCCGGGGCAGTAGCTCCCCAAAGCGAACTTTCCACAGGTTGCATTTATAAACCCCTGAATAGTGGGTTTATTGCTTTGATTTAGCAATGCCTCAAACAAACCGGCGTCACATTCTTGGTAAATACGGTGAAGAAGTAGCTGCCAGCTACCTGCAAAACCTCGGCTATGAGCTCGTCGAACGCAACTTTCAAAGCCGCGCGGGTGAAATAGATATCATTTTGCGCGACCAAGACTCATGGGTCTTCGTCGAGGTCAAGACTCGAAATTCTCACAACCACCTAGCCGGTCTCGAAGCGGTTGATGAGACCAAATTGGCCCGCATGCGGCGCACCATGGCCGAGTGGCTGCACACCAGAGGCGTCACTGCAGGCAAGATCCGCATGGAAGTCGTATCGGTTTTGGTGCAGGGTGGCGCAGTTACCTTTGATCACGTCAGGCAGGTGGTTTAGTGCCATTGGCTAGAGCCTTTTGCGTTTCTCTTGTCGGTTTAGATTCCACCAAGATTCTCATCGAGGCCGACATTTCCTCCAGCCTGCCGTCGTTCATCTTGGTTGGTCTTCCAGATGCCTCGCTAAGCGAATCGCCCGCTCGAGTGCGGGCTGCTTGCAAGAACTCAAAGTTAGAGTTGCCAGCTAGAAAAATTACGGTGAACCTCTCTCCGGCTTCTGTGCAAAAGCAGGGTTCAAGCTTCGATCTGTCGATTGCCATGGCGGTTCTAAGTGCGGCGGGCGCGGTCAACGCCAGGTCTGTTGAACGCTTCGTGCACCTTGGCGAACTAGCCCTCGACGGCTCGCTTCGTCGCATCCGAGGCATTATCCCCATGGTTATTGGGGCGCGCGATGCGGGGTTTACCGACGTTGTGGTGCCAGCGGCTAATCGAGCCGAGGCAGAACTCATCCGTGGCATTCAGGTGCATGCCTTTGATCACCTTAGTAAGGTGGCGATTCTTCATGGCGCGCAAATCGAGCCCCTGCCAGGCACTGCTAATGACATTGCACCTACCGCGGGGGCTGCCAGCCCTTCGCTCTGCTTCTCCGATGTTCGTGGTCAGGAGCAAGCAGTTGACGCGGCTCGGGTGGCCGCTGCAGGTGGTCATCACATGTCACTCATCGGCGCACCAGGATGCGGCAAAACCATGATTGCGCAACGAATGCCTTCTATCCTGCCGCCGCTGGAAGAGGCACAGGCCATTGAGGTTGCATCGATCCGCTCTCTTGCAACCGGCGAACCGCAGGATCGACTCGACTTCGTTGCTCCGTTTGTCGCACCTCACCACTCTTCTTCTATGGCAGCTTTGGTGGGAGGCGGTTCGGGTATTCCGCGGCCGGGTCTCATTTCTAGAGCAAGTTCAGGTGTGCTCTTTCTCGATGAGGCTCCCGAGTTCAACTCAACGGCGTTGGAGGCGTTGCGGCAACCTCTCGAATCGGGTGAAATCCATTTAGCCAGGTCAAATTTTGCCGTCAAGTATCCGGCACGGGTGCAATTGGTAATGGCAGCAAACCCTTGCCCGTGCGGCAAAGCAGCATCTTCAACAGCCACTTGTCAGTGCACGGAGCTACAAAAAACCAGATACCTCGGTCGGCTCTCAGGGCCTTTGCTTGACCGCATTGACATTCAACTTCGGCTGCAAGCGGCACGCCCCGAAGTGGTGCTTTCACGTCCCACACACGCTAGGGGCAGCAACCAAATCGCTCAAGAAGTGCTCGAGGCTCGCGTACGCGCCCGCCGCCGCCTCACTGGCACACCTTGGGTAAAAAACTCTGAAGTTCCAGGAACCTACATTCGCCAACACCATCGCCCTGCAACCTCGGCAACGGTGTTTCTAGACACCGCACTTTCGCGCGGTCAGCTTTCAATGAGGGGATACGACAAGTGCCTTCGCCTTTCATGGACCATCGCCGATCTGAACGACCACGATTCACCCGACAAAAACGATTTGGCCGCAGCCCTGTGGCTTCGCGGCATCGATTTTCAAAGGTCAAGCCGCCTGTGAGATTTGAGGCATCAGCGTGAAACGCTCACCCTACGAGTTAGCATGTGCCGCTTGGAGTTACATCAGCGAGCCTGGTGATGAGTTCGCCGGTTGCCTTCGCCAAGCGCTAGGCGTTGAGCCTGCGTTGCAATCCATTTGCACAAAAAGCGTTGACGAAGTTTTGCTGTTACTAGCGCAAAGCGGTTGGCTCGATGTCGCAACTCAAAGGTTCGGCGATATTCGCCAAGTTATTAGCGAATCAAGAGAGCGTTACTTACCCAGGTTCACGAAGCATAACCCCGAGCAAGGGCTCGCCTTGCTTGAACGATCGGGCGGATGGCTGGTAACTCCTGAAGACGCGGATTGGCCGACGATGCTCGCCGATCTAGGTTGGGGTGCACCAGCCGCACTCTGGGGAATTGGAAAGCGAAATGCACTCTCGAAGGTAGCTAGGTCAGTGTCAATGGTTGGTTCACGCGGTGCCTCTGCATACGGAGAGTGGGTAACCTTCGATTTCGTGGCCGAACTGGTTAGCCGAGGTTACTCGGTGGTCTCTGGAGGCGCGTACGGAATAGACGGAATAGCCCACAAAGCAACCTTGAGGGTGAACGGTACGACCATTGCAGTGATGGCTGGTGGGATAGATCGCCTTTACCCTGCCGGGCATCAGAGCCTGTTTGAAGAAATTTGCCAGACAGGAGCGATAATCACCGAACTTGCACCTGGTTCGAGCCCTACCAAATGGCGTTTTCTGCAGCGAAATCGGCTAATTGCTGCCCTCGGGCAAGTGAGCTTGATTATTGAAGCTGGGAGCAGATCAGGGTCGATAAACACCGCCAATCACGCCACTTCACTGGGTAGACCCCTTGCCGCAATCCCTGGCCCAATTACTTCGAGTAGCTCGGCGGGCACCAATCGCTTGATAGCCGACTCGATCGCACAGCTCGTGTGTTCCCCTGCAGATGTCGCGGCGCTCGCGGGAGACAGAGACGATCTAGCGATGCAACCAGCGGTGCATGAACTAGGAGACTTAGAGAAGCGAGCACTTGACGCGGTAGGGCTGAAACCAACCACGGCCGCAGAAATAGCTCAACGTGCAGGGCTCACGGCTCAGGAGCTAGGAATCGCCATGGGGCAGTTACTGCTCATCGGGAGGGTTTCGCAAAGCGAAGGAGGCTATTTCAAGTCGAAGCAAACTACGATTTGAGCATGGACCTCAAGGCGGCGCTCGCAGACTTTAAGGTTTACCTCGCCACGGTCAGGGGCTATTCACCCAACACGGTGAAGGCATATGTAACCGACATCGACGACTTTCTCTCAGCACTTTCGCCTGCCGAGATGCTGAGCGAAGAACCCATCACTCTCATAACGCTTAGAGACTGGCTCTACTCGCTCACCGAACGTGGTCTAACCATGGCGTCAATCGCCCGGAAGAGTGCCGCCATTCGTTCATTCACCTCGTGGTTAGAGAAAACCGGGCAAACAAAAACCGACCCCGGATTGCGCTTAAGAAGCCCAAAAGCCACGAAAACTCTCCCTAAAGTTGTTTCGCGCGCTTCACTACAGCAGGTATTTGAAATCTTGGAGGCACGTGCCGTCGAAGATGATCCAGTTGCCTTGCGTGACCTGGTGACGGTTGAGCTTCTGTACGCGAGCGGGGCTCGTGTGAGTGAGATTGCTGGCCTCGATCTAGAGCACGTTGACTATTCGCGCAACCTGTTGAGAGTTACAGGTAAAGGCTCCAAGCAACGCATGGTTCCGTTCGGGAAGCCTGCAGCTGAAGCGCTAAATCGCTACATCAGGGTTGCGCGCCCGGCACTGCAAACCGAAGCCAGCCGTAACGCTCTACTGTTGAACCATCGCGGTGGGCGAGTTGGGGTGAGGCAGATTTACGCGCTAGTCGCAGGGTTACTTGCCGACACGAGCACTGGGGCAGCCGGCCCGCACGCTCTCAGGCACAGTGCTGCAACACACCTTCTAGATGGCGGCGCAGACCTTCGAGCAGTGCAAGAGTTGCTTGGTCACGCAAGCCTCGGAACCACACAGATTTACACACACGTGAGCATTGAGCGCTTGAAGTCGGGATACCAAAACGCTCACCCGCGAGCTTAAACGCCGATTGCCTTAGCTCTCGCCGGTGAGAGGCGGTGCATGAACCGTTGCGGCGAAAGATAGCCACCGTTTTTGGTGCGAACACCCCAATGCATGCAGGCCACCTGGCAATGAGTTGATATACCAATCGGGCAAAACACTCCAAAGATTTGGCCGGGTATCACGTTTTGCCCAACTCGAACGTGGGGAAGTACGAGGTCGACAGCCACACCCACTGCTGTCGTCTGGTCGATTGCCGGCGGGTTAGGTAGGCATGCCGGTTCAAACTCCAGGGTCAAACCTTCATCGGTGATAAGAGTCACCACGGGGCGGCCAAAGACCGGCCCGGCAAAGGCAACGCGAGCACGCGTGGGTGCGAGAAGCGGCATGGCCGGCATTGCACTCAGATCGATGCCGCGGTGACCCGAACCCCAATCGGAGTTGGGTTGCCGAAATACCGATGCAATAACTGCGGGCTTAATCGGCCAGTGCCACATTGGGTCGTTAAGTGCCAAGGTGCCCGCCGTCTTCGGTAGTGGTGCAAAAGATGTTTTCAAAACGGGTGCCGCCGCCGCTGAAGCAGATTGAACACCTTGATAGATCAGGCAAGCGCCGGCCAAGGCAACCAACGCTATGGCTCGTTGAGGAACTATGTGCATAAAGTCATTTTTGGCTGGAATCGGCGGCAAAAACCTAGTGATCACAACTCTGTGGATAAGTCGCAAAGGCTTGGAAATCGCTGGAAATCGCCAACTCTCACTGGTATGCTTTGAGGAGCGGTTCGTGCCGCGAATCCCCTTTGCTCAAAAGAGATTCAACGCCGTGCCGACTTCGCGTGTCGATCACGATTCAGATCCACTCGGTCCGGAGAAATCCGGTTCGATCGAATCCGACACCAGGTGTGAGAGGCAACCGCCTCGAACTAACTAACTGAGTGGCGCATAAGTGCGCCAAAAAGGAGATACTGCCATGGCAGTAGTAACAGTGCGCCAGCTGCTCGACAGCGGCGTTCACTTCGGTCACCAGACCCGTCGTTGGAACCCAAAGATGAAGCGATTCATCCTGACCGACCGCTCGGGCATCTACATCATCGACCTACAGAAGTCGCTTGGATACATCGACAAGGCTTACGAATTCGTAAAGGACACCGTCGCTAACGGCGGAAGCATCCTGTTCGTAGGAACCAAGAAGCAGGCACAGGAAGCCATCGCAGAGCAAGCTCAGCGCGTTGGCATGCCTTACATCAACCAGCGCTGGTTGGGTGGCCTTCTAACCAACTTCCAGACCGTTCAGAAGCGTCTAACCCGTCTCAAGGAACTTGAGACCATGGACTTCAACGACCCAGCCAAGAGCGGTCTAACCAAGAAAGAACTCCTCATCCTGAGCCGTGAAAAGGTAAAGCTTGAGAAGTCACTAGGTGGTATCCGCAACGTAAACAAGACCCCTAGCGCCATTTGGGTTGTCGACACCAACAAAGAACACCTTGCGATCACCGAAGCCAAGAAGCTTGGCATTCCGGTAATCGGTATTCTCGACACCAACTGTGACCCAGACGAGGTCACCATTGGTATCCCAGGAAACGACGACGCTATCCGCTCGGTTGCACTGCTCACCCGTGTTATCGCCGATGCAGTTGCCGAAGGTCTAATCGCACGTCACTCAAAGACCGAGGCAGCAGCTGAGCCTCTAGCCGAGTGGGAGCGCGAATTGCTAGAGCAGACCGCTGTGGCAACCGAGGCGCCAGCCGTTGAGACCCCAGCAGCCGAGGCACCAGTTGCCGAAGCTGCAGCCACCGAAACCGAGGCCGTTGAGGCCCCAGCAAAGGAAACTGAGTAATGGCTAACTACACCGCATCTGACGTAAAGGCTCTTCGCGAGCGCTCTGGCGCCGGCATGATGGACTGCAAGTCTGCTCTTGACGAGGCCGATGGCAACATCGACAAGGCCATGGAGGTTCTTCGCCTCAAGGGTCTGAAGGGTGTTACCAAGCGTGAAGGTCGCACCACCAGCAACGGTCTCATCGTTGCTCGTGTTTCTGGCGGCACCGGTTACCTAATCGAACTAGCTTGTGAAACCGACTTCGTTGCTAAGGCAGAGAAGTTCGTGGCACTGGCCGACGCGGTTGCTGACGCAATCGCTGCAGCCGGAGCAGAAACCCTGGAAGCCGCTTTGGCTGCTGACCTTGGCGGCAAAACCGTCGAGTCGGCAATCAACGACGAGGCAGCCATCATGGGTGAGAAGGTTGAACTACGCCGCGTGGCATCTGTCAAGGATGCAGCCGTTGACGCTTACCTTCACCGCACCAGCAAAGACCTACCTCCACAGGTTGGTGTTTTGGTTGCTTACTCAGGTTCAGACGCAGACACCGCTCACGATGTTGCAGTTCACATCGCAGCGTTCTCACCAAGCGTTCTCACCCGCGACGAAGTTGCTGCAGAGACTGTAGAAACCGAACGCCGCATTGCAGAAGAGACCGCTCGCAACGAAGGAAAGCCTGAAGCTGCCCTTACGAAGATCGTTGAAGGCCGTGTAAACGGATTCTTCAAGGAGAACGTTTTGCTCGAGCAGGACTTCGCAAAAGACAACAAGCAAACCGTCGCGAAGGTACTTGACGCAGCAGGCGTGAAGGTTTCTGCATTCGTGCGTTTCCGCGTCGGCGCTTAGTCGAAATACTACGAATCAGGCTCGGTCATTGACCGAGCCTTTTTCGTTGCCACGCCTAGGATAGAGAGTGAACGGAGGATGTCATGTCACAAAAGCGTCGAGTTTTACTAAAGCTCTCCGGTGAAGCATTTGGTGGGGGAAACCTGGGGGTAAACCCAGACATTGTGCAAGAAATTGCCCAAGAAATCGCCGAGGGTGCCAAGCACTCAGAGATTGCGGTTGTGGTTGGTGGTGGCAACTTCTTTAGAGGTGCGGAGCTGTCTCAACGAGGCATGGATCGTTCCCGCGCCGACTACATGGGGATGCTCGGAACCGTGATGAACGCGCTTGCCCTTCAAGACTTTCTAGAACAGGCCGGTGTCGACACCCGTGTTCAATCGGCAATCACGATGTCGCAGGTAACCGAGCCTTATGTTCCGCTGCGAGCCATTCGTCACCTCGAAAAGGGCCGCGTCGTTATCTTCGGCGCAGGTGCAGGTTTGCCATACTTCTCGACCGACACAGTTGCCGCTCAACGTGCACTCGAAATTCATGCCGATGAGGTTTTGGTAGCTAAAAACGGTGTCGACGGCGTCTACTCGGCTGACCCGAAGAAAGATGTAACCGCAACTTTGCTCAGTGAGATCACCTACCAGGATGCACTCGTGCAAGGTCTAAAGGTTGTAGACGCAACGGCTTTTAGCCTTTGCATGGACAACAAGATGCCGATGCGCGTTTTTGGAATGCAACCACAGGGCAACATCGCCGACGCCATTCGCGGCAAGAAGATTGGCACATTCGTAACCGCCTAGCCCCAGCCACGTTGCTAGGTACTGAACTATTGCAAGTCGAAACAAAAGTTTTAGAAACAGGAGAACAAATGATTCAGCAGGTACTAAACGAGTCCAAAGACAAGATGGAGAAGGCCGTCGAAGCCGCCAAAGACGACTTCGGAACGATTCGAACCGGCCGAGCAAACCCAACCATGTTTCAGAAGATCATGGTCGACTACTACGGCTCAGGAACACCGTTAGGCAACCTTGCCAGCATCCAGGTGCTTGAAGCTCGTAGCCTCGCCATTACTCCTTACGACAAGACCGCTTTGCTTTCTATCGAAACAGCCATCCGCGCCGTGCCAAACCTTGGAGCGGAGCCAAACAACGATGGCACCGTAATTCGCGTGACCCTGCCAGACCTAACTGAAGACCGACGCAAAGAATATGTCAAGCTGGCAAAATCAAAGGCTGAAGACCACCGAGTAGCAATTCGCAACATCCGCCGTAAAGGCAATGACGACTTGGCGGCTCTCAAGAAAGATGGCGCTGCCGGAGAAGACGAGATCGCTCGTGGCGAGAAAGAGCTTGACGCCATCACCAAGACACACGTGGATGCCATCGACAGCGCACTTAAGCACAAGGAAGCCGAGCTTCTAGAGGTCTAATGAGTCAGGTTCAAAGCGCGTCGGGGGAGCGCAACTTCGCCAAATCGGTGGGCTACGGTCTGCTATTCGGTGGAGCCTTCCTCGCTTCAATACTTTTCGTAAAAGACCTCATGATGGGACTTTTGGCTGTCGTAATTGCTGCCGGCGCTTGGGAAATTTCGACGGCTCTGCGCAAAGCAGGCTGGTATGTTCCTCGCGTTCCGGTGACGGTTGGGAGCCTGGCGATTATGCCTGCCACTTACTACGGCGGGCCAATTTGGCAGTGGGCCCTAACGGCCGCAATGATTTTTGTGCTCGTTATTTGGCGCGCCGTGCACCTGCTGTGGGAGCGCCGCGAGTCGATCACGCAATCGTTCAATAAGTCGGTTCGTGATTTCAGTGCGTCGGCATTTGTCGTGATTTATCTTCCACTGACTGCCTCTTTTACTATGCTTTTGCTCTCGCGGCCAGACGGTGCCGGCTGGGTCATTCAGTTTGTGGTTCCAACTGCCATGATCGACACCTTTGGCTATCTAGTTGGGCGAAAAATTGGCAAACGCAAGATTGCTCCGGGTGTGAGCCCCAAGAAGTCGCTCGAGGGTCTTATCGCCAGCATCCTTGCCGGCCTCGTGTCATCGGTTGCGCTAATGGTTCTTGTTCTGCACCACGACTGGTACTGGGGCCTCGTCACCGGAAGTGCCGTTCTTGTAACCGCGGTCTTCGGTGACCTAGCAGAGTCTCTTATAAAGCGCGACCTGGGCGTGAAAGACATGTCTAGTTGGCTGCCCGGCCACGGTGGTGTGATGGACCGCATGGATTCGATGTTGCCATCTGGGCTGGCCGTCTATTTCATCGCAACTCTGTGTTTTGCGCTCTAACGGGCTGAGAGAATATCAAAGTGAGCTTTCCATTTCCTAGTGCCAAGCCAAGAAAACTTGGTTACCAGCCCCTAGCGGTTGACGAATTCATCGCCGCGGCGCGTGCGAGTTACAACAATGACCTAGACGGTGCAGATCTAGATATTCGTACTCGTGAGTTTGCCCTGATTAAGGGCGGATACTCGGTAAGCGCCGTGGATGCCGCGTTGGATCGACTCGAAGAGTCTTTTGCGGTTCGACGCAACGAAAACTTACTAAAGCAGGTTGGTCACGAAGCTCTGCTTGAGCGCGCCAATCACATTCGCGTGGCCCTCGTTGGAAGACTCGAACGCCCAAAGAAGCACCGCTTCAACTCAACAGGCTTTATTTTGCGCGGCTACAGCAAGAAAGAGGTCGACAACTTTTTAGCTGTGGTTGAAAGCCACATCGAGACCAGAAGTTCACTGTCGCTAGATGCTGTTAGAAAAGTCTTATTCACTGCGAAAAGGGGCGGATATGCAGAAAACCAAGTGGATGCTTTCATCGACCGAGTCATCGAACTCCTACAAATCGAAAAAGTTCTATAGACCCAGCAACCGATTCGGAGTAAAACGTGCTCTGCTCTCGGCCTCAGCTCTAGCGCTTCTGGTAGGCGTAGGTTCTCCAATCTCCGGGGTTTCTGCCCAGGCATCCGTGATGGCCACCAACGCAAGCCAGACGGTTGTGGTGCACTCGGCGGCCACCAAGGCAAGCTTGGCGTTATCAAAACTTTCGGTCAAGGGTCGAGGGCCAAAAACCGGTTACGACCGCACTCTGTTCTCTGATGGCTGGGGAAACATCGGCTCATGCGACCTAAGAAACTATGTATTGGCTCGCGACCTCAAAAGCGTTACTTGGCGCGCCGGAGAGTCTTGCATGGTTGAAACCGGCGTTCTAAAAGACCCTTACACCGGCAAGACAATCAACTTTAAGCGCGGCATTTCGACGTCGCTGAAGGTGCAGATTGACCACGTTGTTCCGGTAAGCGACGCCTGGCAGAAAGGCGCTCAAAGCCTCACCTCGCAACTTAGGTACAACTTCTACAACGACCCACTAAACCTTTTGGCCGTAGACGGCCCGACTAATTCGAGTAAAAGTGATTCAGACGCTGCATCTTGGCTACCGCCAAACAAGCCATACCGATGCGCTTACGTTTCGCGTCAGATAGCGGTAAAACTTAAGTACAAACTTTGGGTTACCAGCGCTGAAAAAGATGCGATGGCTAGGGTTCTCACCGCCTGTCCGAACTTCCTCTTACCAACCAAGTAAGGCCAATCTCCTAGAAGCGAAACCCGCTGGCTTGGTAAACTTGGTGTTTTGAGTGCTTATTGACGATTGAGGTGAAGTTATGGCTCGACACGCAGCCTACAAACCTTCAGCCGTCAAACGCACCTTCCAGCCCCTGGCCGATGTCACAGCCAGGGTGCTTAGCTGGCACCCGATTAGTCGCCTGTTGGCAACCCGCACCCGAAAAGCTTGGAGCGGCTTTCTTTGTACCGCCGGATTCGTTGCGGTGACAATTGTTGATCCGTATTCGGGTGCCATGGCAAACACCATGCAGCAGGCTTATCTCTTGCAAATGGCTGAGGGCTCAGATGCGCAGGTTTACGGCTGGCAGAGCACTCAAACCATCTCATTCGTTCGTGGCGGCTTCAAGGTTGTGACTGGTAAAAACGCTGCTTCGCTGTTTGTCGAGCTGGCCGATGTGCCAGACTCCGGAACAGTGATGGCCTACGCCTACACGCAAGTGACGCAACGCGGTTGGCAGCGCGACCAATATTCGTGCTTGGTAAAACTTTGGAACCGAGAATCTAACTGGCGTTACAACGCCTCCAACCGCTCTTCAGGCGCTTACGGTATTCCGCAAGCACTGCCTGGCATCAAGATGGCTAGCGAAGGTGCCGACTGGATGACCAACCCCGAGACTCAAATTAGATGGGGACTCGGTTACATCGGCGGCCGTTACGGTTCACCGTGTGGCGCTCTAGCCCACTCCGACAAACTGGGATGGTACTGATGCCTAGGTCTAATCGCCCGCGCAGGTCGACCAGTAAACGCGAGGAGACGCCAGAAGTTTCTCGATCGGTGCTCTACGGCGCTAGACGTACCGAGGTAAAACGTGGCATCGAATACACCGTTCAGTCGCACTCGGGCGCGGCAGCCGAAGACGATAAAACCTGGACCTGCCCGCACTGCTTCCTTTTGATCAAACGAGGCACACCGCACATGGTTGCCTGGGATGAACGCGGTTCGGGAGTCAGGCGTCACTTTCACACCAACTGCTGGACCAAGTTTCAGGGGCGACTCGAGTGACCCAGGTTGAGATTCGACAGTCGGTTGAGCTGCCCAGCATCCGTGAAGACATTGCCTTCGAAACTGCCGATGGATTGACCTTGGTTGGCGAGTTGGCGCTTCCGGTTGGTCGCGCGCCTAGAGCCACTCTTCTAACGCTGCATCCGTTGCCAACACACGGCGGTTTTATGGACAGCCACATTTTGCGCAAAGTGGCTAACCGTCTGCCTGAACTTACCGATCTAGCAGTCCTTCGATTTAATACTCGAGGCACCGAGTCGCCTCGGGGCAAAAGCGAAGGTCATTTCGATGGTGGCAAAGACGAGAAGTTTGATGTTTTGGCCGCGCTCGATTTTGTTAAAAGGCGAGGGCTGCCAAACGTTTGGCTGCTTGGTTGGTCTTTTGGCACCGAGCTCGCTCTCAAATACGGATTCGACCTCGATGTTTTGGGTGCAATCTTGCTTTCGCCACCGCTGCACCGCACCAGCGACGACGAGTTGCGAAACTGGATTGGCCGCGGCAAGCGCGTAGTCGCGATTGTTCCTGAGTTCGATGATTATCTTCAGCCCGAGGCTGCGAAGATACGGTTTGCGGTTATGCCGGAGGCCGAGGTAGTTGCCGTACCTGGCGCGAAGCACCTATGGGTGGGAGAAACTGCGACTACTGCCGTGCTAAACGAGATTGTCTCGGTTGTGGCGCCGCAGCTGGCGCCGCTGCCTACGGTTTACGAGGCTAAAAACTAAAGCGCGTTTTGGCGCGGCACCCAAACCTGGCGAATGATCAAAATGATCGAAGCCGCCACGGGAATTGCAACCAAAGCGCCGATTACGCCCATGAGTGCTCCACCCGCTAGTGCGGCCACGACTACAACAGCACCTGGAACTGCCACGGCTTTGGTCATGATTCTCGGTGAGATCACGTAAGCCTCAATTTGCATGTAGATGAGGTAGTAAATACCTGAGATAACGGCTGCTGTAGGGCTCGTGGTCAATGCAACCACTGTGACGATTGCCGCACCTGAAATGCTTCCTACGAGCGGAATAAGGGCCAGGCTGAAGGTTATGCTCGCCAACACGAGGGAGAACTTGATGCCAACGATTGACATCATGATGAATCCGAGCGTCGAGTTAATCAGCGCGATGCTCACCTGGCCCATTACGTAGCGTCCAACCGAGTCAGCAATCTGCTCGCCTATGGCACCAAACTTTTCTCGCTTCGAGGCCGGCGCTAGGTCGTAAATCCACGACTTGAAGCGCGAGATCGAGGCCAGGAAGTAGATGGTTAGCGTGATGACGATTAGAGCGCCAAAGAAACCGTTGAACACCGTGATGCCAACCTGTACCACGCCTCCGAGCAGAGTTGGCCAGTTGCTGCTGTTTTCTAGAAAAGTTGCTGCGCCATCTAAGGCATTTGAAATCGCACCACCGAATTGGGCGTCGAGAGTGGCTACGAGTTCCACAGACTTGATCGAGCCAAGAAGGTCGGGTGCGTGCGTAATAAGTTTCGCAGCCTGTTCTGTCACAGCCGGAAGCAGAGACCAGATGATGAAAGAAAGAAACACGGCCAAGATGGCAATAACCGTCAGGATCGCAACCGGGCGCTTGAACTTGAGTCTGCGTTCGAGCAGGTGCACGAGTGGGTCGAGGCCGAGAGCAATAAAAATTGCCAACGCCACGTAGGTGACCACGTTTGCGAGAGTTACAAATGCGTTGCTCAGTGCGATTGCGGCCATAACCCCGAGGCCACCGAGCAGCCCGATTTGAAAACTGTTTGAAACTCTGATCTGACGCGGTTCCATTGGCCACTTACCCCTGTTCGCTTGCCATGTTCGATTGAGCAGTTTCGATAACAGCTCTCAAGTTCTCTAGGTAGTTGGCCAGGGCGTCGCGCTCGACAGCGAGCTTTGCAACACGGCGCTTCATGTTCTGCAGTTCTCGGGCAGCTTGAACCTTTGCTTCGGCAAGGATGCTTCGCGCCTCGGCTTCGGCGGCAACAAGTATGGCTTCGCCCTTTGCTCGTGCTTCGTCTTTGGTGCGCTTGTTTACCGACCTAGCGGCGCCCTCGAGCGTCTCCGCCTCGAGTCGCGCTGCATTCGCTCGGGTTCTGGCTTGCACCAGCATGGCGTTTGCCTCATCTAGATACTTTTGGGTAAGCGAGACTGCCTCTTGGTGCTTGGTTAGATATTCGGCTTCGGCTTCGGCTCGACGTGCGGTAATTTCTAGTTCAAGGTCGATTCGAGCCTGTTCGCTCAAAAGCCTCCACGCGGCGTCGGCGTCGAGTTCTCGGTCTAGCTCCCGAGAAGAGATAAGTTTCTTTTCGGCTTGCTCGCGGTCGAACTTTGCACGCGCTGCGTCGATCTCGCGTTTAGCCGTTGCGCGCATTCGAGCCACTTCGGTGGCAATCGCGCCTCGAGTAGCGCCGGCTTCTTGAATGGCCGTATCGGTTAGCGCCACCGCGGTGTCGCGTGCGGCGTTAATAAGCTCGTCGTAGTCTGCCTTTGCCGTAGCGTTGATGCGCTCTGCTCTACGTTGGGCTTCGCCCACGAGCGAGTCGTAATAACCTTTGGCTTCATTGCGAACTTCAGCAGTTTCAGCTTCGAGCTCTTTGAGTGCTCGAACACGTTCGGCTTCAGCATCCGCGATGATTCGATTGGCTTGGTCTTCTGCTGTGCTCAGAATCAGAGCCGCTCTGGCACCAACGCTTGCGTACGAGGGGGCGGCTGTCTCAGCGAGTTGAGCTTCGAAGCGTGAGGCGTTTTCGTTAGCAGCGCGCAGCTCGCTAACAAGTTGGGAGTTTTGGGTCGAAATCTGGAGCAGTTGGCGACGAAGATCGCGCAGCGCGTCGTCGACCGCGGCACGGTCGTATCCGCGCATGACGATCGAAAATTCAGCTTCTTCTGCTGCCAAGACGGTAACTCCTGTGCCTTCGGTAGACTTGGGTTATAGACCTAAGCCCTAAGTCTAGCCCGATTGGATAGCCGTGAAACTGATAGCAGCGATAGGACTTTTCGTTCTTTCGTTGGCATTCGCGGTCATCGGAGTTGCCGAACGCACGGTTCTCGCGCCGCCCCCTAGCAAGGTTCTGGCCCTCGACTTTGAAGCTGGAAACCCTTACTTAGTCATTCCAAATGCGACTCTGGCTTCGTTTTCGGGAGTTCCTTCGGTTCAGGTTTCTGGCAGCAAAAAAGCGTACATCGCCGTGGGTCGAGAGGCCGACATCCGTGCCTGGATTGGTGAAGCCTCAAGTTCAGAAATCGCCTTGAGCAAGGGTTCAAAAAAGAGCCAACTCGAGCTGAAATCAAACTTCGGTAATCAGTCTTATGCCAACCCGCAGCGCAGTGATCTCTGGCGCAGCGAAATCACTGCTGTTAAGTCCGCCGCTATCGATGTCAACCCGGCCGACGGGGGAGCAGCCCTGATTGCATCAGACGGCTTTGGTCTATCACCAAATCACGTCGAGATTACCTGGCCGATAGTGCACGACCTCACCCAATCCAATGTTCTTCTCATAGCGTCGGTGGTTTTGCTAATCGCCGCTTTCTTAGTAAACCTCTGGTACCTGAGGGGTAACACTCGACGTAAAGGCCCTCGTCGCAAGCTTCCGAAGGCGCCTCACGGGCCTAAGGTTCGTCGACACAGATCACAGCTCGTATTACCAACCAAGGGCCGAAGAGTGGCTCGAAAAATATCAACTGGCGTCTCGGGTCTAATCATTGTTTCTGTTTTAGCCGGTTGCTCGCCAGCTACACCGCAAGCCACACCAACTCCGACCGCAACCGGAGACGTGATTGTTGCCGACCCTCCCGTTGTTGTTGAGAGTCAGCTCGCCAGGATACTAAAGCATGTCGCGCAGGCCGCAGCGGCCGCCGACAGCGCTAAAGATAAGTCGCTTCTAGAATCAAGATTTGCTGGTCCGGCTTTTGACATGCGTGCAGTGCACTACTACCTCATGTCGAAGTCGAGCAAAATCGAACAGCTTCCGGCCATTTCGGCAAAGCCGATCACCTGGTCTTTGCCCGCGGCGACAGCCGCTTGGCCGCGCACCATAATGGCAGTTACCGACACACCTGGCACCGATTTGCCGCAGATGCTGGTGCTTCAACAGCAGAGCCCGCGCTCTGATTACAAGGCGTACTTCTTCATGAATTTGGTGCCGGGAGCCAAGATTCCCTCGGTGCCGGTATCTGAGGTTGGCGCCATTCCGGTGGCAAGCGATTCGGTGTACCTAAAAGTTTCGCCAAAAGACATTCCGGTTACCTACGGCGACGTAATCGACAAGGGTTCGTCAAGCCTCTCGGCGGGCAGTTACGACGTAACCGGCGACCGATACTACGAAGATGTTTCTACCTTGCAGAAAACCCAGGTTCAGAAACTAACCAACGCGACAATAAAGTTCAAGCACACATTGGGCAGCTCAAGCATCTTCGCGCTGGCCACCACCGACGGTGGTGCGCTCGTGGCCGTGTACATGAAAGACACTTACACCATCAAACCGAAGAAGGCGGGTTCAGGCGTTACCGTCTCGGGCAACGAAAAACTGATGCTCGGGGCTAACGGCTCGGTTAGGGGAGTGAGCAGCACCTACGGCAACATGATGCTGTTCTACATTCCTTCAATCGCCGACACCAAACGATCTATTCTCCTCGGAGTAACCCAAGGTCTCTTGAGAGTGCGAGGTTTGTAATGGCATTCACTGGCGGCTACGACCTATCCAAGCTCAAGCGAACCGAACCCGCGCCAGCAACAACTCCAGCTGGCAACCGGGCGCCCAAGTCGGTTGCGGTTGAGTCGCTGATCATCGAGGCGACCGAAGCCACGCTTCGAGACATCCTTGCTATCTCGGCCGAGGTGCCGGTAATCATCGAGTTTCACGCCGACTCGGTTCGCGTTTTAGGTATCAGCGAAAAACTTCGCAGAGTATGCGAATCGTTCGCAGGTGCATTCGTGTTGGTGAGGGTTGATGCTCAGCTCGAGCAGCGACTGGGTCAGGCCTTTGCAATCAAGGGTGCTCCAACTTTGGTTGCCGTTATGAAGGGCCAGCCGGTTCCTCTGTTTGAAGGCGAACAAGACGAAGACGCTATTCGCAATGTGGTGGAGCGCGTAATCGAGGTTGCCAAAGAAAATGGGGTCACCGGGGTAGCTATTGTCGAAGACGGCGCTCCGGCACAGGTTGAGCAGTTACCCCCGCTTCACCAAAAGGCGTTCGACGCAATCAACGCCGGCGACTTCGATCTGGCGATTTCCACTTATGAGCAGGCAATCAAAGAAAACCCGCGAGACGACCTTGCCGTGTCGGGTCTCGCGCAGGTGCGGCTGCTAAAACGGACTATCGAGCCTTCTGCAGTCAACGATCAAGCAGAACCACCCAAGGATGTCGACGAGCTGCTGCTCTGGGCTGACTACCGCCTATCGACCGGCGAGGTGGCAAGAGCTTTTGGTGCGCTTCTCGATGCCTTCGAGATTCACCGTGATGCTCGCGACCAAATTCGCAAACACCTGATTGAGCTTTTTGCCGTAGTCGAGCCCACAAATGTAGACCTGATCGACGCTCGCAAGCGTCTGGCCACACTGCTTTACTAACTATTTGGCGGGCTTGAACCAGACGGCACCGAGTGGTGGCACGCTGATTGAAGCCGAGTGAGGCTGACCGTGACTGCCCTCGAGGTTGGCGTTGATCTTGCCGAAGTTTCCAACTCCGGAACCTCCGAATGCCTCGGCGTCGGTGTTCAATAGCTCTAGCCAATCGCCAGACTTTGGTAAACCGAGCCTGAAATCGTGGTGTGGTTGACCCGAGAAGTTAACCACGCAGGCAAGTGGGTTGCCCTTCTTGTCGTAGCGCAAGAACGAGAGAGTATTTGCATCGGCGTTTCCGCCGTCAATCCACACAAAACCGGCTGGGTCATGGTCTAGCTCCCAGAGGGCTGGGGTTTCGGCGTAGATATGGTTCAGCGTAGATACCAATGACCTAAGCGCCTGGTGCGTTGGTTGCTCGAGAATCCACCAATCCAACCCGCGTTCCTGGTTCCACTCCGATGGTTGCCCAAATTCGCTGCCCATAAACAACAGTTTCTTACCTGGATGACACCACATGTAGGTGAGGTAGGCGCGCACATTGGCAAGCTGCTGCCAGCGGTCGCCCGGCATCTTGGCAAGTAGCGAGCCCTTACCGTGCACGACCTCGTCGTGGCTAATCGGCAAGACAAACTTTTCGTTGTAGTTGTAGAGCATCGAGAACGTGAGCTCACCGTGGTGGTGCTTGCGGTACATTGGGTCTTTTTCGATGTACTTGAGGGTGTCGTTCATCCACCCCATGTTCCATTTAAACCCAAAACCAAGACCACCGAAGTCGGTGGGTGCCGAAACACCACCCCAAGATGTCGACTCTTCGGCAATCATCATCACGCCGGGATTGCGACGGTAAGCCGTTGCGTTGGTTTCTTGCATAAAACGAATAGCGTCGAGGTTCTCGCGGCCGCCGTTTTCATTTGGCAACCATTCGCCGTTTTCACGGGAGTAGTCGAGGTAAAGCATCGAGGCAACCGCATCGACGCGTAAACCATCGATGTGAAACTCTTCGAGCCAGTACAGCGCGTTGGCAACTAAGAAGTTGCGAACTTCGGTGCGGCCGAAGTCGAAGATGTAGGTTCCCCAGTCTGGGTGTTCACCGCGACGAGGGTCGGCGTGCTCGTATAGCGGCTGGCCATCGTAACGAGCAAGAGCCCAGTCATCTTTAGGAAAGTGCGCTGGCACCCAGTCGAGTAGAACTCCGATGCCGGCAGCGTGCAGTCTGTCAATTAGGTAGCGCAGGTCGTCTGGCGAGCCAAAACGCGAGGTCGGAGCGTAATACCCGGTCACCTGGTAGCCCCAAGACGGCGCAAACGGGTGTTCGGCCAGCGGCATGAATTCCACGTGGGTAAAACCAGTTTCGAGAATGTAAGGAATCAACTCATCGGCCAATTCTCGGTAGTTCATAGAGTGGCGCCATGAACCGGCGTGCAGCTCATAGATGCTCATCGGTGAGCTAAGTGCATCGCGTTTGGCTCGGGCGTCAATCCACTTTTTATCAGACCACTTGTAGTTTGACTCGGTAACGATCGATGCGGTGTCTGGCGGCACCTGAGTGGCTCGGGCCATCGGGTCGATTTTCTTAATCCAGTTGCCGTCCTTGGTGAGAATTTCGTATTTGTAAGCCGCACCACCTTCGATACCTGGAATGAAAACTTCCCAAACGCCGGTAGAACCCATCACGCGCATCGCATGGGCGATGCCATTCCAGTGGTTGAAATCTCCTACAACGCGCACTGCTTGGGCGTTGGGCGCCCACACTTTGAAAGATGTGCCCCGGCTCTTACCCATCGCGCCGTCAAAAGTCATAACATGCGAGCCAAGTGCACGCCAGAGTTCTTCGTGGCGACCTTCGCCAATCAGATGCAGGTCGAGCTCGCCAATGGTTGGCAGGTGACGGTATGGATCGTCGGTGATCCACTCCTGAACAGAGCCATCGGCGGCATAGGTTGCTTTGATGCGGTAGTCGGGCACCTTCTTTGAGGCCACGAAGCCATCCCAGATGCCGTTCCAAACGTGATTTAACTCAATTTGAGATGAATCGGCGAGCAGCACCTGAACGCTCTTTGCCATGGGCTTTAGCGTGCGAATCACCCATCCACCTTCAACTGGGTGCACACCGAGTATCGAGTGTGGGTCGTGGTGGTTTCCGTTTGAGACTTTGTCGCGTTCGTACTCGCCGATTGCCGGAAGTGCGGTTGAAGTGCTTTTCTTAGCCGCCATGGTTACTTCTTTCGGGTGATGTGCAAAATGTGAGCAGGCTCAGCAAAAGCATCGAGGCGCACGTAGTTATCGCGGGCCCAGTGGAATTTCTGGTCGCTGATTAGGTCGTGCACTTCAAACACAGCATTTTCGGGCAGACCGAGTTTCTCCAGGTCAAGGCGCACGGTAGTTTCGCGCACCGCGTGCGGGTCGGTGTTGACCACAACGATTACGGTGTCTGCCTTGCCGGTTGGGCTTAGGTGCGCTGGTAGGTGCTTTGAGAAGACTAAGAATGCACCATCGTCGGAGTGGTGGAATTCGATGTTGCGCAACTGCATAACAGCGGGATGCTCGCGGCGAATCTGGTTGAGCTTGGTGATGTACGGGGCAATGGATCGACCAGACGCTTCGGCGGCTTCCCAGTCGCGAGGCTTGTACTGATACTTTTCTGAATCGATGTGCTCTTCAGCACCTGGGCGAGCCACAAACTCCACTAGCTCGTAACCCGCATACATGCCCCAGAGCGGTGTTGCCATGGCAGCAATGGCCGCGCGAATCTTATGGCCTGGCCTTCCGCCGTATTGCAGGTATTGGGTGAGAATGTCGGGCGTGCTAACCCAGAAGTTTGGTCTGAAGTAGGCGGCGGTTTCGCGGCTGAGTTCGAGCAGGTAACTGCGCAATTCTTCTGGGGTGTTTCGCCAGGTGTAGTAGGTGTACGACTGTTGAAAGCCGACCTTACCCAGGGTTCGCATCATCGCTGGTCGGGTGAATGCTTCGGCCAGGAAGATAATCTCTGGGTGTTCTGCGTTAATTTCGCTAATCAGCCATTCCCAAAATGCAACCGGCTTGGTGTGTGGGTTATCGACTCTAAAAATCTTTACGCCGTAGGCAATCCAGTGTTTTACGACTCGCAAAATCTCTTGATAGATGCCTTCTGGGTCGTTGTCAAAGTTGATCGGAAAGATGTCTTGATATTTTTTGGGAGGATTCTCGGCGTAGGCAATGGTGCCGTCGGCGCGAGTCGTGAACCATTCAGGGTGTTCCTGAACCCACGGATGATCGGGGCTAGCCTGCACCGCAAGGTCCATGGCTATCTCGAGACCAAGTTCGCGAGCGGCGTTGACAAAGTTTCTAAAATCCTTTTCAGTTCCCAGCTCTGGGTGAATAACATCGTGGCCACCTGCAGGTCCGCCGATTGCCCAAGGCGACCCGGGGTCTTCGGTTGTTGCGTTGAGAGTGTTGTTTGGCCCTTTTCTAAAGGCCACGCCGATTGGGTGCACCGGCGGCAGGTAGAGAACATCGAACCCCATGGCCGCAACCCCCGGCAGGCGCTTGGTCGCGGTTTTGAAAGTGCCCGACGCCCAGGTTTTGCTCTTCTGGTTGAACTTTGCGCCTTCGCTTCTCGGAAAGAACTCGTACCAAGCGGCCGCACCTGCTATGGCACGCTCACAGTTGATTAGGTATTCTTCGCTGAGAGTAACCAGGCTTCTAACCGGATGGCTCTGCACGGCCTTTTTTACGACTGCGGTTTCAACGGCGGCAAATCTAGCCTTGGGTGAAACCGAATCATCGGCCAAAACTTCGGCTGCATCGCGAAGGTGCGCAGCGTTCGCCTTCGGGCGATCTTTTTCGCTAGCCGCGCGGGTGAACAGCGCGATACCTTCGAGCATCATCAGCTCTTCATCCTGGTTGGCAGCCAGCTTTACCTCGGTGTTGTGGTGCCAGGTTTCGTAGTCGTCGGCATATGCGCGAATCTGAAAACGCCAGTGACCAACTTCTTGAAGCACCGTGGATGCGTGCCAGCTGTCGCTTCCCGGAGCACCTGGGGTCATCGGCAGCACAGATTGCTTGCCAGTTGGAGAAGTAAGAAGTAGCTCGGTGGCTAGCGCATCGTGGCCTTCGCGAAACACGACGGCAGAGAAGTGAACCAGCTCCCCGTCAAATGCCTTGGCGTTCCATCGCCCGCCATCAACAACGGGTTGAATTTCCAAAATCGGAAATCGACCCACCGGGTTGGTGTGGCGATGTGAAATTTCGCTATCCATAAAGCAAACTTAGCGGTTTTCGAAGCCAAAAACGGGTTGTTACCTAGTGATTACTTGGCGCGAAGTAGAAGCATTGAGGTAGCCGACATGTTCAACTTCGAACCGGCCTTGGCAGATTTGAATTCGGTTGGCGGCAGCTCGTTTGCGCTATCCCACACAATCTCCCAATCGTGTTCCCATTCGGGCAGTGTTACTTCGATGTCGGTTTCGGTGCCGTGAATGATCAACAGCGTTGTGTTCGATGAGGTTTCATCTCGGTTAATGTGTTTTGCGAGGCGCATCACGGTTCGCTGGTTGGCGTTGTTCCACTGTTCTTCGGTGAGAATCGTGCCGTCTTGCGAGAACCACTTGATCATGTCGCTACCGGGTACGGCCTCGTCGAAGTTGCCGAAGTTTGGTTGGCGCAACGAACCGTTTTCGCTTCGCAACCTGGCGAGGTGCGCAAACGTGGCTTTAAGGTTTTGCTGGTGTTCGGTGTGATTCCAGTTGACCCACGAGAGGTTGCTGTCTTGGCAGTACGCGTTGTTATTTCCAAGCTGGGTCTTTCCAACTTCGTCGCCTGCCGTGACCATTGGAACACCAGCCGAGAGCAGCAGCGTGGCAAGTAGGTTGCGGCGAGCGCGTCTGCGTTGGGCGTTGATTGCGTCGTCAGACACCTCACCTTCGGCGCCGTGGTTGAACGAGAAGTTGTTGCTGTTGCCGTCGCGGTTGCCTTCACCGTTCATTTGGTTGTGCTTTACGTTGTAGGTCACCAGGTCGTGCAGGCAGAAACCGTCGTGAGCGGTCACGAAGTTTATTGAACCTAGCGGCCCGGATGGCCCGTCAACCACGTCTCTCGAACCAGCAAGTCGGGTCGCCAAATCGGCCACGCCATTGTCGAAGTGTCCCGAGTTACGCGCAGTAGCTATGTCTGAGAGCCAAAAACGCCTTACCGAGTCGCGGTAGCGATCGTTCCATTCGCTGAATCGATCGGGAAAGTTGCCGGTCTGCCAGCCGCCGAGCCCAATGTCCCATGGCTCGAGAATCAGCTTCGAGTCTGCAAGATCCGGGTCTTCGACCATCCGGCGCAGCATTTCGTGGTTTGGGTCATACTGGTTCGACTTGTCGCGAGCCAAAGTGGTGGCTAGGTCGAAGCGGAAGCCATCGATCTGCATTTCGTTGGTCCAGTAGCGCAGTGAATCCATGACCAGGTCGACCACACGGGAGTTGCTGAAATCAAGCGAGTTTCCGCAGCCGGTGGTGTCGTGGTAGTTGCCGTAATCGTCTTGACGGTAGTAATAGGAGTTGTCTAGCCCGCGAAAAGAGTAGGTGAGGCCGCGCGCTCCACCTTCGGCGGTGTGGTTGTAGACCACGTCGAGAATTACTTCGATACCCGCGCGGTGAAGTTCACGCACAGCCGTCTTGAATTCGTTGAGAATCGCTTGAGGTCCGGCTTCGATCGCAGTTGACGAGGCGTAGCGGTGATGCGGGGTAAAGAAGTTAATGGAGTTGTAGCCCCAGTAGTTGATCAAACCCATGTTCATCAGGCGAGGCTCCGAAATGAACATTTGCACCGGAAGCAGCTCGACTGCGGTGATGCCAATCTCCTTAAGGTGAGCGATGGTGGTTGGATGCGCCAACGCGGCGTAGGTACCGCGAATGTCATCGTGAAGCTCAACGTTGCCGCGAGTCAAGCCGCGCGCATGGGCCTCGTAAATGATGGTTTCTTTTAGAGGGGTCTTGGGCTTCTCGACGCCCTGCCAGTCGAAAGTGTCGTCAACGACGACGTTGTGAAACTCGCGCGCCGACTCACGCACCACGCCGCGGGCGTAAGGGTCGATGAGGTTGAGGTTGTGGTTAAAGCCGTGGCGAGGACCATCGGGACCGGTTGCTCTAAGAGCGTAGTGAGTGCCAAGCTTGATTACCGGTGACGTCGCAGACCAAACACCATCACCGACTGGTCGAAGGGTGATGCGCTGCTCCACTTTGGTCGAATCATTCGGGTCTAAAACAAGAAACTCAACCGATGTCGCGCTCGAAGAGAAGACCCGAATCGTGCCCTTATCGCCATCGAGGCTCACACCCAACGGCGCGTTGGTGCTATCTGGCTGGGTCATGGATTCCTGAGGTGAGAAGAGATTATGTGTAACTAACGCAAAAGTTTATCGCCGCCACGTTACAACGAGGTTTCACAACGCTGGTTAGGCTGAAGTAATGGTTGTCTACCTAGACCACGCAGCCACTTCACCGATTAGACCAGAAGTGGTAGCCACCTATACCGAATATTTGCAGCTCGTGGGCAACCCTTCATCGGTTCACACCTCGGGTCAGCGGGTAAGGCGCGCACTCGAAGAGGCAAGAGAAGACATAGCCAAAGCCGTCGACTGCAACCGCAACGAAGTCATCTTCACCTCGGGTGGTACCGAATCAGACAACCTAGCCATAAAGGGTCTCTACTGGCATCGCAGCCAGGCAGAGCGCAACCGTAACGTCATTCTCAGCACCTACACCGAACACCATGCGGTGATAGACGCGATCCATTGGCTCGAAAAAGACCAAGGCGCAAAACCCGTGTGGATACCCGTAGATGAGCGGGGAGTGGTGGACCTTGAGTGGTTAGCCAATTTCTTGAGTGAACGCGCATCCGAGGTTGCTTTGATCACACTGATGTGGGCAAACAACGAAACCGGTGTAGTCACACCGATCGACCAGGTATGCGAGATTGCCAAAAAACACCAAATTCCGGTGCACTCCGATGCGGTTGCAGCGTTCGGGCACGTCGAGGTAAGTTTTGCCAAGTCGGGGCTAGACGCAATGTCGATAACCGCGCACAAGGTGGGTGGCCCGGTCGGTGTCGGCGCATTGATAGTCTCGCGCGCCTCGAAGATGACTTCACTTATTCACGGTGGTGGCCAAGAGCGCTCGCTGAGATCTGGCACCATGAACGCGGCCGGTGCAAAAGCATTTGCGCTCGCGGCATCGCTGGCGGTGGCCCAACGTGAATCGCACGCTGCCGAAATGGTGGTTTTGCGCGATCGACTCGTCGAGTCGGTGCTCTCAAATATTCCTAAGGCGAGGTTCAGTCGCGACGACGCTCCAGGTTTGCCTGACAATGCGCATTTCACATTTCCGGGATGCTCGGGCGATTCGTTGCTCTTTTTACTCGACCAAGCCGGAGTCTGCGTGTCAAACGGCTCTGCCTGCCAGGCCGGTGTGGCAGCGGCGTCGCACGTTTTGATCACCATGGGCCGCACCGAAGCAGAGGCTTCGAGTTGCATCCGTGTAACGCTCGGGCGTGGAAACACCGATGCCGATGTCGATGCTTTTTTGGCGGCGCTTCCCGCTGCACACGCCGGCGCGCACAAGGCGGGCTACACCACTTCGTAGACTTGTCTCGTGAAGGTTTTAGCAGCAATGTCGGGTGGCGTAGATAGCGCCGTTGCCGCCGCGCGCGCCGTTGAGGCTGGCCACGAAGTTGTAGGCGTTCACCTCGCACTTTCGCGCATGCCCGGCACTCTACGCACCGGTTCTAGAGGTTGCTGCACAATCGAAGATTCGATGGACGCCCAGCGCGCTGCCAACGTTCTCGGGATTCCTTATTACGTCTGGGATTTCTCGGAGCGTTTCAAGCTCGACGTGGTCGATGACTTTATCGCTGAATATCAGGCTGGCCGTACCCCAAACCCTTGCATGCGCTGCAATGAGCGCATCAAATTTGCCGCGCTGCTCGAGAAGGCATTAGCTCTCGGTTTCGATGCGGTAGCCACCGGGCACTACGCGTCGCTTCTCACCGGAGCCGATGGTGCGTTAGAGCTTCACCGCAGCCCCGCCATGGCAAAAGACCAGTCTTATGTTTTAGGTGTTCTTACCGCCGAGCAACTGGCTCACTCCATGTTTCCGCTTGGTCAAGCAGCATCCAAGGCCGACATCCGTGCCGAGGCGGAGCGACGTGGCCTGGCCGTTGCTCAAAAGCCAGACTCGTACGACATCTGCTTCATTCCCGAGGGCGACACCCAAGATTGGCTCGCCGACAAAGTTGGCAGTCAGACTGGTGAAATCGTTGATCGTGATGGTCAAGTTTTGGGCTCTCACGAAGGTGCACACGGATACACGGTGGGCCAGCGTAAGGGCTTAAACATTGGTCGCCCTGCCGCCGATGGTCGCCCACGGTATGTGCTCGAAATTCGACCAAAGACCAATACAGTGGTGGTCGGACCGCAGGAAGCCCTTGCAATCAAGGAATTGGCAGGTAACCGTTACACCTGGTGTGGCAGTGCTCCGGCCGATGCATCCTTGTGGTTTAGCGCCCACGTGCAGGTTCGTGCGCACGGCGAGCAAGTGTCTTGCGAAGCGGCTGTAGTTGACGACGAACTCGTGATTCGACTCAACGAACCACTCGTAGGAGTTTCTCCCGGACAGACTGCTGTGCTTTACATTGGTACGCGCGTGCTAGGACAAACCACGATCGATCGCACGGTTAGCGCCGACGTGTCCGAAACTGTTGATAGCCTCGGTCAACATGCCGCAAGCACTAAATAGGCTTTAGACGTGTCAGATCTAGTGCGCGAAGCAGCCATTGCCAGGGTCAACGAACTCGTCGACCTGATTAACACGCACCGTCGCGCCTATTACGAAAGCAACGCCGTTTTGGTGAGCGATGCCGAATACGACGCTCTGATGCTTGAGCTCGAAAAGCTCGAATCCGAATTCCCCGATCTCATCACCGGAGATAGCCCAACTCAAACCGTCGGTGGCTCAGCAAGCTCAACTTTTGCACCAGTCACTCACCTCGAGCGCATGATGAGCCTCGATAACGTTTTCTCGCGCGAAGAGTTTTTGTCTTGGGCCGAAAAGGTCGATGGCCAGCCACTGCTTTGCGAACTCAAGATCGACGGATTAGCCATCACCCTGCGCTACGAAAAAGGCGTGCTCGTCTCGGCGGCAACGCGCGGCGACGGAGCCGTTGGAGAAGACGTCACAGCCAATGCACTCACCATTGCGTCGATTCCTCGACGCCTGCTGGGCGAGGGTCACCCCGATGTTGTTGAAGTTCGCGGCGAGGTCTTCTTTCCAATCGAAGAGTTCACCAAACTAAACGAAAGTCTCGTAGCTGATGGCAAAGCGCCATTTGCAAACCCACGAAACTCGGCTTCGGGTTCGCTTCGTCAGAAAGATGCCGCCGTTACCGCGAGCCGCCCTCTTCGCATGCTGGTTCACGGCGTTGGCGCTTGGCAACAGGCACCGGTTCGCAACCAGAGCGAACTCTACGAGCTTCTGAAGTCTTGGGGGTTACCCACCTCTAGCCGTTACAGAGTCGTGAATTCTGCCAAAGAGGCTGTTGCTTACATCGACGAGTACGAAGCAAACCGTCATTCCATTGAGCACGAGATCGACGGCGTTGTCGTCAAAGTCGACTCAAGAACCGCACAGGTAGAGCTCGGGGCTACCTCGAGAGCGCCACGTTGGGCAATCGCCTATAAATATCCTCCAGAGCAGGTAAACACCAGGCTTCTAGACATTCGCGTCGGAATCGGCCGCACAGGTCGAGCAACGCCGTATGCCGTGCTTGAACCAATCAAGGTAGCCGGCTCGGTTGTTGAGTTCGCTACGCTGCACAATCAAGACGTGGTGAAGGCCAAAGGCGTCAAGATTGGCGACATCGTGGTTCTGCGCAAAGCGGGCGATGTGATTCCAGAAATTCTCGGGCCGGTCGTTGAAAAACGCACCGGCGCCGAGCGCAACTTCGTAATGCCAAGCCACTGCCCCGAGTGTGGTTCACCCCTCGTGTCTGCATCAGACGGTGATGTCGATCTCAGGTGCCTAAACGCTAGAGAGTGCAAGGCCCAAATACGCGAGCGCGTTGCCTATTTAGGGTCGAGAAGCGCGCTCGACATCGAAGCTCTTGGTTACGTGGCTGCGGTTGCACTGACGCAGCCGCTCGAACCGAAGGTTGCGCCACTACAAACCGAGGCCGATCTATTCTCACTCAAGCTCGAAGATCTGTTACCTGTTAGGTCGCTGGTTCTAGACGCCGAAACCGGCTTACCCAAACTCGATGCCGAGGGTGAGCCCAAGGTTGTCGACTTCTTTAGAAAGAAAGACGGAACGGCGGCCGAGGTCGCGCTCAAGCTTTTACGAAACCTAGATGAAGTGAAGACCCGACCGTTGTGGAGAATATTGGTTTCGCTATCCATTCGTCATGTTGGTCCGGTTGCGTCGAGAGCTTTGGCAGCTCACTTCGGTTCACTTGAGCGCATTTTCGCAGCAAACGAAGAACAGCTTTCATCGGTAGAGGGCGTTGGACAAACGCTAGCCCAAAGCATCATGGACTGGTGGTCTGTCGAGTGGCACCGCGAAATAGTCGAAAAGTGGCGAGCCGCCGGCGTTCAAACCGAAATTCCAGGTCACGAGGGCCCCGGGCAATCTGGGGGGCTGCTGACTGGCGCGTTTGCGGGCAAGAGCATCGTGGTTACCGGCACTCTCAAGACTTTGACTCGAGAATCTGCTGAAGAAGCAATAATTCAGCGAGGAGGAAAAGCCGCGTCGAGTGTTTCCAAAAATACTGCTTTTGTTGTGGCGGGTGAGTCAGCAGGCTCAAAGTTAGCTAAAGCAGAAGCGCTTGGCCTTGAAATTATTAACGAAGATGAATTTTTGACCCGTTTGGCATAAACGATTACTCGGTCTCTGCCGTGTTTTCTGCTTCTGCAACCATTGCCTCAGTAGACATCAAATTACGCAACTGCGACAAGAACTCTTCAATCTCAATGCGCTCCGCACGCATCTTCGACAAGCGCTCCTCGGAATCCTTAATGGCGTTGTTGGCCAAACCCTCGGCCTTGCGCGTCAAATCTTCGGCTCGACGACGAGTGAGGTTGAGCAAGCTAGTTGCCTTGCGCTGCGCCTCTTCAGCGCTATTCAGGGCATTTTGGTTAGCTTCACGTGAAATGCGTTCAGCCTCAGCCACCAACTCGGCAGCGTTGGCAGCCGACGCGGCGAAGTTAGCATTGGCTTCATCAGTAATCTGTTGAGCCTGGGCGACCGCGTTCTGATACATGTGCAGAGCTTCCTGCTCTGAATCGTCGCGCTTAGTTTTTAGCTCGGCCTCAAGCTCCACGCGGGCTTGCGCTGTGCGCTGCGCTAGCTCGGTTGCGATTGCTCGCGCTTCTTCGGTTTCGCGGTGAACCGACGCGCGAAGTTCGGCAGCGTAACGTTCACCCTCCGACTTGATGGCAGCGGCTTCACGCTGAGCAGTGCCAACCTTTTCGGCAGCCTCAACTTCTTTGGCTTTGGTCGCCTGCACCTTCTCGGCAATCAGTCGTTCAGCCTCAACCTTGGCTTCGTTAAGCTTGGCGTCGGCTTCGGCAAGAATAACCTCGGCTCGTTGCTGCGCTTTGCGAAGCAACTGCTCGCTTTCAGCTTTAGCGGTGTCTCGAATGCGAATGGCGTCTTGGCCGGCATCGGAGACAAGTTTTTTGGCCTGCTCTTCGGCTAGGCGAAGTGTTTGTTCAAACTGTGCACCGAGTTCGGCATAACCTGGTGCGCTGTCTTTCTTTTTGCGCAGTGCAGTCACTTCTGAGCGCAGCTGGTCGAGTTCGTTCGATGCGTTGAAGTTATATTCGCGAACGTGCTCAAGCTCGGCTCGCAGCTCTTCGATAACGCGGTCTACTTGATCTTTCTTGTAGCCGCGCATTTCGGTTGAGAATTCTTCAATGTCCATGATTTTCCTTGCATCGCTTGAAGATGACCACACAAAGTGAAGTCGCAAACTTCCAAGGCTTCATTCTAACCCCGAAAGAGTCAGGCTCTCAGGGCGAATATCGTTGGGTAGACTTGACCCAAACCCCAACCGCTGAGCGGAAAGACATCTATGTCAGAACTGACTCCAGACCTAGTGCGTCACCTCGCGAGCCTCGCTCGAATTCAGGTAACCGACGCAGAGGTCGAAACCCTCACCGAACAGCTTGCCGTAATCGTCGACGCTGTCGCCACTATCAATAAGGCAGTCGACGCTAGCGTGCCTGCCACCAGCCACCCGATTGCGATGTCAAATGTGTTTCGCGAAGACATTGTTGAACCTTCACTAAGCCAGCAGTCAGCTCTCTCCGGTGCCGCAGACTCAGATCAGGGCCGCTTTCGTGTAGCCGCCATCTTGGATGAGGAGTAAACGCATGTCAGAACTCATCAAGCACAACGCCTCTGAACTGGTCGAAATGCTCGCGAGCAAGCAGGTGTCTTCGGTAGAAGTCACCCAGGCCCACCTCGACCGCATTGCCGAAGTAAACCCAACCATCAACTCGTTCTTGCACGTAACCGGCGAAGAGGCACTTAAAGTTGCATCAAATGTAGACAAGCGCCGTGCCGCCGGCGAACAACTTCCGCTGCTTGCTGGCCTACCGATTGCCGTAAAAGACAACCTCACCACCACCGATGCGCCAACGACCGCAGGTTCAAAGATTCTAGAAGGCTGGATTCCTCAGTACGACGCAACCGTGGTTAAGTTGCTCCGCGCTCAGAGAATGCCAATTCTGGGTAAAACCAACCTCGACGAATTTGCCATGGGTTCGTCAACCGAATTCTCGGCTTACGGACCAAGCCGCAACCCATGGGACATCGAGCGCATCCCAGGTGGCTCAGGCGGTGGCTCATCATCGGCTGTTGCATCGTTCAGCGCCCCGCTCGCCATCGGTAGCGACACCGGCGGTTCCATTCGTTTTCCGGCTGCGGTTACCGGCACCGTGGGTACCAAGCCAACCTACGGTGCGGTTTCGCGCTACGGCCTGATTGCCTTAGCGTCATCGCTAGACCAAATTGGCCCAGT
>JAHEAT010000088.1 GCA_024642605.1 Microbacteriaceae bacterium
GTGCGGAAGTTCGCAAGCCCATTGGGTCTTTCGGATCAAGCAGAGTTGCTGCGCCAAACGCGTGCTGTGACAATATCCCGCCTAACTTTTATGGCTTTCGCCTCGTAAAACTTTTATGGCCGAAGCCATTTATAGCACCTCAACCTGAACAGAGGTCAGCCGAGGGATGAAGAAAGGACCGGGGCGATTAGGCCCCGATCCTCTCAACATTGAGTTTGTTTGGTGGAGTTTAGAACTCAACCTTGGTGACGCTGGTGTCTAGTGGAATACCAGGGCCGAAAGTGGTTGCAACGGCACCCTTAATTAGGTACTTACCCTTCGAAGACGAAGGCTTCAAACGCATGATCTCGTCGAGTGCAACGTCTAGGTTCTCGCCCAACTGCTGTGCAGTGAACGAAGACTTACCAATGATGAAGTGAAGGTTAGCCTGCTTGTCAACGCGAAACTCGATCTTTCCGCCCTTGATGTCGGTAACTGCCTTCGCTACGTCTGGGGTGACGGTTCCGGTCTTAGGGTTTGGCATGAGGTTACGAGGACCAAGCACCTTACCTAGGCGACCCACCTTACCCATTAGCTCTGGGGTTGATACTGCAGAGTCAAAGTCGACCCATCCTGCAGCAACCTTCTCAATAAGCTCGTCGCCACCGACTTCGTCGGCTCCGGCTGCGCGGGCTGCATCGGCAGCTGCACCGGTTGCGAACACGATAACGCGGGCGGTCTTACCGGTTCCGTTTGGAAGCGATACGGTGCCGCGGATCATCTGGTCGGCCTTGCGAGGGTCAACACCTAGCTTGAAAGCAACCTCGATGGTGGCGTCAAACTTGCTGGTTACGGTCTCTTTGACCAGGGTTACTGCTTCAGCTGGGGTGTAGAACTTACCAGGCTGAATCTTTGCTGCTGCGGCTTCGTAAGCCTTGCTGCGCTTTGCCATTGCTGTTATTCCTTTTCTTGTTGGTCACAGTTGTGGTCTGCGTGCCGCGCTGGGCACTCCCACGACTTATCTTTTTTTTGTGGCTTAGGCCTCGACGGTGATGCCCATGCTGCGGGCGGTTCCGGCGATGATCTTTGCCGCGGCCTCAACGTCGTTAGCGTTTAGGTCGGTGAGCTTCTGCTCTGCGATCTTTAGAACCTGTTCGCGGCTCAGGGTTGCAACCTTCACGGTGTGTGGGGTTGACGAGCCCTTTGCTACGCCAGCTGCCTTCTTGATTAGCTCAGCTGCTGGTGGGGTCTTCAGAACGAAGGTGAACGAGCGGTCTTCGTAAACGGTGATTTCAACCGGTACGACGTTTCCGCGCTGGTCTGCAGTTGCGTTGTTGTACGCGGTGCAGAACTCCATGATGTTCACACCGTGCTGACCAAGTGCCGGACCAATCGGTGGAGCTGGGTTAGCAGCGCCTGCCTGGATCTGGAGCTTGATCATTCCAGTGATCTTTTTCTTCGGTGCCATTTGTTATTCCTTTGGTTTGTTTGGGAACTCTATAAAAATCTTTGAAAACTAGTTGAGGGGTCCGACCTGCTCGAAGCCAAGCTCCACAGGAGTTTCGCGCTCGAACAGTGAAACAAGCACGGTGAGCTTGCCGCTCTCTGGCTTGATTTCGGAGATGGTGCCTGGCAGACCCGCGAAAGAACCGTCGCGAATCATGATGCTCTCGCCAATCTTGTAATCCACGCTGATTGGAATCGCCTTCGACTTGCCACGAACGGCAACCGAACCCTTAGCGGCAGCCTTGGCGGCGGCCTCTTCAGGAAGTTCGTAAAGCCACTTCTTGAGCATTTCGAAAGCTTCGCTTGGGCGAAGTGGCGTTGGGTTCTGCGAGTTGCCGACGAAGCCGGTAACTGCAGGAGTGTGGCGAATAAGTGCCCATGAGTCTTCGTTCAGTTCCATACGGATCAAAACGTAGCCAGGTACCTTCACCTTGGTAACAAGCTTGCGCTGGCCGTTCTTGATTTCGACGGTGTCTTCGAGAACAACTTCAATCTGAAATACATCGTCGCCACCGGCCTGGGTGAGGCGGCGGTTTTCAACGTTCTGCTTTACGCGCTTCTCGTAGCCGGCGTATGAGTGAACTACGTACCACTTGCCAGGTAGCGCACGGAAATCGGCGCGGAACTGGGCGTAAGGGTCTTCGTCTTCTTCGGCGTCTGCTGAGGCTTCTGGTGCTGCAACTTCTGCGGCGGCCTCTGCGTCAACCTCGTCAACCTCGTCAACCGCAACTTCTTCGACATCAACAACTACGTCGTCGGTTGCGTCTAGTGCTAGCTCATCGGCTGCCTCAAGTGCTTCGTCGGTTTCTTCGGCGATGGCGTCTTCGGCCTCGTGCACTGCTTCAACGGCGTCAAGTTCGAGCTCTAGCTCGTCGCGCTCGATTTCACTCACGGTGGCTTCCTATCGTTTGAAAAGTCTGTTTTGGTTTGCTGTAAAAGTTTTAGGCGGTTGCAGTCGGTGTGAAAAGGAACTGCACAACGTAGAAGAACGCCCAGTCGAGAATTGCAATCAGAATCATGACCACGGTCACGAAGCCCAACACCACGAAGGTGTAGTTGCGAAGCTCGGCCCAGGTAGGACGGGTGACTTTGCCAAGCTCGCCAATAACCTGCTTGATAAACAGGATGACGCGAGCAATCGGCCCACGCGCAGTCGCGCGGTCGGCCTTGGCCTTGTCGACGAGATTCTCTGATGCCTCGTACTCTTCTGCCATCGTTCTTCCTTCTGTTTCAGTTTGCAACCTAAGTTGCAACTTGCAGGGCGGACAGGACTCGAACCTGCAACCTGCGGTTTTGGAGACCGCTGCTCTACCAATTGAGCCACCGCCCTAGACGGTTGGTAGCCGGCACGATTAGCTTGCGCTTTTAGTGCTTGGTAACCGCCGAAGCATCCGTGGCATCACCCCTGAAAAAGGCAGACTTCTAGATTGAAATCTAAGGTGATTAATTTGCCAGATTAGGCTCCGGAAGTTGTCAACTACCTCCTAGGAGTTTAGCCCTCAAACCTAAGAAATGCAAAGGGAAAGTGGGCTGAACGGTGCAAAATGGCCAACCGAGCCCCGAACGGTTTAGTGCTAAAGGTAGGCTTAACCCATGCCTGAATTTGCCAGAATCTCAAAACGCATCGGCGCGATTGCCGAATCGGCCACCCTCAAGGTTGACGCCAAGGCCAAAGGTCTACAGGCCGCAGGTCGCCCGGTTATTTCTTACGCAGCCGGCGAACCAGACTTCGCCACCCCAAACCACATCGTTGAAGCCGCCGTTTTGGCCGCTCGCGACCCAAAGAACCACCGATACACGCCTGCCATCGGTTTGCCCGAGCTGCGCGAAGCGATCGTTGCAAAGACCAAGCAAGACTCGGGCACCGAGTACACCGCTGCCCAGGTTGTAGTTACCAACGGCGGCAAGCAGGCTGTTTACCAGGCGTTTGCAACTCTCTTAGATGCAGGCGACGAAGTGCTTCTGCCATCTCCTTACTGGACCACCTACCCAGAGGCGATTGCCCTTGCCGGCGGCAAGACCGTAGAAGTTTTCGCTGGCTCAGACCAGAACTACAAGGTCACCGTGGCTCAGCTCGAAGCTGCCCGCACCGACCGCTCGAAGGTTCTGCTGTTCTGCTCGCCTTCGAACCCAACCGGATCGGTTTACTCACGCGAAGAAGTTGAAGCCATCGGGCGTTGGGCTTACGAGCACGGCCTGTGGATCATCTCTGACGAGATTTATCAGAACCTCACCTACGACGGCGTGAAGGCAGTTTCGGTTACCGAGGCGGTGCCCGAGATGATCGATCGCACCATTTTGGTAAATGGTGTTGCAAAGTCTTATGCCATGACCGGCTGGCGTCTGGGCTGGATGGTCGGCCCGCTCGATGCCATGAAGGCTGCCGGCAACTTGCAGTCGCATTTGTCGTCGAACGTCTCTAACGTTTCACAGCGCGCAGCAATTGCAGCTCTCACCGGCCCGCAAGAAGAGGTTGAGGCTATGCGAGAGTCATTTGACCGTCGCCGCAAGCTTGCAGTTGCCGAACTCAACGAGATTCCGGGTTGGGTTGCACCAATGCCTGAAGGCGCGTTCTATGTTTACTCAGACGTCTCGGGCCTCCTCGGCCGCGAGTGGGGTGGCAAGCAAATCAACACTTCGCTTGAACTTTGCGATTACATCTTGGATGCCGCTGAAGTGGCACTGGTTCCTGGCGAGGCTTTCGGCCCGTCTGGTTATGTGCGCATGAGCTACGCGCTCGGTGATGGCCCGCTTCTCGAGGGCATCCAGCGCCTGCAGAAGTTGTTTGCTTAGAGCCTTTGCAGTTTCGCTGAACTAGAAGCCGATTAGGTTTGGCTCTGGTACGAGGTTAACGCCCCAGCGATTTGCAACTTGCAACTGAATGAAACTTGCCAATTCGCGCACCTGCTCTGCCGTTGCAAAACCTCGGTTGGTAATTGCAAGCGAATGTTTGGTTGACAACGCCGCCTGAGAATCGCCCAACTTGAAGCCCTTTGGCAATCCGGAGTTTTCAATCAGCCACGCCGCACTCAGCTTTACATTGCCATCTTCTTGCAACCAGCGCGGGGCATCTCCAGGGATGCTTCGCGAAAAGCCATCGCTCACAATCGGGTTTGTAAAGAACGAACCGCAAGACCAGGTGTCGTGATCAGCCTCGTTGAGCACCATTCCCTTTAGCGCTCGAGTAGCAATAACCGATTCACGTACGTCAGCGGGATTCGTGACCGAGCGTCCCAGCGCTTCGGTGAGGCGAATGAGCGCCTCACGCTCTGGCTGAAACTCCTCAAGCACAAACTCAACCCAAGTGATCACTCCCAAACGACCACCGCTTTTGAAGATACTGTCGCGGTAGGAAAAGCCGAGTTCGGCAGCGGTTAGCTCAACGACTTCGTGAGTTTTGTAATCCAAGAATTCGACGCGTGAGATGGTTTCTGCAACCTCTTGGCCGTATGCCCCGATGTTTTGCACTGGCGCGGCACCGACGCATCCTGGAATGCCGCTGAGCGCTTCGACGCCGGTGAGATTGTTTGCAACCGTGAATGCAACAAAGTTGTCCCAGTTTTCACCGGCTTGCACGCGAACCGTTGTGCCTTCGCGTTCGATTCCAAAATTTTCAGTTTTGATAACCGAAAACTCTTCAAGATTTTCTGAGGCCACAATGTTGCTGCCACCCCCGAGCACAAACCATTGATCGGCTTCACTCCAGGTTTCAACCGCTCCCGAAATGAGCTCATCGCGAGTGGATGCCACGAACATGCTGGCAGGTGTGCCACCCACACGCATCGTGGTTAATTCGCTCAGAGATTTCGGCATGATCTAGCAGCGCCTACAGGCGAACTCGCGCCTGCGCCTTGCCCAAAACCGCGGTGTCGTTGAAGGTTGCAGTTAGGTCTACGCGAACTTCGCCTGTTTCGGTGTTGATCTCGCCGATCTTGCCAACCACCTTCAGAATGGCTCCCTCGGCGGCGTCAACCACAACTGGCTTGGTGAAGCGCACGCCGTAATCGATAACCTTTCCGGCATCGCCAACCCAGTCGGCTGCCACCTGAACGGCTACACCCATGGTGAGCATTCCGTGAGCAAGAACGCCAGGTAGGCCAACTGCTGCGGCAAAGTCGTCGCGGTAGTGAATCGGGTTGAAATCGCCCGACGCTCCCGCGTAGCGCACTAGCGAATCGCGGCTCAGGTGAAACTCGCGCGAACCGATCTCTTGGCCTACTTCGAGACCAGCCATGTTGATGTGGGTCATTCGTCGCCCCTAACTACGAGCGTGGAGATTGCGGTGCAAACCAGAGCACTGGCGGCATCGAAGATTTGCGTTTCGAAAGTGATCATCGAGTGAGCACCGAGGCTTTTGACGCTCGCCACCGTTAGCTGGCTGGTGAGTTCGTCGCCCGCAACGATAGGGCGAACGTGCACAAAGCGCTGGTCGCCGTGCACCACGCGGCTAAAGTCGATGTCGGCCTCGGGGTCGCCGAGCACGGTAGCCAGGCTGCGCTCCTGAATGACAACCGCGAAGGTTGGAGGTGCAACGACGTCGGTGTATCCGGCGGCTTGAGCTGCAAAGACATCGTGGTTTACAGAGTTAGTTGACATTACCGCGTGGGCGAATTCGCGGATCTTCTCGCGACCGACCAAATAAGGTTCGGTGGCGGGATACTTCTTGCCCTCAACATTGGCATTTACCATGCCTACAAGCGTAGACGAAAAGCAAAAAGCCGGCCCGAAGGCCGGCTTGCTTTATAACTGTTGGTAGCTGGGGCGGGACTCGAACCCGCGACCCCACGATTATGAGTCGTGTGCTCTAACCACCTGAGCTACCCAGCCATGGAGCCCCGAGACAGGATTGAACTGTCGACCCCTTCCTTACCATGGAAGTGCTCTACCACTGAGCTATCGGGGCGTGACCAAAATCGCACTTGGCGCAGGCACCAGAAAAGATTAGCACTTTAGGCGCATGCTCACAAAACGAGTTTTGTCGATTAGAAACGCTTTAATGCAAAGACGTTTTCTGGTTTACAAAGTGCTTTCGCACAGAAATGCGACCTCTACTTGTCGATTCTCCACACGTTTACAGACAGCTTGTGACCAGGCAGGTGGAGGTGATTTCCATCTGACTTGATCTTGCCGCCACCGTAAATGTTCACAGCCTTTTTCAAACCAGGCACTGCATCTTTGTGCAACGAAATCTTCTTATCTTCGCCGCGAGTTACAACAACCAAAATGCTCTGCTTGCCGTTTTCACGAACATAAGCGACAGCCTCCTTCGAGGCATAAACAAACCGCATCGAGCCATCGGTGAGTGCCTTGTTTTCGCGACGCAACTTAGCCAACGCCGCGTAGGTGTCGATGAGAGTTGGGTCAGTTGGCAGCTCACCGTTCCAAGGCAGCGGGGTGCGAGCGTGCTCACCGTTGTAGCCGTCGAGGCCAAACTCGTCGCCAGCCCAAACCACGGGGATGCCCGGAAAAGTGAACTGCATCGCCGCTGCAACTTTTTGGGCACCATCGATTGCGTAAGTCTTGAAGCGCGGGATGTCGTGAGTGTCGAGCGGGTTCATGTTGCAAAGTCGAACATGCCAAGGGAATGCGGCGATGAACTGGTTGTATGAAGCAACGAGATCGCGGCCGGTGCCGCGCTGGTTGCCATCCCACATCATGAAGCCGGCAAGTTCGAAGTTTGGAAACTCCTTGCGACGCTTCTCTTGTGACTTCTCGTTGTAGAACCAACGCCAAACCGGCTTGGTGAAGTTGCTGTAGGTCATTGCGCCTTGCCAGCCGTCACCCTGCACTTCATAGGCAGCATCGCCGGTGTACTCGCCGAGCATGATGGTGTCGGCGTTGATGTCAACCATGGTCTTGCGAACGGTTTGAGCTACATCGAGGTACATGTCTTCGTCGCGAATGCGGCCAGTCATGTTGGCCACGTCGATGCGCCAGCCATCCATTTTGTAAGGGGCTTTGAGCCATTTTGCAACCACCGATGTACGGCCTGCAATAAATCGCTTACGAAGCTCGCTCGACTTCCAGTTGAACTTTGGAAGGCTCGGAACACCAAACCATGAGTCGTACTTGGTGTTCTTCTCAGAGAAGTAGTAGAACTCGCTCTCGGCGGCGCCCGGGTTCTTGTAAGAGGCCTTGAACCATTCGTGAGCATCGCCCGAGTGGTTGGTGGTTAGGTCGCCGATAACTCGCATGCCGCGCTTGTGAGCCTCTTCAACCAGCGCCGCAAAGGCCTTGTTTCCACCGAGTAGCGGGTCGATCACATCGAAAGATGAGGCGTCGTATCGGTGATTTGAGCGCGCAGGAAACATCGGAGTTAGGTAAACGAGGTTGACACCGAGTTTCTTGAGGTGGTCGAGGTGCTCGATTACACCCCAGATATCGCCGCCGTAGAACTGCTGCGAACGGTCGCGACCCTCAACCATCACGGGGTCGGCCCACTTCTGTGGCACTGCCCAGTCTGGAGCCTTATGCTTGTCGGCTTGAGCCGAACGGGCGAATCGGTCGGGGAAGATCTGATACATCACGGCCTCTTTGCCCCAGGCTGGGGCACTAGAGAACGTGTTGATTCTGAAATCGAGAACGTCGGCAGGTATCAGCTTTGACAAACCCTGGGTGTTGTACCAAACGGTTTCGCCCGAGGCCAGAATAATGATGAATCGATAGTTGATCTTTGGGTTGAGAACCACGATTTCAGATTCATACCAAGACCAACCGGCCTCAGATTTGATCAGTTTTGCAGGAGGTGTTGGAAACGCCTCGCCGCTTTCACTGTAACGAACGCGAACCTCTTTCACTTTGCCAATGGCATCGTGAACGCGAATGCGAACCTTGATTTTGTCTAGCAGTTTTGGTGACTGGTTTGGCACGTAAAGCGCCGAGCCGTCGTGATGAGGCTGCAGCGAAAGCGGCAGCTTCGTCACGTCGACCGAGCGAAAAGACTTAGCCTTTTCCGACATGTTTGGTTACTAGCCCTTGACAGCACCACCGGTTAGACCGGAGGTGATGTAACGCTGCAGCGACATGAAGAGAATCACGATAGGCGTAGCCGCAATGATTGCGCCCGCACAGAACATGGCCCAGTTCTTGGAGTAAGGCTGGTCGATAAACAGACCCAAACCAACCGCAAGGGTGTACTGGTCGGGCTTGTTCATAACGATCGAAGCCAAAATGAAGTCGCTCGAAATACCAATGAACGAAAGCAGCATCTGCACGGCCAAAATTGGTGAAACCAAGCGCAGGATGATCTGGAAGTAGATCTGCGTGTGCGTAGCGCCGTCGATCTTGGCAGCCTCGTCGATTTCTTTTGGCACGGTGTTAAAGAAGCCGTACATCAGGTAGGTTCCACCACCGAGCGAGCCACCCAGATAAACCAGAATCAAACCCCAAGGGCTGTTCAAACCAAGGGCAGGAACATACTTGTATAGCTCCGAAAGGATTGCGTAGATAGCAACAAGACCGAGCACCGATGGAAACATCTGAAGCAGAATCAGAGTGAGTAGACCGCCACGACGGCCGCGGAACCGCTGACGCGAGAACGAGTAGGCGGCCAGTGCCGAAAGAAACACCGAACCGATTGACGAAACCGATGCAATCCACACAGTGTTGATGATCCACTGCACGAAAGGACGGTCTGGGTCGTCTCCGGCAAAGAGCTTTTCGAAGTTTACGAGTGTAAACGAGCCGAAAAGTCCACCGCTGATGTCACCAGAGTCTGAGAACGCTACAGAGATGATGTAAAGAATTGGAAACAGTGCATAGACGCAGACTGCAAGACCAACCAGGTGCTTCCAGCCGAGTGTTGCAAGCCAGCGGAAAGGCGACATGCGTCGCTTGCCAACCTTGCGGTCGTAGGTTTCTTCAACGACAGTGCTCATTATTCGGTCACTTCCTCTAGGAATCGGGTACGGCGGAATCCGATCAACGACAGACCACCAACAATGAAGAAGATCAAGATCGAGAAGGCGCTAGCCAAACCGTAGTCGGCACCCTGCGAACTCGAGAACGCGATCTTATAGACGAACGAGATGAGGATGTCGGTTCCACCGACGTCGACCCCGAGCGACGGGTCGCCGCTCGGCCCTCCCCCTGTTATCAGGTAGATAATCGTGAAGTTGTTGAAGTTGAACGCAAACGATGAAATCAACAGCGGGGTGAGCGAAACCAGCAGAAGCGGAAGCTTGATCAAGCGCAACTGCTGCCAGGCGCTCGCACCGTCGATAACCGCCGACTCAGTGAGCTCCGCAGGAATGGCCTGCAGCGCACCGGTGGTGATCAGGAACATGTAAGGGAAGCCGAGCCACAGGTTACAAAGCAGAATCGCCCACTTTGCAGCTCCCTCTTCGGCCAACCATGGAATACCGTGGCCAGGTTTAAACCCAAGGATGTTGAAGTTGATGAAGCCGTACTCGAAGCTGAACATACCCTTCCACACGTAGGCCGAGAGGAAGCCTGGGAAGGCATAAGGCAAGATCATGATGGCGCGGTAAATCTTCTTGCCACGAAGTCGGTCGTCGTTGAACAACAACGACAGAGCCAGACCAAGAATGAAGGTCGAGAGCACCGAAGCGATAGCGAAGATTACCGTCCACGAGAAAATCTTGAGCAGAGGAGCGCGCAGCTTCTCGTTGCCGAAGATGGTGTTGAAGTTCTTCAAACCAACCACGGTCTGCCAACCGGTGTCGTTCAGACGCTCACCTGAGTCAGAAATAAAGAAGCCCTGTGAGTTGTCGGCCTTGAACACGGTTCCGTCACTCAGGCGAGTGAACGAGTCGGTAGCCGCGTCGTACTTGGCGTCATAGTAGGTGCGCTGAACACCGGCAGCCGATGGGTCTAGAGCCATCCAGCCATCCGTGTCGATTTTTGCGCCTAGAGGCACCTTCAAGGTCGCGAACTTCGCACCCTCTTGAGTGACCTGGTCGATGGTTAGGGTTGTGAAACCCTGGTAACCGGTTGCGATGTCATAACCCATGAGTCCGGCGCCAAAGCTAACTTTTGAAAGCTCGTCTCCGGTAATCTCGTGCCATCCGGTTGGCGCGTTGAAGTCTTCGCCACCCAGGTAGTAGTGCGGAACAGGGGTAACACCGTCGGCGGCAAACTCCGACATGTTGTCTGAAGCCAAGAAGTAGAAGTGCTTATTGCCGTCTTCAAGGATGCTGACATCCATCCACGGGGCATTGGTGTCGGTAACCATTGCGCCGAGCTCAACCGAAGAAATTGAGTCTTCTTTAGAACCGTTGTGCTGGCCACCGTAGTTGGTGAAAGCAATGAAAGCTGAATAAACAACCACCGAGAACGAGAAGAAGATTAGAAAAAGTACGCCTGGTGAAAGGTATTTAGCTGGAAGGCCGCCACGGCGAAGATAGATGAAGTTGAGAATGAGGGTCACAATGACCACGCCTGCGAGGTAGGTCCACTGGTGCTTGGCCACAAGCAGCATCGAAACGAAGAATGCCGCGGCGTCAGCTATACCTAGCAGGATGATCTTGATGATCGTGCCGCGGAGGCTCGGGGTTCCACCGTCGTCGACCATGCGCTGTCTTGCGCGTCTGGTAGCTGCACTAACTCGTACAGTTTTTGTGTCGCCGGTGACGTCTTCGGTTTTTCTTGCCATGAAATGAAACTCTCTTTCAGCAAACTATCTCGGGTCAGTTTATTGCCTCCGAAGTTTTGCAATTTCCAAACAACGATGTTCGAAACCTAATCGTTAGCGAAAAGCCGGTTAAAGAGATTCGCGGCCCCCTTACGGGAGCCGCGAACCTTTGCTTGATTCAGCTATTAGCCGTCGATGACGTCTTGCTGAGCCTGAATCGATGCGGTGAAGAACTCAAGTGGGGTCTTGCCGTTTAGAGCAGCACCACCCTTGATGATTGCAGCTTCAGCCTTACCGATTGCCTGCCAAGTTCCGTCCTGGAAAGCGAACGATGCCATTGGGTAAGCGTTCTTACCTGCGGTACCGAATCCCTTGATCCAAGCGTCAGATACCTTTGCAAGGGCGTCGCTGTTAGCAGGAGCCTTTGCTTCGGTGGTGAACGATGCAAGCTGGATGTCCTTGCCGGCAAGTGCGGCTAGAACCTTTCCTGCTGCAACCTTCTTGGCTGCTGGAACCTTCGATGATAGCCAGTAACCGCGAACACCAGAGAATTGGTGAACGGTCTTGCCACCGATTGAAGGAATAGCCTGAACGCCGACGTCAGAAGCCTTTAGCTTGTCTGGAGTCTCGTTTCCAACCTTGTGAGTGTCGTTTACAACGGTGCCGGCACCCCAAGGGCCCGAGATCATTGCAGCAACTGGGCTGTTTGGGCTCTGGAAGTTGTAAGCGTTGGTGTTCCAGTCCTTGTAAACAATGGACTTACCTGCGCCAGCTAGCCAGTTAACGTACTTGGTGAAGCCACCCTTAGATGCGTCATCGGTGAAACCGATGGTCGAGGTCCAGGTGCCGTTGTTACGTACGTACTGGTCGATTCCGAACGAGCTCGAGATTGCAGCCATGTGGTAAGGGTCGTTACCGCCACCGGCGATGTCGATGTGCATACCGACCTTGCCTGCTGCGATAGCTGCCTTGAACTCAGCTGTGGTGTCGATGTCGGTGCCCTTGATCTTCTTCTTGTTGATGATCAGAGCAGTGTTCTCGGTCCAACCTGGAACGCCGTATAGCTTGCCGTAAACCGAGAAGCCCGACTTAGCAGCGTCAGAGAACTTGCCGTTTAGTGCACCAAGCGAAACTGGAGCGATAACACCTGCAGAAAGCAGAGCGCCAGTCCAGTCGTGAGCACCAGCAAGAATGTCAGGGCCGGTGCCGCGAGGAATAGCCTGGATGGCTGCCTTGCGCAGGGTTCCGAAGTCCTTGACAACAACGTTGATGGCTAGGGTCTTGTCTTGGCCGTCGTAGGCAAGAAGTGCGCCGCCAATGGCGTCCTTGGTGCCCTGGTCTAGCCAGATGGTGATGGTAGGTACTGCTGCGGTTGCTGGAACCGAGACGCCCATAAGGGCAGCTGCGGTTGCTCCAGCTAGTGCAACAACACCGGCTTTGCGAATCTTCATTTGTAACCTTTCAGTTGACTAGTCGATGAAGGACTTATTTTCAAGTCGTCTCAATCAAACACCCGTCAAACGTTTCGAGGCAACTCAGAATGCCCTTTTTAGATAACGTTCTTGTCACAGTTCGTTTCACGGGCTATTTTTAGGCCCTCCGAGAAATGTAAGCGTTTGTGGCTATTACGCTATTTGGCATGACCAATAACGATGTTCTTTACATTTCCAAGGCAGACGCCGAATGGTGGCGCACCGCGGTTATCTACCAGATCTACCCTCGCTCATTCGCCGACGGCAACGGCGATGGAATGGGCGACCTGAAAGGTGTAACGGACCGACTCGAAAGTTTGCAAGAACTGGGCATCGACGCCATCTGGTTTTCACCTTTTTTCAAGTCTCCGCAAAAAGACGCCGGTTATGACGTTAGCGATTACAAAGACATCGACCCGCTTTTTGGAAATCTTGCTGATTTCGATGCCCTGCTTGCAAGAGCGCACTCACTTGGCTTGCGAATCATTGTCGACCTAGTTCCAAATCACACCTCAGACCAGCACGAATGGTTTCAAGCAGCTCTGAAATCACCAAAAGGTTCACCAGAGCGTGAAATGTACATATTCAGAGATGGCAAGGGATGGTTCGGCCGCAAGGCCCCAAACAACTGGCCTTCGGTTTTCGGTGGGTCACAGTGGACCCGCATCACCGAGCCAAACGGCAAGAAGGGTCAGTGGTACCTTCACATCTTCGATTCATCGCAGCCAGATTTGAACTGGAAGAACGACCGGGTTCGTGACGAGTTCGACAAGGTTTTGCAGTTCTGGCTAGACAGGGGTGTCGACGGTTTCAGAATCGACGTCGCTCACGGCATGATCAAGCGCGCTGGCTTGCCAGACACCAAGACGATGTCTACCGAAATGGGCGGCGTCAAAGCCGAGGGCGACATGACCATTGAAGAACTCGAAGTCGCCAACCCTTACTGGGGTCAACCAGAGGTTCACGAAATCAACCGTCGCTGGCGCAAAATCATCGACTCTTACAACGACCGAGTGATGGCCGCCG
>JAHEAT010000089.1 GCA_024642605.1 Microbacteriaceae bacterium
CTGGGCCGATCGGTCATTCTTAATGGATTTTGCGTTTTTCGCAGCCAAGAAGATCCCTCCAAGGGCATTACTCGTAGTGTGAGCGGATGTGAGATCGCGACCCTAAACTTTTGTGACGCCGAAATATGCGGTCACGAGCGCACGCCAACATATGCGTGCAGAAGGTTTGGGAGCAAACCACTATCTTACAACTGCTTTTTGCAGTTGCACAACCCCAAGTTTGTGTAAATCTTTTCTAGCAGCTGGTGAGCGCCGCGTTTATGGCGTCAGCCCAGGCATCCGCGTCGTCAACGCCAATGATCATGCGGTTGTAGCGGTGGTTGTAGAGATTGATTTGAAGGGGCTGCTTTTTGCGCGTCCAGTAAACAAAAACTCGGTCGCCGTATGCGCGGTAGGTGCCGGCCACTATTACGCCAGGTAGCGCAGTGCCTGGAATTCGAAGCCCAAGGGTTTTGATCCAGCGCGGGTTTAGCGGTTCAGCGCCAAGAATGTTCTCAGAGGCAATCTCGAGATCGCCGTGTAGGGCCCAAACCTTCTCGGATGCACTCAGCTCAACCTTGAGACTCTTGGCTTTGATCACAATTTTGGGCATGAGTTGAGAATGCCTACTTGATCTTTACTGTGCGCGAAGATTTTTCACCGTTAAAGTAACCGCTAGCCACTTGGCTCACCAAGACTGAAATCTTGTGCCCCTTGTCAGACTCACTCAAGCGATAAGTTGATTGCGAAGCGCCCTTAATTGCCTTACCGTCTCGCAGCCAGCGGTAAGTAACCTTTGCTTTATCAACCCAAGTGTTCACATCGGCGGTCAACTTCGCACCGACTTTAGGTGTGCCTGATAGATACACGGTGGTTGTGGTCATGTAACGGTTTTGAACCGAAACGTCCTCGCTAGTATCGCTGCGCGAAGAGAAACCAGCTTTCGATCCGGTTACTCTCACAGAAATCGCGCGGTAGCTATCTAAGCCGCTTACCTTGTAACTCTGGTCGGTCGCTCCTACAATTGCCACTCCATCACGAAGCCACTGATAGGTGAGGATTGCGGCATTCACATTGTTTGCCACCTGCGCAAATAGAAGATTATCGGCGCTGGCCTGCCCCGTTATAGAAGGTTCGAAGCTGGTGACCATTTGCTGCAAAATGTTGCCGTCGATAACGGCGAAGTCATTTGGAAAGCTCAAAGGTTGGCCCACGACCGCGCTCGAACGAATGTTTCTCAAAGTAGCATCGAGAAATTCTGAGTTAGTCAAAGTTGCCCCGTAGAACTCAGAATCAGAGATTACGTCGAACCAAAGCTTGGCTTGGGTTAGGTTTGCGCCGTTGAATCTTGAGTGATCAATTTTGGTGTTCGAAAAATCTGCAAGCATCAAGTTGGTGTTGGTGAAATCGGTGTTGATTACAGTCGAACCTTCAAAGTCGGCGCTTTTGAGGTTGGCTCCCGTGAAGTCTGCACTTCGCAAGTTTGCATTTCGAAAACCCAGCCCCGAAAGGTTTGCACCTTGAAGGTTCGCCCCTTCAAGGTTTACGCCCTCACTGATGATGTAACCGTTGACTAAAGTCCCCGACATTGAGTGTGGGATTCCACTGATAGACCCAGATTTTACGCCAGTCATTTTGCAGTAGATAAAGGCAGCACCACCGACGCTGGCTCCTTCAAGGTTTGCATTGGTGAAATCACCAAACCAAATGTCTAGGTTGTCTAGCTTGGCGCCGCGCAGGTCGGCTCCAGGGCCAATCAAGTAGCCGCCAATCAAGTTCCAACCCTTGGGTAGGTGCAAAGGTGTTCCCGTAATTTTGCCTGAACGCACAGCGGTTAAATTGGCCTTCGACAGGTCGACGCCACTCAGATCGAAACCGCTAAGGTCTGCGCCGGCAAGATTGGCTGTAGGCCCCATGATATAGCCGCCGCGCACAGACCATCTCTTAGGCATCGATGCGGGTGCACCAACGACTCCCCCAGAGCGAATGCCAGTAAGGTTTGCGCCTGCAAAAATAGCGCCGGGCATATTTGTTTGGGTGAAATCAGCGTTGGTGAGATTCGCGTTCGTAAAGTTTGTTGCGCCTAGCCATGCACCGTGGAGGCTCATGTTTGTGAGGTTAGCGCCAGTTAAATTTGTGTTGCTCCAGTAAGACCAGCGGGATGTAACGCCGGTGAAGTTCGAATTTGAGAAGTTCGAGTTATCAAAAACACCGTTGAACCAGCTCTGGCTTGATTTCGAAAAATCACAATTAGGCAGGCTGACGTTGGCCGTTGCGATGCACTCTGGAGTAGCCAACGCTGAGGCAGAACCCGAAAATGCCAGGCTGCACGCCAGGCCGATAACTGCCGCAATGGACTTGAGCTTATTTCCAGTCATTTGTTCTCCTACTGTCGCCACTAGGCTACCCCAAAGGCGCAAACCATCGCAGGTTCAAAAATCTTCGCCACTTAATAAAGGAGTATGAGTGTGCCGAGCACCATCGAGGCGAGCGCGAGGGTGTCGCGTTTGGTGACCTTTTCGCCTAGCAGCAATGCGGCTAGACCGGCGGCAAAAACGATGCTCAGTTTGTCGATTGGAGCTACCACCGAAACCTCGCCGAGTTTGATTGCCCCGAAATAGCAGAGCCACGATGCCCCGGTGGCTAGCCCACTGGCCACTAGATAGGCAAGGTGCCGACGAGAAATAAGCCGTGACGCCGAGGCT
>JAHEAT010000096.1 GCA_024642605.1 Microbacteriaceae bacterium
TGGCACGTCTTCGGGTCGGCACACCTTGACGTTCTTGAGTCCAAGGCGGGCAACGTTTCTTCGGGTGAGTTCCAGTGAACGTTCGTTAATGTCGACAGCCCAAATAGTCGCGCGTGGCGAGTGTAGCGCGAGTGAAAGCGCTATCGGACCCCAGCCACAACCGACGTCAAGAATGTTTCCACCGGCAGGCGCTTGGCTCAGCTGCTCTAAGAGAACAGCAGTGCCCTGATCGACATGGTCGGGGGAGAACACGGAACTTGCGGTTTCAACTACAGCTTCATGGCCAGCAAGCACTACGTGAATCTGCTTTGGTTTGAATTCGGTTTGTGGGGTCTCCGAGAAATAATGCTCAGAAGACATAGCGTCAATCTATACCTGTTCGGCTAGATAGTGTTAGTTGCAAATGAGTAAAAGTCCATTGATTCCAGACGAGGATGCCGCTGCCGAATCGGCCACCAGGTCGGAAGCCGCCATCGATCGCATTCTGCGTCGCGGCGCTAGAGCCGCAGCGCTCGGTGCCGATGACACTCACTCCCACGGTGCCAGCGACGGAGATCAGTTAGATCTAGCTGAACGGTCTGCCTTGCGCCGCGTGGCAGGGCTCAGTACCGAACTCGAAGACATCACCGAAGTCGAGTACCGTCAGCTTCGACTCGAAAAGGTGTTGCTCATTGGGCTTTGGGGCGAACAAACCCTTCAGGAGGCCGAGAACTCCCTCCGCGAACTTGCCGCACTGGCTGAGACGGCCGGTTCAGAAGTTCTAGACGGTCTGCTTCAGCGACGCCCGCATCCTGACCCTGCCACTTACCTGGGCAAGGGTAAGGCAGAAGAACTTCGACAGATGGTTGCCGCCACAGGCGCCGACACCGTGATTGCCGATACCGAGTTAGCGCCTTCGCAGCGTCGCGCTCTCGAGGATGTAGTCAAGGTCAAGGTAATCGACCGAACCGCGGTTATTCTCGACATTTTTGCGCAGCACGCAAAGAGCCGAGAAGGTAAGGCGCAGGTTGAGCTTGCCCAACTCGAATACTTACTACCGCGTTTGCGCGGTTGGGGTGAGTCGATGTCTCGCCAAGCGGGTGGTCAGGCGGCCGGTGGTGTTGGCATGGGTTCGCGTGGTCCAGGTGAAACCAAGATCGAACTCGATCGCCGTCGCATTAACACGCGCATGGCAAAGCTTCGCAAGCAGATTGTCGAGATGAAACCCGCTCGTGAAACCAAACGTTCGAATCGTAAGCGCAACGCGATTCCGTCGGTGGCTATCGCGGGCTACACCAACGCCGGCAAGTCTTCGCTCTTGAACCGAATGACCTCGGCCGGTGTGCTCGTCGAAAACGCGCTCTTCGCGACCCTAGATCCCACCGTTCGTAAAACTCTCACTCCCGACGGGCGCGAGTACACCCTCGCCGACACCGTCGGGTTTGTGCGTAACCTTCCTCACCAGCTGGTAGAAGCCTTTCGTTCAACGCTTGAAGAAATCGGCGACAGCGACTTGATTGTTCACGTCGTCGACGCTTCGCACCCAGACCCAGCTAGTCAGATCGCTACTGTGCGCGATGTAATCGGTGAAGTTGGCGCACGTAACATCCAAGAGCTAATCGTGTTCAACAAGATTGACCTAGCCGACCAAACGCAGCGCATGGCATTGCGAGGCATGGAGCCAGACAGCATTGGGGTTTCGGCGCGTTCGGGGGAGGGGCTCGATGAGCTTCAAGCGCGAATCGCGGCCATGCTGCCCGAGCCCAATGTTCGGGTTACGGTTCTGATTCCTTATTCGAGGGGTGAGCTCGTCTCGAGGCTCCACCTCAACAGCCGCATCATCAGCCTTGAACATATTGAAGAAGGCACCAAAATCACCGCCATGGTTCGACCAGAGCTGGCAGCAGACCTAATCGACTTCGAAGTCTTATAAAGCGCGGATAACCGAAACTACCTTGCCCATGATTACGGCGTGATTGCCGTCGATCGGGTCGTAAGCAGAGTTTCTCGGTAGCAACCAGGTCTGGCCGTTGTTTTGCTTGAACACCTTGACGGTTGCCGAATCTTCTAGCAGCGCAGCCACGATGTCGCCATTGTCGGCGTTCTGCTGCTGACGAACCACAACCCAGTCGCCATCGCAAATGGCGGCGTCGATCATGGAGTCTCCCTTTACTTTGAGCATGAAAAGGTCGCCGTTGCCTACGAGTTCGCGAGGCAACGTGAAGTGGCTTTCGATGTTTTGCTCAGCAAGAATCGGACCACCCGCTGCAATGGCGCCAACGAGTGGAATGCTCACCACATTGCCGAAGTGTGAGCGGCCGGAGTCATCGTTTACTCCCGGCACAGACTTCAATACATCCATTGCACGTTGACCGGCGTCTGCCTTGCTCAGGTAACCCAACTCGCGTAGCTGGCTCAACTGGTAAGAGACCGATGAGGTAGAAGAGAGGCCCACCGCTTCGCCGACCTCGCGCATTGTCGGGTTGTAGCCCTTTTCGTTGCGATAGCTGACGATAGCCTCGACGATCTTCTCTTGAATCTCGCTGAGGTGCTTAGCGCCCTGCGTCTTTGCACCGTTGTTTGAGTCGTTCATGAGCAATGCCTCTCGTTCAACCCTCGGCG
>JAHEAT010000101.1 GCA_024642605.1 Microbacteriaceae bacterium
GTTACTCACCCGTTCGCCACTAATCCACCGGAGCAAGCTCCGGCTTCATCGTTCGACTTGCATGTGTTAAGCACGCCGCCAGCGTTCGTCCTGAGCCAGGATCAAACTCTCCGTAAAAGTGTTTTAGGACCTAATAAATTAGGCCCAAATTTTTTACAAAAGCCCCGGAAATTTGGGGCATGTAGTTTGATCTGACTAAATCAGATTGTCTGACAATCTGTCTAATCCAATGTTTTCTCTGATTATTCAGGCAAGCCTAAATAACCAAGAGGTTCTTGGTATCGACATTGTGCACGCTGTTGAGTTCTCAAGGATCGGATGCGTCTGCGGATTTCTCTCGCGATGGTCTACAGAGCAACTTCACTAACTTACCACTTAATTCACGCGTGTCAAATAGTAACAGCGAAAATTTTGTGCTAAGTGATTTAAATCCGAACAACAAGACACCAAGCTAAAACAGCCTGGAGGCCTTTATTTATAAGGATTTGTTACTCTTGAGCCGGACATCTAAGCAGATGGTTCCAAACTTTGGGTAACGAGTGTCTACATTACGGTCTAATAACAATAAAAGTCAAATCGAAATAGGCATTTTTGCGAAAAATTTTTAAATTTTTTTAAAGATTTTTTACGCGGTGAAAATGCCGGCCAGTGTCTTTTTACCGCGGCGCAAAACCGCGAATTTACCGTGCAACAGGTCGGTCAAAACGGCATCTTCGGCTTCGACCTTTTGGTTGTTTAGGTAGACGCCACCCTCTTTGATGGCACGTCGGCCAGCCGAAATGCTGTCGCATAATCCGGTGTCGATCAAGAGCTGGGTAATGGCGGTGCCGACCATTGCGTTCGTATTTGGTAGCTCACCCAGGGCTGCGGCCAGGGTTTCGGCATCTAGTGCGGTAAGTTCACCTTGACCAAAGAGCGCGGCCGAGGCATCGATTGCGCCCTGGGCTGCGGCGGCAGAGTGCACCAAAGAAGTGACCTCAAGAGCCAGGCGCTTTTGGGCGGCACGCAGGTGCGGTGCCTCGGCGGTCTGCTTGGCCAGGTCTTCGATCTCAGCCTTGGTTAAGAAAGTAAACACTTTTAGGCGGTCGATCACGTCGGCGTCATCGACATTTAGCCAGAACTGGTAAAAGGCGTATGGGCTGGTGAAGTCCGCGTCTAACCAGACCGCGTTACCCTCAGACTTGCCGAATTTTTGACCGTCCGAGTTGGTGATCAATGGCGTTGCCAAAATGTGTACAGATTCGCCTTCGGCCTTGCGGATCAGGTCGGTGCCCGAGGTTAGATTGCCCCACTGGTCGCTGCCACCCATTTGCAGGCTGCAGCCGAAGCGGCGGTAAAGCTCTAAGTAGTCATAGCCCTGCAGAATCTGGTAGCTGAATTCGGTGTAACTAATACCGTGTTCGCTGTTTAGGCGAGCAGAAACGGCATCTTTGCTGAGCATGGTGCCGACGCGAAAGTACTTTCCGATATCGCGAAGAAAGTCGATTGCGCTAAGCGGTGCGGTCCAGTCCAGGTTGTTTACCAGGCGGGCAGCGTTCTCACCCTCAAACGACAAGAAGCGTGAGGCCTGCTTGCCAAGCTTTTCGACCCACTCGGCCACGGTTTCTTTGGTGTTCAGGGTGCGCTCGGCGGTTGGGCGCGGATCGCCAACCAGACCGGTTGAACCACCGATTAATGCCAGTGGCTTGTGGCCGGCTAGCTGCAAGCGGCGCATGATCAAAAGTTGTACAAGATTACCTAGGTGCAAGCTTGGTGCGGTTGGGTCGAAGCCAATGTAATAGGTGATCTTGGTTTCGTTTAGGGCCTTGCGCAGCGCGTCGGCATCTGTGCTTAGCGCAATCAGGCCACGCCACTCCAGTTCGGCCCAAAGATCGGCGAACGAGGCATCGTTTGATTGACTGCGCAAAGCTTCTGGCGTGGCCACTAGCCCACCTGCTTTGGCGCGATTTTGCGAAGTGCGGCGACTTGCTCGAGCACGCGTGGCAATGCGGTGCCACCGGCTCCGGCGCGAGCCTTGATTGAACCGCCAACCGAGAGCACGTCACGCACATCTGGAGTTAGCGCCGGTGAAATTGCTGCCATCTCGGCATCTGGCACCTCGTGCAGTTCAAGGTCGTTGGCCTCGCAGTACGAAACTAGCTTTCCGGTGATCTCGTGAGCATCGCGGAAGGCAATCTTCTTTTTAACCAGCCACTCGGCCACATCGGTGGCCAGTGAGAAGCCAGCCGGAGCCAGCATTTCAAGGCGGTTTTTGTTGAAAGTCATGGTGGCGACCATGCCGGTGAACGCCGGCAAGAGCACGGTAAGGGTGTCGACCGCGTCGAATACTGGCTCTTTGTCTTCTTGTAGGTCGCGGTTGTAAGCAAGCGGCAGGCCCTTTAGGGTGGCCAGCAGCCCGGTTAGGTCACCGATTAGGCGGCCAGCCTTACCGCGTGCAAGCTCGGCAACATCCGGGTTCTTCTTTTGCGGCATGATCGACGAACCGGTCGAGTATGAATCGTGCAACTTGATGTAGTCAAACTCGGCGCTGGCCCAAATGATGATTTCTTCGGCGAAGCGCGAAAGGTTGATGCC
>JAHEAT010000020.1 GCA_024642605.1 Microbacteriaceae bacterium
CGCCGACTCGGCGCTAAAACTCAGGTGCTCGAGCCAGCCGGGGGAGACTTCGCTAGAACCCGCCTTACCCACTCTCTAGAGGTGGCTCAGGTGGGGCGAGAAATGGCAGTCGACCTCGGAGTTAGCGCCGACTTGGTTGACATGGCTTGCCTAGCACACGACCTCGGGCACCCGCCATTCGGGCACAACGGCGAAAAAGCACTAAACGAATGGGCTGCAAGTATCGGAGGATTCGAAGGCAACGCGCAAACCTTTAGGTTGCTGACCCGCCTCGAGCCCAAGGTCTTTGACGCCAATTCCAAGTCGGTGGGGCTCAACCTAACTCGCGCTGCGCTAGACGCGGCCTGCAAGTATCCGTGGACTCTCGGTGAAGCCGCCAGAGCCTCTGCCAATGTCAACAAGTTCGGTGTGTATGCAGATGACATCGACGTTTTCAACTGGATGCGAGAAGGCGCGCCGCTGTTTGTAAAGAGCATCGAGGCTCAGGTTATGGACTTCGCAGACGACGTCGCTTATTCGGTGCACGACTTTGAAGATGCCGTAGTGAACGGGTTTATCAAACTCGAAGAAGTTGCCTCGCCAAATCAACGCCAGTACCTGATAGCCCAAATCAGCAGCTGGGCCGATGAGCAGATATCGACTTCGCAACTCGATGCCGCGCTTTCACGCCTAATGGCCAACAAGTTTTGGCTAAACGACTTCGACGGGTCGGTTGAGCGACTCGGCAGGTTGAAGAATCTCACAAGCTCGCTGATCGGGTCTTTCGTGGGACGAGTAACCGATGCCACCATCGAAGCAAACTCGAGCTCAAACCTAACTAGATTCGCTGCTTCGGTTTTCGAAACCGCAGACGTGGCAGCCGAAATTGCGGTACTCAAGGGTTTGGTTTCGGCCTTCTTGATGTCTCACGAATCGCGCAGGCCTTTCTATGAGTGGCAGCGCGCTCTGCTAAAGGAGCTTGCCGATGCGCTGCTCGAGCGTCAGGGTGCCTGGCTTGACGCCACAAATCAACTTGCTTGGATGACCGCAATCGACGAAATTCAGCGCAAGCGCGTGATCGTCGATCAGGTTGCTTCGCTCACCGATCAGAGTGCCTTAACCCTTCACAACAAACTTGTCACCCAAGGACTCTAGGATTTAGGCATGGCTGGCAGAATCTCACAAAAGGATATCGAAGAGATTCGTCAACGAACAAACATCGCAGATGTTGTAGGCGAGTACGTTCAGTTGAAGAGTGCAGGTGGCGGTGAACTCAAGGGCCGTTGTCCATTTCACGATGAAAAATCGCCTTCGTTCACGGTGTCGCCTTCAAAAGGTGTCTATTACTGCTTCGGTTGCCAAGAAAAAGGAAACCTCTTCGATTTTGTAGCCAAGATCGACTCCCTGTCGTTCAGGGATGTCGCCGAAAAGTTGGCCGCTCGCCTAGGAATGACGCTCACTCTCGAGGCTGGAAATTCAAACGATGCAGCCGAATACAACCAACGCGCCCGTGTGCTCGAGGCAAACAAGGCGGCAGCAGAATTTTTTAGGTCACAGTTCGACTCAGAGGAAGCAGCCCCAGGTCGTCAGCTGCTTCTGAGTCGAGGGTTCGATTCGGCAGCCTGCGAACCGTTCGGTATCGGTTGGGCTCCCAAAGGATGGTCTGGTCTCTCAGAGCACCTGAAGTCAAAGGGGTTCACCAACGACGAACTTGTTACTGCTGGTCTCGCGTCGAAGTCTGAGCGGGGGGTGTTCGATAAATTTCGGGGTCGAGTTATTTGGCCGATCCGCGACTCAACAAACGCGGTCATTGGTTTTGGTGCCAGAAAGATTTTCGAAGAAGACACCGGGCCAAAGTATTTGAACACCGCTGACACTCCGGTGTACCACAAGAGCCGAGTGCTCTACGGAATCGATTTAGCGAAGAAAGACATAGCCAAAAAGCAGCAGGTTGTAGTCGTGGAGGGTTACACCGACGTTATGGCGTGCCACCTCGCCGGAATCACAACTGCCGTCGCAACTTGCGGCACGGCATTCGGTGACGAGCACATTCGCATTCTCAACCGCATACTTTCTAGCGACCCGACAAATCCCGCGCAAGTCATCTTCAACTTTGATCCAGATGAAGCCGGGCAAAAAGCGGCGATGCGCGCGTTCAACGACGCATCCAAGTTCAATGCTCAGACCTTTATGGCAATCGGCCCAGACGGGCTCGACCCTTCAGATTTGCGCACTCAACGAGGCGATCAAGCCGTGCGCGATATGATCGAGGGCAAGAAGCCTCTTCTAGAATTCGCCATCGGCCGTTCAATGAACAAGTTCGACCTAGCTACTCGTGAAGGCCAGGTGGGTGCGGCGCGAGCAGCTGCCACTCTATTGGCTCAGATCGACGATCTCGTTATGCGCGGTGTCTACGAGCGTTTTGTTGCCGATGCCACGAACCTTGAACGCAGCGACGTGGCAGTTTTGGTGCAGCAGGTAGCGCAGAAAGATCGTAGATCGGGTGTTGCAGCGATGTCATTGGGCGCTTCTGGAGCTGCATTCGTTCAGGTTGAGCCCCCAGCCGACTCACCCGAACTGCAGGTTGTGAGTGTCGACGATCCATCTGTGGTCAACGAGAAGTGGCTTGTGATTGTGCTAGGTCAGGTACCGGATGCTTGCAGCCTCGAGGACTTCGCACGCATCGGTAAATCAAACTTCAGCCAGCCCTGGTTTCGCGACATTGCGCGAGTGATCTACCAGGTGCGCAGCGTTCAAGGAATACAGGGGCTATTCGAAGCCGTTGAGCAGCGCCTCGACGAGCAACTTGGGCAAGTCTTTACAAAACTCATGCTCACGAGCATCCCTGCAAACGACGAAGCTAGTCGTCAGAAGTTTGCCGAGGGGGTAATCGGGCGTGCGCTCGAAAAGGCAATCGAGTATGAAAAGAACGCCCTACGTGCCAAACGACGCAGTGCCGATGCGCTCGAAGATTCGGCCTCAGTAACCGAAATCGATTTAGCAATCGCAGCGCTAGATGCCGAAATTCACGCCTTGAGGCGGGCCAGGTCTTGAAGGTAGCACTGCTGCCACAGGTTGTGCCTGAATATCGTTTGGCAATCGAGAAAGCTGGCGGTGAGGTAACCGACTTGGCCCCCGACGTCACTGCGCTAGTTTGGACTGACTATTCGCAACCGACATTGCTTGCAGAAACGCTGCGTCATAACCCGCAAGTGGAGTGGGTGCAACTACCGTTCGCTGGCGTCGACGCCTTTGCCTCGATTCTTCAAGCCCCGACTCGGTTCACCTCGGCCAAGGGAGCGTATGCGATGCCGGTAGCCGAACACGCTTTAGCGCTCTGCTTGGCTCTGGGTCGAGCAATCCCAGAACGCGTAAAGGCAAGTTCATGGGGCGAGAAGTTTGCAGTCAGCCTTTACGAGTCACGCGTTCTGGTTATTGGTGGTGGCGGTATCGCTGAAGAATTGGTGCGGCTACTCGCACCTTTCGGTTGCTCCGTAACGGTAATTCGCAAGAACCCTGAGTTGACTCTGGGTTCGTCCACCTACGGCTTTGAACGCCTAGATGATGAGCTTCCCAATGCGGACTTCGTCATCGTTGCCGCGGCGCTCACCACTGAGACCAACGGGTTGTTCAACTACAGAAGAATCGCGCTGATGAAGCGGAGTGCTTACCTTGTCAACATCGCTCGTGGAAAGCACGTAGTCACCGCAGATCTTGTTGCAGCACTAAATACCGGTGTCATAGCCGGTGCGGCTCTCGATGTAACTGATCCTGAGCCACTACCGAGCGGGCATGCGCTCTGGACTGCAAAGAATTGCATAGTGACTCCGCACACGGCAGATACTCCCGAGCAAGTCACTCGAATGCTCGCCGAGCGAATCTACCGCAATGTTTTGGCCTTCCATGGCAACGGGGAGTGGGTCGGATTGGTCGACCCGGCTGCCGGTTACTAGTAACGAACACCAAAAATCTCTAATCACTTATTTGGAAGCCGTTTCTTTGGTAATGTTAGAGCCGTTGTTTTATTCCTCGGTAGCTCAATTGGCAGAGCAATCGGCTGTTAACCGATAGGTTCTTGGTTCGAGTCCAAGCCGGGGAGCCACTCTTTTCTAGACATCAGTAGAGGTTTCGAGGAGGCCACGTGATTCAGTGGTATCTCCAACGCCGTTGGCTTCCCGAATTCATCTTTTTTGCAGGATTCTTGGCAGTTCTGGTAGCGCCAGATGTAAGCATCCAATCGGGAGCGGCCTTCTTGCCGGCTACCATCATCTGCACATCGGTGTTTTTCGGTAGACGCGTTCAGTGGCTTTCGGTGACCCTGATTATCGTCGGTACCGTTCTCGAGATTTTCACTGGGTTGGCTCCTCTAATCTCTGGCGTGGCAGCATCTTTGAGCCTCATTTTCATTGCAGCGTTTGCCTCAACTGTTTGGCGACAGATCGCCGTTATCGCTACAAACCTCGCTGGAATCGTAGTTGCTTACATCTCGACTCTCGAAGAGCCTGCTCGTTTGATCAAACTCGGTATCAAACTGAGTGCCGACAACTCGCAATTGCTGGCTTTCGCGCTTACTTCGGTTTGCGTGGTGTCTATCAATACACTCGCATGGGTGTTTGGGCGTCTTACAATCACGCGAACAATGCACGTTGGCACCGATTCAGATCGTGCGGTACTCATTCATCGACAGGCCCAACTTGGTTTAGAAGTTGCAAAACAAACCGAGCGGTTGGGTATTGCGCGAGACCTAACCGATCTCCTGGTTCAAAGAGTGACAGCAGTTGTCAGCCTGAGTGATGGTGCAAAATTTTTGGCCAAATCTGACCCTGATTCTGCGATTAGAACTATTGGGCGCATCGCTGAGTCTTCTAACACCGCTCAGTCGGAGTTGCGAAAACTCTACGACTTACTGCATGAAAGTCACGAACTAACCGCAGCGCCACCTAGCCTGTCTGAGTTGTCAGATCTCGTTTTAGCGATGAGACAACTTGGTTACAACGCCTCTCTGGCCGTAGATGGGCAACCCTTTGAAATAAACGAAGGCGCTGAACTTTGCATCTTCAAGATCGTTTTCGAATCGCTGGAGAACATCAAAAAGAACACTCCTGCAAACACCGATGTCGCTGTCAATTTCTACTGGACGACTGAGGGGCTGCAAATTCTCGTCAAAGACAATGGAATAGAAACTCAACGGCGAGCCGACCTAACTCCGGAGCAAATGCTGGAGGGATACAGCGTCGCCGACGACATGGCCGCACTGACAAACATCGTGGATGGTGCAACATTGGGCGCGCTACGCGAACGTGCTGGGCTGTACGAGGGAAGCATCGACGTCACTCAGGTCGCCGGAGTAGGTTTTACTGTCTCGGCGTTTTTTCCAAACCTCCGCGAAGTAGCTGGAGTTTAGGTTTGTCCAACGAATACCGTGTTGGGCTCGTTGACGCCGATGATGGCATCCGTGCTGGTCGACGAATGGTGCTCGAGTCGAGCGGACGCGTAAACATAACGTTAGAGCTCTCAACCGCCAACGAATTGTTAGAACGCTTTGCCGACTACCTGCTCGATGTTCTGATTATCGATCAACGTCTCCGCGGTTTGTCGGGGGTTGAGGTGTGCGAGAGAATCTCGGCGATCAAATTCGCCGAAAAGATCGATACCAGAGTCCTGCTAACAGCACCATATGGCAGTGCACACCTGGAGTTGCAGGCATTACGAGCCGGAGCCACCGCGGTGGTTTCTCAAGACGCCGGTTCGACTGCTCTGGTTGAAACGGTCGTGTCGCTAGGTGCACGAAAACGGCATTACTCGATATCCGAGATCAGAGCACTTTTTGGCGGTGGAGTTGCCAATGCTAAACGCGATCACGCGCTTGAGTCGCATTTGGGCGAGTTCGAGCTTCGAGAGCGCAGCATTCTGCAATCAATGGTGGGCGGCGCTTCGGTGACCGAGGCCGCGCAGGCCTTTGATGTGGCGTCTTACCGAGTAAGAAAACTGGTGCAGTCAACACTGACCTCGCTCGAATTGGTAACCCTCGAGCAACTGCAACTGCGTTATCTCGCGGCCGGATTGGTAGATGATCTCTGATGCAGGCTGGCAAGATTGGTGTCGTTTCGCTCTCGGTTGGTTTTGCTACGGGGCTATACGGAATATCTTTTGGCGCCTTGGCGGTGGCGTCGGGGCTCGACATATTGCAAACCTGCGTTCTGAGCCTATTTATGTTCTCGGGTGGTTCTCAGTTTGCCTTCATTGGCGTCTTGGGCAGCGGCGGTCTACTCTCGCTTCCGGCGGCCATTCTTAGTTCTTGGTTGCTCGGCGTGAGAAACGGGTTTTACGCGGTGACCATGTCGTCGCTACTCGGAACCCTGGGTTTCAAGCGTTCGGTTGCCGCCCAACTAACCATCGACGAATCAACTGCGGTTGCCTTGAGCCGTGAAGGCGATGAGCAAGCAAAAGGTTTTTGGCTTACGGGCGGTTACGTGTTTTTGTTCTGGAACCTGATGACGCTATTGGGAGCAGTGCTCGGCGCTGCGATCGGTGACCCTAAGGTTTGGGGCTTAGATGCCGCTGCCGCGGCGGCATTCGTGGCGCTGGTCTGGCCAAGGCTAAAGAACTCAAGAATGCGCCTGACCAGCATCTTTAGCGCTCTCGTAGCGATAGTCTCTAGCCCCTATGTTCCGGTGGGTGTTCCAATCCTGCTAGCTGGTGCCGTCGGACTGGCGATTTGGATGTTCCCACAGAGAGAGCGTTCGTGAATCTCTGGCTAGGCGTGCTGGCTGCCAGCGCCGCTGTTTACTCGTGGAAACTGATTGGTTTCCTAATTCCTACAAAGTCTCTTAGGCACCCACGCATAGCCGATCTAGCTGCGCTAGTTACCGTCGCTCTGCTTTCGGGGTTGGTCGGTGTGCAAACGCTGGTTAGTAATTCGCGTATAGAGCTAGACGCGCGCTTACCGGCGGTTTTGGTTGCGATAGTTCTTATGGTGCTACGCGCACCTTTTATCGTCGTTGTGGCCGTTGCTGGAGCCGTGGCAGCCGTTCTTCGCCTGTGGTTCTGGTACTAGCCTTCAAGCTTGTCTTTACCAGGCAACCAACTCAGCCCTGGTTTACCCCAACCGAGTTCGGCTACTACTGCCTTGGCCTCGGATGCGTGTGGCTCAGCCAGGCGGTCTACGTAAAGTTTGCCGTCGAGGTGGTCGAACTCGTGTTGAAAGATTCGAGCGAACCATCCGGTCGCCTCAATGTTCACCGGCTGCTGCGCAAGGTCTACCCCAGTGACCTTGATCCAATCGGCACGTTTTAGCGGAAACCTCTCACCCGGAACCGAAAGACAGCCCTCGGCTTCGGTATCCCAGTCGGGTTCAGTGGTTTCTATATCGCCGACTTCTAAAACCGGATTGATGATCACACCGCGACGCTCATTGTCATTGTCGTCGGCGTAGTCGTAAACGAAGACTCTTAGACCCACACCGATTTGCGGTGCAGCTAGGCCCACTCCTGGCGCCTTATCCATGGTGTCGTACATGTCGGCAACCAGTGTCTCGAGCTCTTGATCGAAGCTAGTAACTTCGCTGGCTCGCTGGTGTAACACTGGTTCGCCGGTGATACAGATTCTTCTTACGGTCATGCAACAAATTTACCCGAATGAGCAGGTCGCAAAGGCGAGTGTTGTGTGTGTTCGAGGTTAGGCTTGAGGCAAATGACTGTTGTATCTCCCGAGTTTCAAAGAGCCTTGGCCATCGTGCTGTCATTGCTCGCGGCTCTTGGATTAGCCTTCGGGGCACAGTTTCAGAATCAGGCAGCCGAAAAGAAGAAGACCGACGAGACCAGTGACACGCGCTTAGGGCTAAAGGCAGTCTTTCGTCTGGTCTCGCGCCCACGCTGGTTATTGGGCATGGTTTGTCTTGTTACCGGTGGCGTGTTTCAGATCACAGCTCTTGTTTTGGCGCCGTTGATCGTTGTTCAGCCACTCGGCGCGGTTGCCTTGGTAATTACCTCGCTCCTCAACGCGCGATCGACCAAGACCAAGATCAATCGCCCGACCTGGTGGGCCATCGCCCTCTGTACCTTTGGCGTCGCTTCGTTCGTAGCGGCGTCGGCCTCGGTCGCAAAGGAATCGCATCTTGACGATGGCAACTTGGCGCAGATTCTTTTTGTTCTCGTGGCTTTGGTGGTGCTTTTCTCAATCGCGTTCTTTACATTTGCAAAACGCGCAAAGGCAACCACTTACATTGTTGGTGCTGCCATTTTGTACGGGTTTGTGGCTTCGCTCATAAAAGCGGTTGTGCAGCGCCTAGCCCAAGGCGATTTCTCACTTCTCACGTTCGTCTGCTTAGTGGTTTCTGGAGTCGTGATGTTGCTCGGTGGATGGTTTGTCCAGAACGCCTATGCATCCGGTCCGCCTGAACTTGTGATTGCTGGTCTCACCGTGATGGACCCAATGGTAGCTGTGTCTATTGGAGTCATCATTCTTGGTGAAGCAAAGCAAGCCAGCCTATTGACCCTTGCCATTTTTGTTTCGAGTGCGGTGGTAGCCATAGTTGGAGTGTGGCTACTGTCTAGATTCCACCCCGAAATGATGAAGAGACATGCAATCTGACCACAACCTTCTCGAAGACACAAAACCCCTCGTTGTTGTAATTGGGTGCGACACGTTTCCGCCAGACATCAATGGCGCAGCAAGGTTTGCGGAGCGCCTGGCGGGCGGTCTTGCCAGAAACGGCCAGCAGGTGCACGTCATAGCGCCTTCTACAAACAGGCGCTATGGAAGCTATCGAGAGATTCACGATGGGGTTGCGATCGTGGTTCACCGCCTCAAGTCGTATCGTCTACCACAGCATCAGAGCCTGCGGTTTGCATCCCCGATCAAACTTCGGCGAAGCATTCGCAATCTACTGACCAAGATTCAGCCGGATGCCGTCCATAGTCAATCGCATCTAGTGGTCGGCCGATATCTCTCTAAAGAGGCTTTGAAATTGGGGATTCGTTTAGTCGCGACAAATCACCTAATGCCAGAGAACTTGATTCGGTATTCGGTGCTCGTTCCTAGATTTCTTGAACCCCTCGCTAAGAGCATTTCGTGGCACGATACCTACCAAATTCTCAAGCGCGCCGAGGTTGTGACAACACCAACTAAGAAGGCTGCCGAGATACTCGTCGCGAACACACCGCTGCGCGACATTTTGGCCATCAGCTGCGGCATTAACGCCAGCCAGTTTGCGTCGACTGCCGAGGTATCGCCGGCCACTCGAAGAGCCTTGTATGTTGGGCGACTCGACTACGAAAAACACGTTCACGTACTGATCGAGGCATTTTCGCAACTACCTAGACAGCTTGATGTCACACTCGAAATCGTTGGCGATGGCAGTGAACGGCAAAGTCTTGAAACCTGGGCTGGCGAACTCGGCATCGCTGACAAGGTGATTTTTAGAGGGCACATCACCGATGCCGAACTTCCAAAGGCCTATGACCGAGCCACAGTTTTTGTTATGCCAAGCATCGCAGAGCTACAGTCCATAGCGACTCTGGAGGCCATGGCATCTGGCCGACCGATAATCGCCGCTAACGCAGCCGCCCTGCCGCACCTAGTTCATGATGGTGAAAACGGGTATCTCTTTCAGCCTGAATCTTCAGAAGATTTAGCCGCCAAACTTGAGCTTGTTTTCACGGCGAGCGATGCGCGATTGAAGGCGCTTGGCCAGGGGTCGCTTCACCTGATTCAAAGTCACGACATCGCCCAGACTGTTTCACGATTTGAACAGATTTACCGCGGTCACGCCAGCGACGTAACGCCAACCGAAGACAACCTAGGTACCTATACTCAGGCTATTAATCTCACTCCGCAGCGAGTCTCGACTTTGAAGTCGATCCGGGAGGCTGGTAGAAAGATTTTAGCTAGCGCAGAACGAAGGTCGAGTGGCGTGCTTGAGCGCTTAGATGAGAGCACTGGTGATGTTACCGAGAGGTTTGCCGAAATCGGCTTCGATGTACTTCAGCGCTCAAAGCGCGCTACGCGATCTATTGACAGGTCTATCCGTAAGGCACTGGATCGCTTCAGGAGGCGCGACCAGTAGGCTTGTAGAGGCTGGGGGCGTTAGCTCAGCCGGTTAGAGCAGCGGACTCATAATCCGTCGGTCGCGGGTTCAAGTCCCGCACGCCCCACCAAACACTTTTTTGGTTGCGTTTAGATAACGAACCGATTCCGAAATCGTTTTCAAAGTCCTTTCACGTGGCTTGAAAGCCTAGGTTTGAAATAAATACTTTCAAACAATGGAGTTTCTTTCACATGTCGAAGACTTTTCGCCGATTTCTAAGCATCTTCTCTAGCATCGCTGTGGCAATTGGGCTCGTGGCCGCCACTGGTTTGAGCGCTCAGGCTATGCCAGACAAGGTGAAGCTAACCGTTCACTACAACCGCACTGCGGGCGACTATGACACCTGGAACGTGTATCTATGGAAAAACGTAGACGGCAATGGCGATAAGGGGCTGGCAGACGCTGGCTACCCATTTGCAACTTCAGATGACTTCGGCATGATTGCCACTGCAGATGTCGATGGCATGACTGGATTTAAGGACCTCGGTTTCATCATTCGCAAGGGCGCTTGGGTGAAGAAGGAAGGCCCCGCCTGTGGCCCGACCAAGAATGGTGACCGCTTTGCGTCAATTGGAGATTCAGGTATCACTGAAATCTGGATTGTTCAAGACGACTGCAACATTTACACCTCTGCACCCAAGACCGAGGTACCCGACCCGGCAATCAGCTCGGCAAGCATCGACGATCTAAACAAAATCACCGTTTCGCTAAACCAGAAGCTAACTTTGGTCGGTCACGGAAATGAAGGATTCACGGTCAGCGGTGGCCGCACAGTTACCTCGGTGACTGCGCTTAACGGAACCTCGTCTTCGGCTTCTCTGCTTCAGCTCAATCTCGATGGCAACATCGCATTCGGCGCCAGCTACACGGTGACCCACACCGGCGCCAACGCAGGTAACACCTTCGGAACAAAGGTAGCCTCGGTTGGCAAAGTCATGAACTCCGACGGGTTCAATGCCGCATTCAACTATTCCGGCAATGATCTAGGCGCTACTTATAGCGCTAACCAGACCACCTTTAAAGTCTGGGCTCCCACCGCATCAGCGGTCAGCGTCGTTACCTACGCATCGGCAAGTTCACCAGTAGCTGATGGCACCATCACAGCGATGACCAAGGGTGAAAAGGGAACATGGGTAGCCACCCTGTCTGGCAACAAAGCTGGCATGATTTACGGCTACCGCGTCACTCGTAATGGTGAAACCGTCAATGCCATCGACCCATACGCCAGGGCAGTTACCGTAAACGGTGCGCGTGGCGTTGTACTCGATCTATCCACCACGAACCCAATCGACTGGGCCAACCAGGCCAAGCCAGCATTCAGTGGCAAGAGCGTAGACGCGTCGTTCTACGAGCTTCACGTTCGTGACTTCTCGAACAATGCCTCGAGCGGAATTCCAGCGGCACACCGCAACAAGTTCTTGGCACTGACCGACAACAACACTTCGTACAGCTGGGCAGTAACTACCACAAACTCTAAAACCCACAAGAAGTCGACGATTACTTACACCACCAAAACTGGCGTTGCTGCAATCAAAGACCTAGGCGTAACACACGTTCAGTTGCTTCCGATCTATGACTTCGCATCCGGTGGAGATGAAACGTCTCCTACTTTCAACTGGGGCTACGACCCAGACAACTACAACGCACCAGAAGGTCAGTACTCTAGCGACCCGACCAACCCATCTGCACGCATCAACGAGCTCAAGAGGGCAGTGCAGAATTTGCACGCAAACGGACTGCGCGTAGTCATGGATGTCGTCTACAACCACGTAGCCAGCGCCTCAAGCTTTTCGTTCGAGCAGATTGTGCCGGGTTACTTCTTTCGTACCGATGACACGGGCGCACTTTTAAACGGAACCGGTTGCGGCAATGAAGTTGCCTCGGAACGGCCAATGGTTCGCAAGTTCATCGTTGACTCGGTTAAGTACTGGGCTAGCGAATACAAGCTCGACGGATTCCGCTTCGACCTCATGGGAATTCTCGATGTGACAACCATGCAACAGGTTCGCGCCGCGCTGAACACCGTAGACCCAACCATCCTTGTGATTGGTGAGGGTTGGAACATGGGCGGTCTTCCAGAGAGCGACCGCGCATCTCAGGTAAACATCGGAAGCCTAAACGGCATCTCGGCATTCAACGAC
>JAHEAT010000029.1:0-11002 GCA_024642605.1 Microbacteriaceae bacterium
GATGAGGTGCGCGCGATCGGCGCCGAACTTGGTTTGCCTCACGAAATTGTTCAGCGTCAACCTTTCCCAGGCCCAGGCCTCGGCATTCGCATCGTTGGAGAAGTGAACAAGGCGCGCCTCGATCTGCTGCGCAAAGCCGACGCGATCGTGCGACACGAACTGACCAACGCCGGCCTCGATGGCGAAATCTGGCAGTGCCCCGTTGTGTTGCTAGCGGATGTTCGTTCGGTTGGCGTGCAGGGAGACGGCCGCACATACGGCCACCCGATTGTGCTTCGCCCAGTTTCGAGCGAAGATGCAATGACCGCCGACTGGACGCGCGTGCCTTATGAACTTCTCGCCAAGATTTCGAACCGCATCACAAACGAAGTTGACGGAGTCAACCGAGTGGTGCTCGACGTAACCTCCAAGCCGCCCGGCACCATCGAGTGGGAGTAACCAGCCGTTAAGTTGGCTCACCTAATCTCATGAGTGTGAAACCTAAAGTCTTTGGTCATCGAGGGGCTTGCGCCTATCGCCCCGAGAACACTCTCGAATCGTTCAAGCTTGCCTATGATCAGGGCGTGTTCGCGATCGAGTGCGACATCGTGCCAACCAAAGACCACGTGTTGGTTCTTCGCCACGAAAACGCACTTTCTGGCACAACCGATATAGCTACCCGGACCGAATTCGCCGACCTAAAACGCTCTGGTTATCTAGACGGGCTCGCGGTTCAAGACTGGTTCACCGAAGACTTCACCCTCGCCGAGATCAAACAACTTCGTGCCATCGAGCGGTTGCCCGAATGGCGGCCGGGCTCTGCAGCGTTCGACGGTCAGTTCGAGGTTCCCACTCTGGCCGAACTGCTCGCCGCCCCGTTTCTGAACAATCGCGCCGTGATTCTCGAGATTAAGCACGGGGCCTACTTCGAAGGGTTGGGTATTCCTGTGCTCGACCTACTGGCTGCCGAAGTTGAAGCTAGCGGATGGCGCGAGCGGGGCATCCGCTTGATCTTTGAATCATTCAACCTGGATGTTCTGACTCGCGCCCGCGCCAAACTCGGCGAAATCGGCCAGTATGTCTTTTTGGTTGACCGTGACCACCTGCCGGGCAAGACCCGCTACGTTAGCGACGAGTTTTTGAGCAACCTTGTTGGCAAGGTGCACGGCGTTAGCTTCGATATCGACCTGCTGCTTGGGCAGAAGCCAGCGTTTTCGAGTGCTGACTTTGGAGCTCCGACTGGAGTTGTTGAGCGGGCACACGCACTCGGTTTTCAAGTTTTCACCTGGACCGTTCGCGTTGAACAAGCGCTCTACTCGATTGAGGAGTACCTGCAGCACTTCATCGATACCTACGCCGACGGAATCTTTACCGACCACCCCGACCTGCTGCTCGGCTATGTCGCCGGTCGCGCCTAAACTTGCCTAGTCATGACCCAGTTAGATCTTTTCTCAACCCCATCTTCTAGCACCGATTCGCTGCTCGACGGGCTAAATCCGCAGCAGCGTGCCGCGGTGGTCTACCGTGGGCAAGCGCTTTTGATTGTGGCTGGAGCAGGCTCGGGTAAAACCAAAGTTCTAACTCACCGAATCGCGCACTTGCTCGCCACCAAAGAGGCGTGGCCGAGTCAGATTCTCTCAATCACATTCACCAACAAAGCGGCTGGCGAAATGCGTGAGCGCGTTCGTCACCTGCTCGGCGAAGATGCCAACGGCATGTGGCTAAAAACCTTTCACTCGGCGTGCGTAATGATTCTTCGACGCGAGGCCGAACGACTCGGACACGATCCAAACTTCACCATCTACGACTCCGGCGACAGTCGTGCGCTGCTAAAGAGACTCATCAAAGAAACTGGAGCAGACATTCACAAGCTGTCGCCAGCCTTGGTGGCGTCGGTTATATCGAATGCTAAAAACGAGCTTCAAGACGCCGAAGATTATTTGCGCAATGCTGATACAGCCGATCCGGCCGCTCGCATTATTGCTGAGATTTTCTCTCGCTACCAGCGCGAACTCAAGCGCAACAACGCCTTCGACTTCGACGATCTGATTTCTGAAACCGTTTTTCTGTTTCGCAACTTTCCTGAGGTTGCAGCCCAATATCAGCGCAAGTTTCGGCACATTCTCGTCGATGAGTACCAAGACACCAACCACGCTCAATACGCTCTGATTCGCGAACTGACCAAAGCCGTGCCAGCCGAATTTGCCGAGGTTAATGGCCGCACCGGCGAGGTGTTCGGCCCGGCATCGCTAACAGTGGTGGGCGACAGCGACCAGTCGATTTATGCGTTTCGCGGTGCCGATATTAGAAACATCACTGAGTTCGAAAAAGATTTTCCTGGCGCAAAGACCATCCTGCTAGAACAGAACTACCGTTCAACCCAACACATTCTCGACGCAGCGAACGCAGTTATTTCACACAACTTCGACCGACCAAACAAGAACCTCTTCACCGATAGCGGCGCAGGTGAAAAACTCACCGGCTATACCGGCTATTCGGCACACGACGAGGCGCAGTTCATCGCCGACGAGATCAACCAGGCTCACCGCGAAGGCCGCAACTACGGCGACGTTGCGGTGTTCTACCGAACCAACGCTCAAACCCGTGCACTCGAAGAAATCTTCATTCGAGCAGGTGTTCCTTATCGCGTTGTAGGCGGCACCAAATTCTATGAGCGTCAAGAAATCAAAGATGCCTTCGGCTATTTGGTGGCCATCGCAAACGCTCGAGACGATCTAGCCACTCGACGCATTTTGAACGTGCCAAAGCGAGGTATCGGCGACGCAACCGAAACCCAGCTGGCAAGTTTCGCCGAGCGCAACGGCATCTCGGTGCGCCAAGCACTCGATTTTGTTGACGAAATGGGTTTTGGCCCAAAGATCACCGGCTCGATTAGGCAACTCGCCGACCTGCTAACTGAAATCTCGGCCACAATCGAAAACGAGCCGGTCGACATGGTGCTCAAGAACGTGCTCAACCGCAGCGGATACCTCGATGCGTTGCGCGCCAGCCGCGATCCTCAAGACGAGGCTCGTGTTGAGAACCTTGAAGAGCTCGTTTCGGTGGCTAAGGAATTCCAGCGCAATAATCCGGAAGGTCGCTTGCCAGACTTTTTGAACGAAGTGGCTCTAGTGGCCGCTGCCGATGACCTAGACGACGAATCGGGCACGGTTTCGCTGATGACCTTGCACACCGCAAAGGGCCTTGAGTACCCAATCGTTTTCTTGGCCGGCCTTGAAGAAGGGTTGCTACCGCACCGAATGTCGTTTACCGTTGCCGGCGGAATGGCTGAAGAGCGAAGACTGTTCTACGTGGGCATCACCCGAGCCAAAGAGCGTCTGTATCTGAGCCTCGCGTTGAGCCGTTCGCTCTATGGTGAAAGCGAAGCATCGACGCCCTCTCGCTATTTGCAAGAAATACCAACCCACCTTGTGGAATGGCGCGAATCGGGTGCTGGGCGCGGGGGAGTACCGCGGGCTTACACCGCCTCAATTGCTGAGTCCACGGGTTTTCGAAGCGTCGAGAAACCTAAAACCGAGTGGGCCGGCGCTATCACCACGGTGCGCAACAACGAGGGGTTGCAACTGGCTGCCGGCGACATGGTTGCGCACGACGCATTTGGCAAAGGAAAGGTGGTTTCAACCCAGGGTGAGGGTTCAAAACAGACCGCCGAAATAAACTTCGGCAGCAACGGCGTGAAGCGGCTGTTAGTTAAAGTTGCCCCCATTACAAAGCTCTAAACTTATACAGGTGCAATCGCACAAAAAGCCGAATGGAAAATCACAGTGGATCTATTTGAGTATCAGGCTCGCGACATATTCGAGTCTTATGGCGTACCGGTTCTACAAGGACTAATCGCCGACACCCCTGAAGAAGCCGAAGCCGCAGCCGCCAAAATTGGTGGAGTTGTAGTTGTCAAGGCGCAGGTTAAAGCGGGGGGTCGCGGCAAGGCCGGCGGCGTAAAGGTTGCTAAGACCCCAGCCGAAGCTCGTGAGCACGCCGAGAACATTCTTAAGCTCACCATCAAGGGCCACCCAGTAAAACGCGTCATGATCGCGCAGGGTGCAGCTATCGACCAGGAATACTACTTCTCGGTACTGCTCGACAGAGCAAACCGCACCTTTCTTTCGCTATGCAGCGTTGAAGGTGGTATGGAAATTGAGCAACTAGCCGAAGAACGCCCAGATGCTCTTGCCAAGATCGCTATCAACGCCCTCACTGGCATCGACTTAGCCAAGGCTCGCGAAATCGCCCTAGCCGGTCACTTTCCAACCGAACTAGCCGATAAGGTTGCCCCGGTAATCGTCAAGCTGTACGAAGTTTTCGTAAAAGAGGACGCAACTCTGGTTGAAGTAAACCCGCTGGTTCTAACCAAAGACGGCGAAATCGTTGCTCTCGACGGCAAGGTGTCGCTCGACGAAAACGCTGAGTTCCGTCACAGCCGCGAAGAAATGGAACGCGACGTACTCGACCCGCTAGAGGCAAAAGCCAAGGCGTGGAACCTCAACTACGTGAAGCTCGACGGTCAGGTTGGCGTTATCGGTAACGGTGCGGGGCTCACCATGTCGACCCTAGACGTAGTTGCCTACGCCGGGGAGCGTCACGGTGGCGTCAAGCCAGCCAACTTTCTCGACCTCGGCGGCGGTGCCTCATCGGAGGTAATGGCTAACGGTCTCGACGTTATTCTCGGAGACGAGCAGGTAAAGAGCGTGTTCGTAAACGTCTTCGGTGGCATCACCGCCTGCGACGCAGTTGCAAACGGCATCGTCGGTGCACTCACCAAGTTGGGTGCAACTGCATCTAAGCCAATCGTGGTTCGCCTCGACGGCAACAACGTGGCCGAAGGCCGCCGCATCCTCGCCGAGTATGCACACCCGCTGGTTACAGTGGCGCAAACCATGGATGAAGCTGCCGACAAGGCCGCCGAGTTGGCAAACAAGTAAGCGAGAAGGATCACTAAATCATGGCTATTTTTCTAGATGAAAACTCGCGAATCATCGTTCAGGGAATGACCGGCAGCGAGGGCATGAAGCACACCACTCGCATGCTCGCCGGCGGATCGAACGTTGTTGGCGGAGTAAACCCGCGCAAGGCCGGCGAAACCGTTGAAATCGATGGTCACAGCCTGCCTGTGTTTGGCACCGTGGCCGAGGCTATGGCAGCTACCGGAGCAAACGTATCGGTGCTCTTCGTTCCACCAGCCTTCTCAAAGGCCGCAGTGGTTGAGGCAATCGACGCCGAGATTCCACTCGCAGTGGTAATCACCGAAGGCATTCCGGTTCACGACGCAGCAGCCTTCTGGGCCTACGCAGGTGAGAAGGGAAACAAGACTCGCATCATCGGCCCTAACTGCCCTGGCATCATCACCCCGGGTCGTTCAAACGCCGGCATCATTCCGGCAACCATCAGCGGCCCTGGACCAATCGGGTTGGTGTCGAAGTCGGGAACCTTGACCTACCAAATGATGTACGAACTGCGCGACATCGGAATCTCGACCGCAATCGGTATTGGCGGCGACCCGATCATCGGCACAACCCACATCGATGCGCTGGCAGCTTTCGAAGCCGACCCAGAAACCAAGGCCATCGTGTTGATTGGTGAAATCGGAGGCGACGCCGAAGAGCGCGCCGCTGCCTACATCAAAGACCACGTAACCAAGCCAGTGGTTGCCTACGTTGCGGGCTTCACTGCCCCAGAGGGCAAAACCATGGGCCACGCCGGTGCGATTGTTTCTGGCTCAGCCGGAACCGCGCAGGCCAAGAAAGAAGCCTTCGAAGCCGTTGGCGTAAAGGTTGGCAAAACCCCAAGCGAAACCGCAGCGCTTATGCGCGAGGTTTACCAGGCACTCTAAACAGCTGTGGCGAAGAGCGCATCGGGTACCACTCGGAGGCTAACCCTCCTGGTTGGTGCTTTGGATGCGCTCTTTGTCGTTGCTCTCACCTTCGTAATACTTATCGCCCTCGGCACCACGGTGTGGTTGGTTGAAAACGACCCCGAGATTCCGTGGGTGCTATCGCTGCAAACCGTAACTAACCTCTGGTTTGTCGCACACGGCGTTGGTATTCACGTTGGCGAGCAAACCCTCGCCGGCATTGCCACCCCCGCCTTCAACTTCGCTTTTGCACCGTTGCTACTGCTGTTTGGCGTTTATCTCTTTGGCCGTCGCACCGCCAAGAAACTCGAGGGGGCAGCCGAATATTGGCCGGGATGGCTCGGCGCATTCGCCGTCTACCTAATCGCTTCGGTGGTTCTCACGCCTATTGCCTCGAGCCAGACGGTGCATCCAGATTCTAGCCAGGCAGCCGCATTTCCGGCGCTGCTATACGTGGGTTCGATTGTGGTTACCAACCTGTTCTCTAAGGTTGGTCGCGATTCAGAGGCAGTTGAAAACCTTTGGTGGCGCCAGTGGTGGCAGCAGCGCACCGACCGCGCAGGATGGTTCTTCGCCTCGGTGTCTGGCCCGGCTCTTCGCGCTGGCACGGCAGTGGTGGTTGGGTTGCTCGCGGTTTCGGCACTCTGGATCGGCGTAAGTTTGGGCTTCCACTGGATTGCCGTAACGCGTCTCTATGAAGGTTTGCAGGTGAGCGCCATCGGCGGTATCGCGGTGACCCTCGGCCAGTTGGCACTGTTACCCAACCTGATAGTCTTTGGGGCTTCGTGGTTTACCGGAGTCGGTTTTGCCGTCGGCACCGGCTCTTCGGTTTCTCCGTTCGGCACCGAACTCGGTCCAATTCCGGCCCTGCCGATTTTTGGGGGACTACCGATTGGCGATAACTTCTTGGGCCTAACTGCAATTGTCGTTCCTGTGGCTCTCGCACTGGTAGCCACCATTCTCATTCGCCGCCACACCGCAGAGATTCGATTTCACTTTGCCTCACCGCTGAGTGCTGCGCTTTCGCTTGGATTGGCCATTGGTTTGGTGGCCGCTATAGAATTTGCAATCATCACCTGGGTAGCCAGCGGCAGCATTGGCCCGGGTCGCTTGGCAACCTTCGGAGTCACTCCTTGGCTCGCGGCTGCGGTGATTTTTGCCGAAGTAGCACCCGTTGCTTTTTTGGCCGCTTTCTACAGCGCTCGCCCCGAAAAGGCAGCGCCGATTCCCGACTACCTCAAACGGTAAACTAGACCAATGTTGTCGGTGGTCGTTCTCATTTCGGGGTCAGGTTCTAACCTGCGTGCCCTGCTCAACGCCACTCAAAACCCACTCTTCGGCGTCAAGGTTCGTGCCGTCGGAGCCGACAACCCAGCCACGGGATTAGAGCACGCAGAACTTTTTGGGGTTCCGACATTTGTTGTTGAACCGGGTCGATTCGAAAGCCGCGAACAGTGGGCCGAGGCTCTGCTTGCTAATGTGCAACACTTCGAGCCAGACCTGGTGGTTCTCGCCGGATTCATGCGTATATTGCCGCCAGCCTTTGTTGCTGCGCTTAGCCCAAATCTAATCAACACGCATCCATCGCTGCTGCCAGATTTTCCTGGAGCACACGCGGTTCGCGATGCACTCGCTGCCGGTGCAACTCGCACCGGAGTGACCATTCACGTTGTCGACGAGGGTGTCGATACCGGACCACAGCTTAAGCAAGCTGAGGTTCTTGTTCTGCCGGGCGAAACCGAAGCACAACTTCACGAACGAATCAAGCAGGTCGAACGCGAACTGCTCGTCGATGTGGTGCGCGAAATCGCCGAGCAGAAGCGTTCACTGCCCGCATAGCAATACCTACAACGAAAGGCTGCCCGTGGCCTCTGCCAACCGCAACCCAAACGAATACCGTCACCGCGACCGCATCGAAATTAGACGAGCTCTAATTTCGGTTAGCGACAAGACCTCGCTACTCGACCTAGCCAGAGCACTCAACGCTTCGGGCGTAGACATCGTTTCTACAGGTTCGACTGCCAAGACCATAGCCGATGCCGGCATCGCCGTTACCGAGGTGAGTCAGGTAACCGGTTTTCCTGAGTCACTAGATGGCCGCGTCAAGACCCTGCACCCGAAGGTTCACGGAGGCCTGCTAGCTGACCTTCGCCTGGTTGACCACGAGAACCAACTAAACGAGCTCGGCATCGAAGCCTTCGAACTGGTTGTCGTAAACCTCTACCCGTTTATCGAAACCGTTGCATCTGGCGCTAAGGGCGACGCGGTTATCGAACAGATCGACATCGGCGGGCCAGCCATGGTTCGCGCTTCGGCGAAGAACCACGCCAATGTTGCCATCGTCGTCGACCCCGCTAACTACGGCGAAATCATCGACTCGCTAGAAAAGGGCGGCACTACACTCGCTCAGCGTCGCACGTTAGCAGCCAACGCCTTTGCCCATACCGCACGTTACGACTCGGCGGTGGCTCAGTGGTTTGCCAACGAGCTTGATGCACAGTGGCGCAAGGATGTCGGCCAAGATTCGTCAACCGAGGGTAAGAACGCTGGTTTTCCGCAGAACATAACCGTCGAGGCGAACCTCTCAAACGTGCTTCGCTACGGAGAGAACTCGCACCAAGCTGCCGCGCTCTACCGAACCGTCAGCGAGGGTGCATCTGCGGGTATCGCGCAGGGCCGCTTGCTCGGTGGCAAAGAAATGTCGTACAACAACTTCGTCGATGCCGACGCGGCGGTGCGTGCGGTCTTCGATCATTCCGAGCCGGCTGTTGCCATCATCAAGCACGCAAACCCTTGCGGTATCGCCATCGGAGATGCGAATGCTGCAGATGTCATCGCAGATGCTCACGCCAAGGCTCACATGTGCGATGCAGTTTCTGCGTTCGGTGGTGTGATTGCGGCGAATCGCCCGGTAACCAAGGCGATGGCCGAGCAGGTTGCCGAAATCTTCACCGAGGTGATCGTTGCGCCAGCATTCGATTTTGAAGCTCTCGCCATTCTCACCCAGAAGTCGAACCTGCGCATTCTGCAGTTGCCAACCAACTATGAGCCGATCAAGTATGAACTCAAGCAAGTTTCGGGTGGATTCCTGCTGCAGGAGGCCGACCAGGTTGAGAACCTAAACTTTGCCAGTTGGAAGCACGTGTCTGGCCCGAAAGCAGACCAGAACTTGCTCAACGAGATGCTCTTCGCTTGGCGAGCCTGCCGTGCAGTCAAGTCGAACGCCATTCTTCTAGCCAAGAACGGCGCCTCGGTTGGCATCGGTATGGGTCAGGTAAACCGCGTCGACTCTTGCCGACTAGCGGTTGAGCGCGCAGCGGGCCGAGCCAGGGGTGCCGTTGCGGCATCAGACGCATTCTTTCCTTTTGCCGACGGCCTTCAGGTTCTGCTAGATGCAGGAGTATCGGCAGTGGTTCAGCCAGGCGGTTCAAAACGCGACCCAGAGGTGATTGCCGCGGCCGAGGCCGCCGGCATCACCATGTACTTCACCGACGAGCGTCACTTCTTTCACTAGAAGTCACTTTCTAGCAACAAAACCAACCCGCAATAACTAATAGGCTTGATGCCAAGCCACCAAATCTCTAGAGGAGTTATTCATGTCACGTCACGGCAAAGTTTCGGTTATCGGAGCCGGTTTTTACGGCACCACCACCGCTCAGCGTCTAGCCGAATACGACATTTTCGAAACCGTTGTGCTAACCGACATCCTCGATGGCAAGCCTCAGGGCATTGCTCTAGACATCAACCAGTCGCGCGCCGTTGAAGGCTTCGAGACCGAACTGATTGGTGCAACCACTCTCCCTGATGGCTCGGGTTACGAGGCCATCGCCGACAGCGACATCGTTGTGATCACCGCCGGTCTCCCTCGCAAGCCAGGCATGACCCGCATGGATCTTCTCGAAGTCAACGCCGGCATCGTCGGTGGAGTTGCTAAGAACATCGCCAAGTACGCACCGAACGCTGTGATTCTCGTGGTTTCAAACCCATTAGATGAAATGACCGCGCTAGCTCAGAAGGCGTCCGGTTTTCCAAAAGAGCGCGTAATCGGTCAGGCCGGCGTGCTCGACACGGCACGCTTCACCAACTTCGTAGCTGAGGCCACCGGCGCTAAGGTTGCCGACGTCAAGACCCTAACCCTCGGCTCGCACGGCGAGACCATGGTGCCGGTGCCTAGCGTTTCGACCGTGAACGGCAAGAAGATTGTTGAAGTTCTGGGCGCCGAGAAGGTTGCCGAGTTGGTTGATCGCACCCGCAACGGTGGCGCAGAGATTGTTGCGCTTCTAAAGACCGGTTCTGCCTATTACGCACCGAGCGCAGCAGTTGCACGCATGGCCAAAGCCGTGCACGAAGACTCAGGCGCTGTGTTTCCGGTTTGCGCATGGGTCGATGGCGAGTTTGGCATCTCGGGTGTTTACCTGGGTGTCGAAGCTCAGCTTGGCAAGGGCGGAATCAAGAAGGTTGTTGAAACTCCGCTAGACGCCGATGAGCTAGAGGCACTAAAGGTTGCCGCCGAAGCAGTTCGAGCCAAGCAGGCCGACGTAGAAAACCTCTAGGTCGCCCGGTCCACACAAAACTCGGGTGCCTGCATCCGCTAGACAACCGCTTGCAAATCGCAGGCGGTTTTCTTGCGTTTAGTGCAATAACAGCTCTATTTGGCGTGTTAGCCTACAAGGCTGGTGTCATTAGCGACCCAACGACTTTGTATCAACGCAGAACAAACCGAAAGTTTTAGATTGTCCGAAAACACTGCCAAAGCTGGCACCATCCGCACGCTTGCGCGCATCTTTCCTTACACCAAGAAGGCATTGCCCCGCATCATCCTTGGAATGGTTGCAGCCCTGGCCGCGCACATGCTGGCGCTATCGATTCCGGGTTTCTTACGCGGTCTAGTTGATGGAATCACCTCAAATACCACCTTCAACCAGATTCTCACCCCGGTGCTCTGGGTTTTGGGGCTCGGCGTTCTCGAGGCGCTAATGGTGCTAGGCCGTCGCTGGCTGGTGCTAACCCCTGGAACACACGTTGAGGCCAATCTGCGCCGCACCCTGTATGCCAAACTTCAAAACCTGCCGGTTGCGTTTCACGACCGCTGGCCGAGCGGTCAGTTGCTTAGCCGCGCCACGCAAGATCTGAGCCTCATTCGCCGCTGGC
>JAHEAT010000029.1:11012-11937 GCA_024642605.1 Microbacteriaceae bacterium
CCGCTGGCTATCGTTTGGTCTCGTGCTTCTGGTCGCCAACGCTATCACGATCGTGGTCGGCCTGGGAGTGCTCTACTCTTACTCGTGGATTCTCGGAACGATTTTCTTGGTAATCGTCGCTCCGCTTTGGATCATCGGCTTCAGATTTGAGAAAAACTACCACATCACTGCACGCAAGAGCCAAGACCAGGCGGGCGACCTCGCCACATCGGTTGAGCAGAGCGTTCACGGAATCCGTGTCTTGAAGGCCTTTGGCCGCGGAGGCTTCATCACCGAAAAATTTGCTCGCGACGCTGCCGAATTGCGTAAAACCGAGCTCACCAAGGCCCGCATGGTTTCTGTGCTCTGGTGGTACCTGTCAGTAATTCCAGAGCTTGCGCTTGGGGTCTCTCTGTTCGTTGGAGTTTGGCTGATGCAAAATCACCAGCTCACCATCGGTGGCTTGGTTGCCTTCATCTTCACCACCCGGGTGCTGCACTGGCCGATGGACTCGATAGGTTTCTTGCTTTCGATGACCATCGATGCGCAAACAGCGGTTGAGCGCTTCTTTGAAGTGCTCGACGAACCGATTGGCATCGACGACCCGAGCAAACCGCTCAAGGTCGAAAAGGTTGAGGGACGCCTCGTTTTCGAAGACGTGCACTTTAGATACCAGGATGCCCCCGAAGGCGAGCCCGACTTGCTGAGAGGCATCAACCTAGAACTTCAGCCGGGTGAATCGGTGGCGCTCATCGGCGTAACCGGCTGCGGTAAGACCACTCTCACCGCGCTGGCCACCCGCCTTTACGAGGTAACCTCGGGTTCGGTCAAGATCGACGGCGTAGACATTCGAGAACTCAACCGCGTCGAACTTCGCAGCCACATTGCCATGGCGTTTGAAGATGCCACGCTGTTCAGTGCGAGTATCCGTGAAAACGTGCTGCTT
>JAHEAT010000038.1 GCA_024642605.1 Microbacteriaceae bacterium
CCCAACGCCAGTTCGCGTTCAGGCTCACGAACTTGCCGAAGCACTTGGTCAGCTTGCGCCGGATGTGCGTCACGCCATTGAAGAGAGCATTAGCCGCGTCAGGGCGGTTTCTCGTGCGACTTTGCCGAAGGCCGTCTCGGTAGAGCTTGCGCAGGGCGCTCAGGTTCACCAACGCTGGCAGCCGGTTGATTCTGTAGGTTTGTATGTTCCCGGTGGAAAAGCGGTTTATCCGAGCAGCGTGATCATGAACGTGGTTCCGGCTCAGGAAGCAGGCGTGAAGCGCCTCGCCATTGCGACTCCGGCGCAGGCAGAGTTCGGTTCAAGGCCTCACCCGGTAGTTTTGGCAACCGCAGCGCTATTGGGCGTAACCGAGGTTTACGCCATCGGTGGCCCGGCGGCAATTGCAGCGTTCGCCTACGGTGTTGAGCAGATTTCGCTCAGACCCGTAGCCATGGTGACTGGCCCCGGAAACATCTTTGTTGCAGCCGCCAAGAGAGCCCTTCGCGGAGTGATTGGCATCGACAGCGAAGCCGGTACCACGGAGATTCTGATCGTTGCCGATAGTGCCGCCGATGCGAGACTTATCGCCTACGACCTGGTTAGCCAAGCCGAACACGATGAAGCTGCCGCGTGCGTTGTAGTGAGCGATTCTGAAGCGCTGCTTCGAGACGTCGAGCAGTGGGTGGGCAAAATTTCCGAGCAAACCGCCAACTCTAATCGCGTTGCCGCGGCCCTCGGGGGAGTGCAATCAGCGTTGGTGCTGGTGGACGACATTGTTCAAGCGAGAGTCTTTGCCGATTTCTACGCCACCGAGCACCTTGAAATTCACACTGCAAACCCGCGCGAAGATGCAGCAGCCATCTCAAATGCCGGCGCTATATTTTTAGGTTCAAACTCTCCGGTCAGCCTCGGTGATTACATCGCCGGATCAAATCACGTGCTTCCAACCGGGCAGCAAGCCAAATTTGGCGCTGGTTTAGGGGTTCACACGTTCTTGCGAGCCCAACAGATCATCGATTACGACAGGGATGCCTTGGCTCAAGTGGCCGAATTGGCGCAGGTTTTTGCTAACTCCGAGGGTTTGCCCGCGCACGGTGAGGCCATTTCGGCCCGATTCAGCTAAATCTTTGCCGAGTTGTAATCATTTTCTTTAGTGAATTTTCGGCCAAAATGGCTCAAATTTTGCCTGTTTCCGCATAAAACCTAGCGACACGCCGTAACTCAAATGAATTTGATTTAGGCCTACCCACACCACAAGATATAGTGACCGAGAAGCGAAAAGTGTCCACATATTGTGCTTATCTGTGGAATTCTGTGGATAACTTTCGCTAACTATCAATGAGGAGGCTGATCAACGATGCACTGTCCATTCTGTCGTCACGCCGATTCACGAGTCATTGACTCGAGAACCTCAGAAGATGGCGTTTCGATTCGCCGCAGACGAGAGTGCCCGGAGTGCCTAAAGCGCTTCAGCACAACCGAAACCGCAAGCCTCACGGTAGTGAAGCGAAGCGGGGTAATCGAGCCATTTAGCCGACACAAAATCGTGAATGGTGTTCGTAAGGCCTGTCAGGGTCGCCCGGTCGGGGAATCCGACTTGGCTCTGCTCGCTCAAACGGTTGAAGAAACCGTGCGAACCACCGGATCGTCACAGATTGAGGCAAATGAGATTGGCCTAGCCATTCTTCAGCCGCTACGAAAACTAGACGAAGTTGCCTTCATGCGCTTTGCGAGTGTCTACCAGGGTTGGGAGACTCTCGACGACTTCGAAGCAGCAATCAATGTTTTGCGTTCAACTCGAGATGCCACAAGCGAACTCGATCTGAACGAATCAGAAAAAGAGAGACTTTCTCAGCGTTGAGCTGAGTAGGCGTGAAACCGAAATAGAAAGGCAATAGAGTGACCGACACATCGGCATTTACCGGCAACACCGCCGGAACCGGCGCTGGAATCACCATCGACCGCATCTACACCACCGAAGGTGTACACCCGTACGACCAGGTCAACTGGGAGTACCGCGATGTGGTGCAGACCAACTGGAAAAACGGCGAAGTTATCTTCGAGCAGCGTGGCGTAGAGTTTCCAGACTTCTGGAGCATCAATGCTTCGACCATCGTCACCACGAAGTATTTCCGCGGTGCACTCGGAACCTCAGAGCGTGAGTTCAGCCTCCGCCAACTGATCGACCGGGTTGCCCTCACCTACACCCAGGCTGGCCGCGACCACGGCTACTTCGCAAGCGAACAAGACGCCACCGTATTCGAGCACGAGCTCACCTACATGCTCTTGAACCAGATTTTTGCGTTCAACTCACCTGTTTGGTTCAACGTTGGAACCAAGAGCCCACAGCAGGTTTCGGCCTGTTTCATCCTTTCGGTTGACGACTCGATGGACTCGATTCTCAACTGGTACCGCGAAGAAGGACTCATCTTCAAGGGCGGTTCGGGTGCAGGTCTAAACCTTTCTCGCATTCGCTCATCAAAAGAACTGCTCAAGAACAGCGGTGGCTCGGCTTCGGGTCCTGTTTCGTTCATGCGCGGTGCCGACGCTTCGGCAGGAACCATCAAGTCTGGTGGCGCTACTCGCCGCGCAGCAAAGATGGTCGTCCTCGACGTTGACCACCCAGACATCGAAGAGTTCATCGAGACCAAGGCAAGCGAAGAGAAGAAGATCCGCGTTCTTCGCGACGCAGGTTTCGACATGGAGCTCGGCGGCAAAGACATCAACTCCGTGCAGTACCAGAATGCCAACAACTCGGTTCGCGTGAACGCAGAGTTCATGACGGCAGTCGAAAATGGCGGCAAGTTCGGTCTTCGTGCTCGCACCACCGGTGAGGTCATCGAAGAAGTTGACGCTCGCGAACTTTTCGACAAGATCGCAATGGCGGCTTGGGAATGTGCAGACCCTGGTATCCAGTACGACGACATCATCAACGACTGGCACACCTCGCCCGAGTCGGGTCGCATCACCGGTTCGAACCCATGTTCCGAGTACATGCACCTCGACAACTCTTCTTGTAACCTCGCCTCGCTAAACCTTCTGAAGTTCCTCAACCCAGATGGTTCGTTCGACAGCGACAAGTTCGTCAAGGCATCCGAGTTGATCATCACCGCGATGGACATCTCGATCTCATTTGCCGACTTCCCAACCCCAGCCATCGGTGAGACCACCCGTAACTTCCGCCAGCTCGGCATTGGTTACGCAAACTTAGGTGCTCTCCTAATGGCCATTGGTGTGCCCTACGACAGCAAGGAAGGCTTCGCTCTAGCAGCTTCTATCACCTCGCTAATGTCGGCCGCAACCTACCGTCGCTCGGCAGAACTTGCCGGTGTCGTTGGTACCTACGCTGGTTACCCAAAGAACAAGGCCGGACACGACCGCGTAATGGGCAAGCACGAGGCTGCAAACGCAGTTCTTACCCCGGTAATGGACATCGATGCAGGCGTGCACGCTGCCGCCACCGAACAGTGGGCATTGAACACCGCTATCGGTGCTCAGAACGGCTGGAGAAACTCGCAGATTTCGCTGCTAGCCCCAACCGGAACCATCGGCTTCATGATGGACTGTGACACCACTGGTATCGAGCCTGACTTCTCACTCGTGAAGTACAAGAAGCTCTCAACCGGTGGCTCGATGCAGATCGTGAACCAGACCATTCCGTTCGCACTGCACCGTCTCGGTTACTCTCAAGAGACCATCGAGGCCATCGTTGACCACATTAGCCAGCACGGCCACGTGGTAGACGCTCCAGGGCTCAAGACCGAGCACTACGCAATCTTCGACACCGCCGTTGGTATTCGTGCCATCGAGCCGATGGGACACGTTCGCATGATGGCTGCTGTACAGCCGTTCCTGTCGGGCGCGATCTCGAAGACAGTGAACATGCCAGAGACCGCAACCAAGGAAGAGATTGCAGACGTCTACTTCCAGGGTTGGAAGATGGGGCTCAAGGCACTGGCTATCTACCGCGACAACTGCAAGGTTGGTCAGCCGCTTAGCGATGCCAAGGCAAAGACCGAAGAGAAGGCCGCTCCGGCCGCTGCAGCAATCAGCGACCTAGCTCACCCTGTGCGCAAGCGTCTTCCAAAGTCTCGTCCGTCGTCGACCACTTCGTTCACCGTTGGTGGAGCAGAGGGTTACATGACTGCCTCGTCTTACCCAGACGGTGGTCTCGGCGAGGTATTCCTAAAGCTCGGTAAGCAGGGTTCGACCCTCGCCGGTGTCATGGATGCCTTCTCGATCTCGGTATCAATCGGCCTACAGTACGGTGTTCCGCTGGAGACCTTCGTAAAGAAGTTCACCAACGTCAACTTCGAACCAGCTGGCTTAACCGATGATGCAGACATCCGTATGGCCAAGTCGCTAATGGACTACATCTTCCGTCGTCTTGCACTCGACTACCTGCCTTACGAAACCCGCACCGCGCTCGGCATCAACAGCGCCAGCGAGCGTTCGGCAGCGCTAGACGCAGCCGGTGGTTACCCGCCAGTTGTTGAAGCAATCGCTCCAGCGGTTGTTGCGGCGGTAGAAGAGGTAGAGGCAATCGTCGAGGTTTCGGCTCAGGCGATCACCATCGAAGAGAAACCGGCACCAGCTCGCGAGGTTCACTCCTCAGCCGAACTGTTTGACCTGCTTCAGGGCAAAGAATCCGATGCCCCGCTCTGCTTCAACTGTGGAATCAAGATGCGTCCATCTGGTTCGTGCCACGTCTGCGAAGGCTGTGGATCAACCAGCGGTTGCAGCTAAACCGACTAATCACGCGAAGGGGTCGACTTTTGTCGGCCCCTTTTCGCATGGGGAAGGTAACCTAGGGGAGTGCTCTACAACTTCATTTTCAAAGTCTTCTTTGCCAAACTCGACCCCGAATTTGCTCACCACCTGGTTGCCACAGCCATGCGCGTTGCTGCGACGCTGCGACTGACTCGAGTTGGCGCGCCCAAGCCTTCGAGCACTAAATCGGTGCAGGCCATGGGGCTAACCTTTCGCGGAGCCTTCGGCGTCGCTGCCGGATTCGACAAACACGCAATTCTTGTTCGAGCCCTGGGAGATCTGGGTTTCTCACACGTTGAGATTGGTTCGGTCACCGCTAGACCGCAGGCCGGAAACCCAAAGCCACGCCTTTTTCGATTGGTCTCGGATCGCGCACTGATAAACCGCATGGGCTTCAACAATGAAGGCGCCGATGCGATTGCCGTGCGGCTAGAACGCTTGCGCCAAAAGTACGGGGCGAAACTCCCGGTCATCGGTGTAAACATAGGCAAGAGCAAGGTAACCGAGGTCGAAAATGCCGTCGAAGACTACCGCTACAGCGCTAAGAAGCTTGCTAAGTTCGCTGATTACCTAGCAGTAAACGTGTCTTCGCCAAACACCCCGGGCCTTCGCTCGCTTCAAGCTGTCGACGCTCTGAGGCCAATTTTGGTTGCTGTCATCGAAGAGTCGCTGGGTAAGCCGGTGCTGGTGAAAATTGCACCAGACCTGGCCGACGAAGACATTTTGGCTGTCGCTGAGCTCTCAAACGAGCTTCAGCTCGCAGGCGTTATTGCCACCAATACCACTATCGCGAGAACGGGTCTTAGAGCGGCAGAGCCAGAGGTAGCTCTGATTGGTGCCGGTGGGCTCTCTGGCGCCCCGCTGAAGGCTCGCTCGATCGAGGTTTTGAAACTGCTCAAGGCAAACCTCGCCGACGGGCAGGTCATAGTTTCGGTAGGCGGTATTGAGACGGCAGAAGAAGCTCAAGAGCGACTAAACCTAGGTGCCACACTCGTGCAGGGATACACCGGATTTATCTATGCAGGCCCATTCTGGGCGCGCAAAATCAACAGCAAACTGCGTTAAACCAGCCGCGCTGGCGGACTCTTAGTTTCGGCAGGGTCGAACACAGTAACGCTCTGCAAAATGGCTTCGGCCTTGGCGGCTACCTCGTCGCTGATGACGATATCGAGAGCTCCCACGTTTGAAGTGATTTGCTCAGGGCTGGTAGCGCCCACGATTGCACTCGCAACGTTCGGGTTGCGAAGAACCCAGGCGAGAGCAAACTGGGCCATGGTGGCACCGCATTCTTCGGCGAGCGGTTTGAGCTCTTGCACTCGCTCAAGAAGTTCTTGGCTCGAAAGCAAACGATCCATCGGGCCGCTTACCTTTTCGTTGGCACCGCGTGAGCCTTCTGGTGCTTTTTGGCCAGGAAGGTATTTTCCGGTCAGAACGCCCTGAGCCATCGGCGACCAAACTATCTGGCTAACTCCGAGGCTTTCTGAGGTCGGAATCACTTCGGCTTCGATTACTCGCCACAGCATGGAGTACTGAGGCTGGTTCGAGATCAGCTGGAAGCCCATCTGCTTGGCAAGGGCATGGCCGGCCGCGATCTGCTCAGCGCGCCACTCCGAAACACCGATGTACAGAGCCTTTCCCTGTCTTACGATGTCGGCAAAAGCTTGCATGGTTTCTTCTAGGGGAGTCTCATAATCGAAACGGTGAGCCTGGTAGAGGTCGAAGTAGTCGACACCAACGCGCTTTAGCGAGCCATTGATTGATTCCATGATGTGCTTGCGTGAAAGACCGGTATCGTTCGGACCCTTCTCGGCAACTGGCCAGTAGCACTTGGTGAAGATCTCTAGGCCTTCGCGGCGCAGGCCGGTGAGAGCCTTACCGAGTACAGATTCGGCTGCTTGGTTTGCGTAGACATCAGCCGTGTCGAACGAGGTGATGCCTGCATCCAAGGCCGCGTGTACGGTGGCAACGGCAGCTGAGTCGTCAATCTGGCTGGCGTGGGTTAGCCAGTTGCCGTAGGTGAGTTCGCTGACCTTGAGTCCGCTGTTTCCTAGAAATCGATACTTCATGGAGTCCTTCTTCGTTGAATTACGTTTGGGTGATCGGAGTTTCTAAAACGCCAGGTCGTATCTGGCTGGCGGCAGTCGCCTAGTTGATTTGCTCGCCGCGCTTTACCTGCGGCTTAGGTAGTCGCATTGGTCGCATTTGCAGGCTGCGCATCACGACGTACATTTTGAGTCCGCGCTCTACGTTGCCTTCGCCCCAGCGGTTTTCTGCAGCGCGCGAAACGCGGCGCGAAATGTACCACGAGTTTGCCACGATGAAGAGCATCAAACCCCACATGATGAACATCGACGCGACCTGAATGGCATTGTTGTTGACCGAACTCAAGATGACCGCACCGAAAGCAACCGGAAGAAGCAGTTCGCCACCGGTGAATCGCGAGTCAACCCAGTCTCTTGCAAATCTCTTCTGCGGGCCTTTGTCTCTTGGGCCGAGGTAGCGTTCTTCGCCAGCTAGGAGCCCGGCGCGCGACTGTGCACGCTTCTGGGCCAAGTCGGCACGCGCTGCGGCACGTGCTTCTTTTGAGCGGTTACCCACTAGTGGTCTTTTGCGGGCAGCTTCGCGTTCTTTGCGGGTTGGCGTTGCGTGACCCTTACCGGTAGTGGGCTTGGAGTCTTTTGCAGAATCAGACATGAATGAACCTCTTTGTTTCTCGGTCAGAACTTAAGATTACCTTCATGACCTCTTCACCAGACGCACAAGGCATCGTTGCCGAGAATGAAATCACGCTTGGCGTGAAAGCTGCCGTTGCCGAACAGTTTTCTGCACGCATCGCCGACCTCTGCACCCTGGTTCGCATTCCGGGTATCGCCTGGGATGCTTTCGACCCAGCCCGCCTGCAGGAGAGCGCCGAGAAGGTGCGTGATCTGTTGAAGGAGCTCGACCTCTTCGAAATGGTTGAGATCAGAACCGCCAAGTATGGCGAGAAGACCGGCGCACCGGCAGTGGTTGCCCGTCGAGCAGCGAAAAACGGCAAGCCGCAGATTTTGCTCTACGCCCACCATGACGTTCAGCCCCCCGGGCCCGAGGATGACTGGAACACGCCCGCGTTCGAACCAACCATCAAAGACGGCCGCATCTTCGCTCGAGGCGCTGCCGATGACAAGGCTGGAGTAGTGGCTCACCTCACCGCGCTGCGGGTTCTAAAAGAGACACTCGGTGAAGACTTAGAGGTTGGCGTGTCGGTATTTATCGAAGGCGAGGAGGAGGCTGGTTCGCCATCTTTTAGAAACTTCCTCGATGAAAACCAGGATGTTTTGAAAGCCGACGTAATCGTGGTTGCCGATTCGGCTAACTGGACCGAAGAGATTCCAGCACTAACCACCACTTTGCGCGGCCTTGTTTCACTCGAGTTCGAGATCAAGACCCTAGACCACGCCGTTCACAGCGGCATGTACGGGGGAGCGGTGCCAGATGCCACGCTTGCGCTCATCCGTGTTCTCGCATCGCTGCACAACGAAGACGGCTCGGTAGCGGTTGAAGGCCTCGTGCACTCAGAATCTGCAAATCTGCCATACACAGAGGCAAACTTGAGGGCCGACAGCGGCCTCTTGCCAGCCAGCCAGACCATTGGTTCGGGTTCAATTCTGTCGCGCATCTGGACTCAACCTTCGATCACCGTAATCGGTATCGACACCAAACCGATTGCAATCGCCTCGAACACCCTGTTGCCAAGCGCCAGGGCTGCAATCAGCATGCGAATCGCGCCGGGCGACTCACCAGAGGTGGCGCTAGAGAAGCTCAAAGCACACCTGGTAACAAATGCACCGTGGGGCGCTGAGATTGTTTTTGGTGAAGTAGAAATGGGCAAGCCATTTGCCTCCGACACCAACGGCTGGGCTTTCAAGCTAGCCAAAGATGCACTGGGCCAAGCATTTGCGCACGAAAGCGTCGAAATTGGCATCGGTGGCAGCATCCCATTCATCGCCGATCTAACCGAAGTGTTCCCCGAGGCCCAGATTCTGGTTACCGGAGTCGAAGAACCCGACAGCCGCGCTCACAGCCCAAACGAATCGATTCACCTCGATACGCTGCGTCGGGCGATGGTTGCCGAGGCTTTGATGCTCATCGGTGCCAACGACATCACAGTAGGTAAGTGATTCGGGAATAGCCGCTAGCAAAGTAAACTTGTACAAGAGTCAGAAGGAGTCAAAATGACCGATGCACTAGCCCACAATGTAGAGCTCAGCGAAGGCGCTCGCGAGAAGGTTCGCGCGCTAATTGCAGCCGAAGGCCGTGACGACCTTCGCCTTCGTATCGACGTAAAAACCGGTGGTTGCTCAGGATTCATTTACCAGCTCTACTTCGACGAGATTCTCGAAGAGTCAGACGCGGTGCGCGAGTTCGACGGTGTTGAGGTTGTGGTCAACCTAAAGTCGGTTCCCTACCTCGATGGAGCTTCGATCGATTACGAAGATTCGATTCAAAAGCAAGGTTTCACCATCGACAACCCAAACGCCCAGAGCACGTGCGCCTGCGGCGACTCTTTCAGCTAAAAATCACGATTTATTCAAGCGACCCAGCGGTTCCAAACGGAATCCTGGGTCGTTTGGCATTTAAGGCCAATAAACCTTGCCGTATTCGGCTAAATCGCCGACTTTTAGCGGTAATCGAGCGTAGGATTGACCCGTAACGATTCGATATCTGAAGGGTCGATTGTGCTTTCAAAGCGTGCAATTCGTCGAGTAGCGGCACCAGCATTTGCCAGCCTCGCACTATTCCTAACCGGGTGTTCAGCAAAACAAGCCGAACTCGGCCTGCTACCTGAGAATTCTGAGGGCGCTACCAACCACACCCAGCGCATCACCGATCTTTGGGTTGGCTCCTGGGCCATTCTGTGGGCCGTTGGTGTTATCGCTTGGGGGCTCATGATTTGGGCCATCGTGGTCTACCGTCGCCGCAAGGGCGAAACGGGCCTACCTGCCCAGATTCGTTACAACAACCCGATCGAAACCCTATTTACGATCGTTCCACTTATTCTTGTGATTGGCTTCTTCGCCTTCACCGCACGCGACATGGCAGCCATCGAGCAGCCGGTCAAGTCTGATGTCAACATCCAGGTAATCGGCAAACAGTGGTCTTGGGACTTCAACTACGTCGATGCAAACGTCTACGAGTCGGGCATTCAGTCGCAGTTCACCGGCACCGAAACCTATAAAACCCGCAAGGATGCAGGCATTCCAACGCTGGTGTTGCCGGTCAACAAGTCGGTTGCGGTCGAACTCACCTCTCGCGACGTCATTCACTCGTTTTGGGTAGTCGACTTCTTGTACAAGAAAGACATGTTCCCAGGTCGCCTGAACCACATTTACTTCACACCAACCAAAGAGGGCTGGTTCGCTGGTAAGTGTGCCGAACTTTGCGGAGAGTCTCACTCGCTCATGCTGTTCAACGTGCACGTAGTCAGTTCTGCAGAGTACGACAAGTATCTCGCCGACCTAGCAGCCAAGGGGCACACCGGCCAGCTCGGTCTCGACCTAGTGAGAAACAGCAACCTTCCAGGCGACAACCCAGGAGCACAGGAATAAACCATGGCTAACAACACTGCAGCAAAGAAGTCCAAGGGTCAGATCCTCGTCGATTGGCTGACTACCACCGACCACAAGAAGATCGGTTACCTGTACCTGATCACATCGGTGATTTACTTCGTTATCGCCGGAGCTATGGCACTGGTCATCCGTGCCCAGCTCGCAGCCCCGGGCCTATCGATCGTCGCTAGCAAAGAGCAGTACAACCAGCTCTTCACCATGCACGGCACCATCATGCTGCTTATGTTCGCAACCCCATTGTTCGCGGCGTTCGCAAACATCTTGATGCCAGTTCAGATTGGTGCCCCTGATGTTGCGTTCCCTCGTTTGAACGCGATTGCTTACTGGTTTTACTTCTTCGGTTCGTTCGTGGCAGTGGCGGGTTTCTTCACCCCTCAGGGCGCTGCCAGCTTCGGTTGGTTCGCCTACGCACCTCTATCGAACACCACGTTCTCTCCGGGCCTCGGTGGCGACCTGTGGGTATTCGGCCTTGCGCTTAGCGGTTTCGGAACCATCATGGGTGGTGTCAACTTCATCACCACCATCTTGACCATGCGCGCGCCTGGCATGACCATGTTCCGTTTGCCGATCTTCACTTGGAACACGCTGGTGACCTCGATTCTGGTCATCATGTGCTTCCCTCCACTTGCAGCAGCTTTGTTTGCCCTCGGAGCAGACCGCCGCTTCGACGCCCACATCTTCGACCCGGCAAACGGTGGGCCAATGCTCTGGCAGCACCTGTTCTGGTTCTTCGGCCACCCAGAGGTTTACATTCTTGCGCTGCCGTTCTTCGGTATCGTTTCGGAGATCTTCCCGGTCTTTAGCCGCAAGCCGATCTTTGGTTACAAGACTCTGATTTACGCGACCATCGCGATTGCTGCGCTATCGATGACAGTGTGGGCTCACCACATGTATGTCACCGGACAGGTACTGCTGCCGTTCTTCGCTTTCACCACGATGTTGATTGCAGTGCCAACCGGTGTAAAGGTGTTCAACTGG
>JAHEAT010000040.1 GCA_024642605.1 Microbacteriaceae bacterium
ACTCTTGCCTGCGCCTTGGTGGTTGCGGATCGAATGCGGCGAGCCGAGAAGCCAATACTTGCTACGGCAACCGAAATCATCAGCAGGGTGAGCCCGAGTAGCAGCGGGTCGATGATTGCCATGGCGATTACCGAACCTACGAAAATGATTGCTCCTCCGGCGGCGTCAACCAATCCTTGAGTTAGAGCGGCGCGCAGCAACGTGGTGTCTGAGCCAACGCGCGAAACCAGGTCGCCGGTGCGGCGAAGGTCGTATTCGACAATAGGTAGCCGCAGGAGTTTGTGGGCTAGCTTTTGGCGGGCCGAAAGAACCACGCCTTCACCAGATTTAGCCAATACGTAATACATGAGACCGCTCGCGATGGCCGACGCCAAGGTGATGGCTATCAGAGCAATGATGATTCCACTCAGATCTTGCTTGGCGCGCACGGCCGTTATCACGTTGCCAACCACCATTGGCTGGGCGAGGCTTGCACCCGCGCCAATGAGGCTCAAAATCACTGCCACGACGAGTGCGCCCTTGTGCTCAAGAAGATACGGAGTCAGCTGACTGAACTTGGCCTTTGGTCCGGAATCTGGTTTGCCACCGAAACCGCGACGGCCTCGACCCGCGCCTGGCTCTGATGATTCTGGTTTAGAAGCGCTCTTGGTGTTTGGGCGTTGCATGCTCATTCGTATCTTGCCTTTCGGGCGGTTAGTTCTAGGCTACTGCGGTCTCATTTCTAGAAACGATTCGCCAAGAATGTATTCGTTTAGTAGAAAGTTGATTTCTGGAAGCGCAAGCGCTTCGGTGTAAGCGGTGTTTCGGTAGAACCGCGAGAAGTCGACGTTTTGCAAGGCTTCCAAAGCTCGCGGATGAATCAACCTGAGGTACATGCGAGTGGTGTTGGCCTTGCGGGCAAACTCGGTGTGCACGGTTCCGCAGCCAAAACCAAACACCGTCAACGCTACGTCGGCCTGTTCTGCGGTGACCTTTTGAACCAGCCCTTGGTCTAGCACCTTGTAAATCGGTCGCAGTTGATCGCGCTGCTGCCAAACCTGAAAGCAGGTTGCCAGAATCCTGCGCTGACTCAGATCAGCGCCCTCGCCATCGACGTAGTCGATTTTGATGTCTTTGTCGCTCACGAGGTGAAACCGTCGGTCGAGCCGATTGATCACCGACCATTTGCGCCACGAACGCGGCACGATAAAAGCTATGTATTCGCTGTGATCGGCGGCGCGGTTAAAAAACGGGATGCTCAGAGAATTATTTCGGCCAAACGGCGGGTTTGAAATGGTCACAGCATTGTGCTGAGGCAACTCAATTTCGAGGTAGTCGCCCAATGCCACCCGCGCGTGCTTTGGTTCGATGTCGACGCTAAAAACTCGTGCAGCGCCAGCCAACTCCGCAGCTTCAACGAAAGACCCGGTACCCCCGGCTGGCTCAACCACGGTGCGTTTCGAGAAATCGGGCACCAGGGAAGCCACCTCGGCGACCAGCTCGCTCGCTAGCGAACGAGGTGTGTAGTACTGCTCTTTTCCGGTCACGCGCGTATTGCCTTTGCGGCGGTGGGTGAGCGAAGTCATTAGTTCAGAATATCAGTGGTTTCTTGGCATGAAATCGTGGCCTCGGTCGGTTAGTCTAAAACGCTGCCCATATTGGGCTCGCAAGGCTAGTTTTCTAGAAACCAACAAGGATGTTCCAGTGCCAACCTCTGACGCTCGCACCAGCCAAGCTGCCACCCCAGAATTGATGATCGTGGCCAAGGGTTTGACCAAGAAATACGGTGACTTTGTTGCCGTCGACGGCATCGACTTCGAGGTTAAGCGGGGCGAATCTTTTGGCCTACTAGGCCCGAACGGTGCAGGCAAGTCAACGACCATGAAAATGATCGCGTCAACCAGCCAGCGCACCGGCGGCGAACTTCGAATTCTAGATAAAGACCCCAACCAGCACGGCCCTGAGATTCGCGCCCACCTCGGTGTTGTTCCGCAGCAAGATAACCTCGACCGAGAAATGAAGGTTTGGGAAAACCTCAAGGCTTACGGTCGGTTCTTTGGCCTAAAAGGCGCGTGGCTCGACAATAAGGTGACCGAACTTCTCGAGTTTGCCCAACTCGAAGAGAAGCGCAACTCAAAAACCGACGACCTTTCTGGCGGCATGAAGCGCCGCCTCACGATTGCCCGCGGTTTGGTGAACGAACCAGAAATTCTCATGCTCGACGAACCCACCACTGGTCTAGATCCGCAAGCTCGCCACATTCTCTGGGACCGCCTATTTCGCCTAAAAGAAAAAGGCGTCACTCTGGTTATCACCACTCACTACATGGATGAAGCGGAGCAACTTTGCGACCGCCTCGTGGTGATGGACAAGGGCAAGATCATGGCAGAGGGCAGCCCCGCCGCTCTAATCAAGGAGTACTCGAGCAAAGAGGTGCTCGAGGTGCGCTTCGGCAGTGAAAACAATAAAGAAATCGCCAAACAGATCGAAGGGGTGGGCGAACGCCTCGAGATTCTGCCTGACCGCATCCTGGTTTATACCGAAAACGGCGAAGGCGCACTCGAAAGCATTCTGGCCAAGGGGTTGCATCCTGTAACCACGCTGGTTCGCCGTTCGAGCCTCGAAGATGTTTTCTTGCGCCTAACCGGTAGAACGCTGGTCGACTAAATGGGTAGCGTTCAAACCACCTGGCAGGGGTCTAGGGTTTTGGTAAACCCAGCCAAACCGATGCGCTGGGGTGCCTTCTACGTGGCCGAGTTCCGCATTCGCGGAATGCTCAAATGGTGGGATGCCATCATCGCCTTCGGCCTCGGCAACCCCGTGCTCTACTTACTTTCGATTGGTATCGGCATAGGTGCGCTGGTCGACAAAGGCACGGGCGGCACCGGTCTCGACGGCATTCCTTACCTAACCTTTCTAGCGCCAGCTCTACTGGCAACCGCCGCCATTCAAGGCGCGATGGACGAAGTAACTTTTCCGACCATCGAAGGCTTTGAGTGGAACAAGACCTTCTTCTCAATCAACGCAACTGCCATCACGAGTCGCCAAATCGTTGACGGAATCATGTGGGCGGCGATGGCTCGATGCGTGATTCAGGTTTCTCTCTACGAATTCATACTCGTGCTCTTCGGTGCGCTTCCGCTGGCGAGCATCCCGGTTCTTACCGTTGTAAGTTCGCTAGCAGGGTTCGGCTTCGCCGCCGTGATGCTATCGGTGACCGTGCTGATCAAAGATGATGACGGATTTTTTGCCATTTTCGGCCGATTCATTTTGACCCCGATGTTTATGTTTTCTGGAACCTACTTTCCGTTGACCACTCTGCCGATTTACCTGCAGTGGATTGGTTGGGTATCGCCGGTTTGGCACGCCACCGACCTGGGTCGCGCACTGAGTTACGGCGCAGAAGTTCCACTTTGGCTAATGCTTGTGCACGTTGCCGTGCCACTTGCATTAGGCGCTTTGGGTTTGCTCACCGCATACCCGCAGTTTAAAAAGAGGTTGAGCGCATGAGTTTGATTAACGCAACCGTAGACTCGGCCATCGCCATTGCCGAGCGGCGACGAGGCAAACTCGGTTCGGCGCTTTACTCGGGGCGCGGCAGCGCGGTTATTATGCGAAACGTCTACGCCCTGAAGTCGAGCACCTGGCTGGTGGTGCTCAGCGGTTTTGTCGAGCCGGTGTTCTATTTGCTCGCGTTCGGAGTTGGTTTGGGTCGAATCATCGGAGACGTCACCGATGGCAGCGGAAACCCGGTGAGCTACGCCGTTTACATCGCGCCCGCTCTGCTCGCAACCAGTGCGATGAACGGCGCAATCTACGACAGCACTTGGAATGTGTTCTTCAAAATGCATTTCGGCAAAATCTACCAAGCCATGCTCTCGACTTCGCTTGGCCCGCTGGATGTCGCACTCGGCGAGATTGGCTGGGCGTTGATTCGTGGGTTCGTATATGCCTGCGGATTCATGATCGTTGTTGGGTCGATGGGTTTGATTCCATCGGCATGGGGATTGCTTGCCATTCCGGCTGCGGTTCTCATCGCTTTCGGTTTCGCCTCGGTGGGAATGGGTGTTACTTCTTATTTGAAGAATTTTCACCAGATGGATTACGTCAACTTCTTTATGTTGCCGATGTTCTTGTTCTCGGGCACTTTCTACCCACTGAGCGTGTACCCCGACTGGATTCGCGCCATCATCGAGGCTTTACCGCTCTACCAAGCCATCGCTTTAGTGCGCGGATGCACGCTCGGAAACGTAGATCTGAGCTTGCTGTGGCACGCACTCTACTTCGTTGTGATGATCGTGCTCGGCCTGCTTTTTACAACCAAGCGCCTGCGCGCTCTGTTCTTGAAGTAGTTGTTCTAGCAAAAGTAAAACCCCGAACCTTTTGGCTCGGGGTTTTACTTTTGACTCAAGAACTAGTTGACAATTGGGCCAAACACCGCGAGAACGATGTTCAGAGTGGTGAGCCCAGCGATTGCAGGAACAACCCACTTTGGTGTGACATCCTTTTTGTTGAAGCTGTAAGCGATGAAGAAGATCGCGGTAATCACTACCGACTTTGCGCCGAGTACCACGCCGTTGATCGACTCTTCACCGATGGCTGGAATAAGGCCGGCCATGCCAAAACCGGTAATCAGTTGCAACCAAGCACCGTGGATGATTCCGGCGTTGACCTTCATGCCTTTGCCCCAGTCTTTGAGCTGGTAGAAGAAGCCGCTGAGAAGCGCACCAACACCAACTAGGTGAAGCACGAGTAATACGTCGTTGAAGATTTTCATCGCAGAACTTTCCGTTAATTTTTGGGCACGTTATCTAAACCCGCCTCGTTACGGTTTTAGTTTAGCCATCACCACAGCGGCCTCTACGGCCTCTGCACCTTTATCCTCTTTTGACCCAGGCAGACCGCAACGGTCAAGCGCTTGCTGTTCGTCATCCACGGTTAAAACACCAAAACCGATCGGCACCCCGTAATCGAGCTGCACCCTCGTGAGACCATCGGTTACCGCTTGGCAGACGTAGTCAAAGTGCGGGGTACCTCCGCGAATCACCACGCCCAGTGCAACAACCACTTCGGCACCATCCTCGATCGCATACTGGGCCGCCAGAGGAAGTTCGAATGCGCCGGGAACCCGAACCACCGAGTAGACGTCGTTACCGGCAGCTTTGAGAGCGCGTTCGGCTCCGGCCAGGAGGCCATCGGTGATTTGCGTGTGCCAAGACGTGACAATCACAGTGACTGCAAGGCCGCTGGCATCGATTTTCAGTTTTGGTGCTCCTGCGCCGCTCATTAATTTTTCTCGCTTTCAGGAATTAGGTGACCCATTTTTTCGCGCTTGGTTTCTAGGTAACCGGCGTTCTCTGCGGCTTGACCAACGATTACAGGCACATAAGAATTCACGGGGATGCCTGCCTCGATGAGGAACCCGCTTTTTGCAGGGTTGTTGGTCATGAGGCGAACCGACTTCACGCCGAGATCACGCAAAATGGCCACAGCTGCGCCGTATTCTCGAGCTTCGCTAGGAAGGCCGAGAGCGAGGTTAGCTTCGACGGTGTCGAGCCCCTGCTCCTGCAGCGCATAAGCCTTGAGCTTGTTGAGTAGGCCGATTCCGCGACCTTCCTGCCCACGCAAATACACAACCACGCCTCCGCGGGGGTCTTTGGCAATGGCATCCAGGGCAAAATCTAGCTGAGGGCCACACTCACACTTGAGCGAACCGAAGGCCTCGCCGGTGATGCACTCGCTGTGCATGCGCACCAAGACGTCGTCACCGGTTGGGTTGCCCGAAATGATGGCAACGTGGTCGGCAGTAGTTTTGATGTCGTAGTAGCCGCGCAAACGAAACGCTCCGTGCTTGGTTGGCACGTTGGCTTCTGCTTCAAAGCGGATGCGGTTGTTCGGGTTGTTCTCGTGGGTGATGCCATTTTCAACCAGGTAGTTGGTTACCTGCTCAACGGTAATCACCGGCAGGTCTTCGCTTTTACCAAGTTCGATTAGCTCTGGCAGACGCATCATGGAGCCGTCAGAAGACACCATCTCGCCAATTACGCCAACCGGGGTGAGCCCGGCAAGCTTCAGCAGGTCGACTGTAGCTTCGGTGTGGCCGCGTCGCCCATGTAGGCCGTGCGGGTGAGCGCGAAGTGGAATCATGTGACCCGGGCGCAGCAGCGATTCGGGGGTAGCCTCGCCAGATGCGAGCACGCGAGCGGTGTTTGCTCGGTCGGCCGCGCTAACGCCTGTGCTGTAGCGGTTTGCCGCGTCAACGCTAACCGTGTAGTTGGTGTTGTGTGGATCCTGGTTGTTCACGGTCATCAGCGGCAACTCAAGCTCATTGGCTCGCGATTCTTCCATTGGCACACACAAAAAGCCCGTGGTGTTGCGCACAATCCAGGCCATCCACTCTTCGGTGGCAAACTGTGCGGCTATTACGGCGTCGCCCTCGTTTTCGCGGTTCTCGTCATCGGCAACCAAAATCGGTTTGCCGGCACGCAGGGCATCGAGTGCCTGGTCGATGGTTGAAAGTGCCATTAGTTGTTCCTCGCTTCGAGCAAGCGCTCGATGTGTTTGGCCATTACGTCAACTTCGATGTTGACTTTGTCGTCGGGTTGTTTGGTTCCAAGAGTGGTGAGCCTCAGAGTCTCGGGAATCAGGCTGAACCCCAGCACGTTGCCATCAACTTCGTTCACTGTCAATGAAATGCCATCGATGGTGATCGAACCTTTGAGCACCACGTATTTGCTCAGTTCGGCAGGGATGCTCACGCGCACCCACTCCCAGTTTTCGCTCGGCTCGCGGCTCACCACTGTGCCCACACCATCCACGTGGCCAAGCACCATGTGCCCGCCGAAACGAGTTGCGGCGTTCATCGCGCGTTCTAGATTGACCGGGTCGCCAACTTTTAGGTGGCCTAGGTTGGTCAGTCGCAGGGTTTCGTTCATAACGTCTGCGGTGAACGTTCCGCTTTCTATTTCGACGGCGGTAAGGCAGGCACCGCAAACGGCGATTGAGTCGCCGCGAGAGACATCCGAGGTTACAAGCGCCCCTTCAAAGGTGATGCGCTTGGCGTCTGGCTGCTCTTCGATGGCCACGACCCGACCAAGCTCTTCGATGATTCCGGTGAACATTAGGCTCTCTCCTCGATTGCTCTCACAAAAATGTCTTCGCCCAGTTGCTTCACTTCGACAAACTTGAGGTGTTTCGCCTCGGTCATGCTCTCGATGCCAAGCTCGCGAATCGCCGTTCGGCTTCCGCCGAGCAGCATTGGGGCCAGATAAAAGATGAATTGGTCTGCTAGTCCGAGGCGCACAAACTGCGATGCGACCATCGGGCCGCCTTCGATTAGCACGTGCTTGATGCCCTCTTGCCAGAGTGCTGCGAGAATTCCGTGAATCGAGTGCGTGCGCAGGTGCACGGTCTCGGCGCGGTCGTTGAGCACTCGCGCATCCGTGGGGATTTCACGGTTACCCACCACCACGCGCAGCGGCTGGTGCTCATAGAGCTCGCCATCAGGTTGGCGTGCAGTAAGTTCTGGGTCGTCGGCAAGCACGGTGCCGGTGCCGACCAGTATCGCGTCAACTTCGCTGCGCATCTTGTGGCAATCGGCCCGCGATTCTTCGCCGCTGATCCACTTGCTGGTGCCGTCGTTGGCGGCCGCGCGCCCGTCGATGCTAGACGCCCACTTGAGCGTTACATAGGGGCGTTGCAGCCGGTTTGCGGTGAGCCAAACGCGATTTTGCTCGGATGCTTCGCTCTCAAGCACGTGGGCGATGGTTTCGATGCCAGCAGCTTGCAAGGTTTGCGCGCCGCCGCCCGAGGTGGCACCGGGGTCGCTCACGGCATAAACCACGCGGCTAACGCCAGCGGCAATCAGGGCCTGTGCGCAAGGGCCGGTGCGACCGGTGTGGTTGCAGGGTTCTAGGGTTACCACGGCGGTGGACTCTGCACGCACATGGTCAAGTTTGCTCAGAGCATCTACTTCGGCGTGGGGAGTGCCGGCACCCTTGTGCCAGCCCTCTGCGATGATCTGGCCGTCGGCGTTCAGAATCACGCAACCGACTTGTGGGTTCACGCCCCAAGCTGGGCCGAGAAGCGCGAGTTCGAGTGCGCGACGCATCGCGCTCTCATAGATCTCGTGACTCATGGGCCAAACCTCTCGAAGTATCTTTGTGTCTTCGGGGTTGGCGAGAGAAGGTCCGCGCAAAGCGCAAAGCCTAGGGTCTAGCGAAATCGCAAAAAAAGCGAAACGCCAAACCCTCGTTCTTCTCCCATCCGGACTTTAACCGTCGGTGCTGGAATTTCACCAGCTCAACCGCCTAACCCGGTTTTCAAGTTGTCTTGATTGCCGTTGCTCTTGCGAGCAGCTAGTCGGGTCGCGGACTTTAACCGCCGGCTCAGATTTTCACTGACCCCGAAGAACTTGTAATGCTTGTCTATCATGGCAGAAAACAGCGATATAGGGGCAAGTTATTCCCGACCAAACAATCACCGAGGTCGTTGTTGAGAGTTGATTTAAGTTCGCCTAAGGCTTAATTTGCACTTACCAGAATCGGGCGATTCCTGCCTCAATTTTGAACAAATAGTTATAGATTTGTGATAATCGAAAAATTGTTCGAATAAGGGAGTTCGTTATGGGTCATGCGAGCGGTGGAGGATACTCTTCACCCGGCACTTTGAGCCAAAACTTGGAGAATCTGTCCAATAAGTTTCCAACGGATAGCCAGGGGAGGTTGGGAACGAAAGGTCGAAACAAGGCGCGGGTGATCGCCACAGAAAACCCGGCAAAGACGGCGGAGAACATGTATTCGGCTCTGAAAAAGGGTGGCACAGAATCCCAACTCCCCAATGGGAAAGGCCGCCTTACGCTTTTTCCAGATGGTTCTCGTGTCATTCACCGTCCTGTCTCATCATCAGATGGAAGTCCTGTGGTGGAGATAAGCATCAAAGGCCCAAAAGGGTCATCCTACAAAATACACTTCATTGCTAAGGAGTCAAAATGATTGAGCCCCACATCTCTACAGAATTTTCTGACATTGAGAGGCGGCACCTTGCTGCGCTAATTGGAAGTAAATTTCGCTTTCTTGGTGGAAAAAACTTACCTGAATTTTTGATGGCTAGTCAGTTGGTCATCTCAACAAGTAAAGGTGACTTAATTTTTGAAGGCGACGTCGTCGAATCGGAGATTGAAGGCTACGTCGAGAATTACTCAAAGATCAAAGTTTCAGCTCCGACTCACAATGAAATCTCCAATCTCCAATCGCGTGGCCATGTTTACTTCCAGCATGCCGGCGATGTGATCCAAGCGGTCTATATATTGCGACGCGTGATCACTGAACTAAAGCATGGCGTCGCCTCATGGAGCATTGCAACATCGAGAGCTGTAGTTCTTGATTTTGGCTCAGCTCAATTTTGCATAAGCAAACTAGGAGAACATGACGAAGCCTTAGCGGTTACTGAAATGGACGGGTTCGACATGGACAAGGTCCCACAAACATCCAACTATTTCGAGATTGACTTGGAAACTGCGTACCAGGTTCAGGAGGAACTCATTCACCTGAGTTTGCCCGATGCTTGAAAGTTGGTATGAGGGAAAGAATGGGCGCCAAGTCTGTCTTCATGACATCCTCGGTGGTCTTACTAACGGGTATGAAACCCATTTCCCCGTTGAAGGGCCGCAGAAGATACCTGTTCTTTCTGCGGCTTCTATCGAGTCTATTCCTAAGGTTGTTTGGCCTTTCGATACCGACTTAGCGGGGTTTGAGGGTCTTGATGTTGGATTGCATTTCTATTGTGATGATAGAAAGTTCATGTCTGTTGTTGCTGACCCACTTCGATGGGTGAGTCGATTCGCGAAATACAAATGCGTATTTACTCCAGACATCAGCTTGAGCGACAGCATGGCTCCGTGGCAGAGAGTTAAAAACACTGTTTATTCGCGGGCAATTGGAGCTACATGGCAGGCGCATGGCTTGCAAGTAATACCTTCTATTCGATGGGCAGATCGCACAGACTATGAGTTCGTTGGAGTTGGCATACCTCGTGGAAGCGTCATAGCCTTCGGGGCGTTGGGTGCTTACCGAGATCGGAGCAAAAGAGCAATCTTCCAGCACGGTGTAGAGGCCATGGTCGAACGGCTCGAACCAAGTGCGATAGTTGTTTACGGCAAGTTGGACGCCAAATTTCACTCCAGGCTTGAGGCCAAAGTCCAGGTAGACAACCTTTTTAACCCCCGCCTAAAAATTACATCGAATCTCGATGCGCCGACGAACCCGAGGTTGTTCTAGGCCTTGACGAACCCAATGCGGTCATAAACCAGTGCGAGAGTTGCCTCGGCCTGCTCGGATGCACGTGCGGCACCCTTGGCCAGCAGGCGGTCAAGCTCGGCCGGGTCACTCAATAGGTCTTCGGTGCGGTTACGAATCGGTTCGATTGCCCCAACCACAACATCCGCCACCTCACCCTTGAGCGCGCCATAACCAGCACCCTCGAAGCGGGCTTCGAGCGAAGCAATGCTCTCGCCCGAGATGGCGCTGTGAATGCCGAGCAGGTTTGAAACGCCAGGCTTGTTCTCGCGGTCGAAGCGAATAACTCCGTCGGTGTCGGTGACGGCAGACTTGATCTTTTTCACGACCGCTGCCGAGTCATCCATGATATTGATTAGGCCCTTAGGTTCGGCAGCCGACTTCGACATTTTGGCCTCAGGGTTTTGCAGGTCATAAATCTTGGCAGTCTCTTTGAGAATGACGGCCTCGGGAATCACAAAAGTTTCACCAAAACGGCTGTTGAAGCGCATCGCCAGGTCGCGGGTTAGCTCGAGGTGCTGGCGCTGGTCTTCACCAACCGGCACCGCCTTTGGCTGATATAAGAGGATGTCGGCTGCCTGCAGAATCGGGTAGGTGAAGAGACCCACCGAAGCGCTTTCGCTGCCGCCTTTTTGAGTCTTGTCTTTGAACTGGGTCATGCGACCGGCCTCGCCCATGCCGGTGATGCAGTTGAGCACCCAGGCAAGCTGGGCGTGGGCTGGCACGTGGCTCTGAACGAACAGTGCCGACTTATTCTCATCGATACCGGCGGCAAGGTATTGCGCGGCGGTGATGCGGGTGTTCTGGCGCAGAGCTGCCGGTTCTTGCGGCACGGTGATGGCGTGTAGGTCGACCACGCAGTAATAGGCGTTGAAGTCATCCTGCATCTTTGCCCAATTCACCAGCGCACCAAGATAGTTGCCGAGGTGAA
>JAHEAT010000049.1 GCA_024642605.1 Microbacteriaceae bacterium
GGAATCGGCGCACCCCAGAATCGGTTGCGGCTGATCGCCCAGTCGCGAACATTTTCTAGCCACTTGCCGAACGAACCCTCTTTGGTGTGATCCGGTGTCCAGTCAATCTGCTGATTGAGTTCGAGCATGCGGTCGCGAAGAGCCGTGGTCTGAACGAACCACGAAGAAACAGCCTTGTAGATCAGCGGGTTCTTGCAGCGGTAGCAGTGCGGGTAAGGGTGGTCGTACGATGCCTGCTTGAAGAGACGACCGCTTGCTTTGAGTGAGGCGATGATGTTCTTGTTGGCATCGAAAACGTGCTGGCCTTCGAATTCGTCGATGATGCTGTTGAACTCACCGCGTTCGTTGACAGAAATGTAAACCGGGATACCCGCGGCCTCACAGACTCGCTGGTCGTCTTCACCGTAGGCAGGAGCCTGGTGAACGATGCCGGTTCCATCGTCTGATCCGACGTAGTCGTCAACCAAAACTTGCCAGGCATTGGCAACCTCAAACTTGGTTTCGTCGCGGTAGAAATCGAAGATCGGTTCGTAGCGAAGGCCCTTGAGTTCGGAACCCTTGAGAGTGCGAGTTACCGCAGCGAGAGCATCATCTGCGGTTTCGAAGCCGAGCTCTTTGATGTGCGCGCCAACCAGCGACTTAGCCAACAAGTAACCGTTGACCACGGCGTATTCGATTTCTGGGCCTACTGCCAAAGCGAAGTTGGTAGGCAGAGTCCACGGTTTTGTGGTCCAGGCTAGAAGTTTGACGTCATCGAAGCCTTGGCCATCAAGCACCGGAAAAGTCACGGTAACAGTTGGTCTTGGCGGTTACGGTAAACCTCGTCGTCCATGCGAAGTTCGTGGTTCGACAGCGGAGTCTCACAGCGCCAGCAGTATGCCAACACCTTGAAGCCTTCGTAAATAAGACCCTTGTTGTGAAGCTGCTTGAACGCCCAGAGCACGCTCTCGGTGTAGGTGGCGTCGAGAGTCTTGTAATCGTTGTCAAAGTCGACCCAGCGAGCTTGTCGCGTTACGTACGAGCGCCATTCTTCCGTGTACTTCAGCACCGAAGTCTTGCAAGTGGCGTTGAACTTGTCGATGCCGTACTTCTCTATCTCTAGACGACCCGAGATTCCAAGCTGGCGTTCGGCCTCGACCTCGGCCGGTAGTCCGTGAGTGTCCCAGCCGAAACGGCGGTCGACGCGGTATCCCTGCATTGTTTTGAAACGAGGAACCATGTCTTTGGCGTAGCCGGTAAGTAGGTGACCGTAGTGAGGCAGTCCGTTAGCAAAGGGAGGGCCGTCGTAGAAGACAAACTCTTCGGCGTCTTTGCGCTGAGCGATTGACTCTAGAAAGGTGCCGTCTTGCTCCCAGTAGCCCAAAATGTCACGTTCGACAGCCGGGAAACTTGGGCTCGGGTTTACACCCTCGCTCGCGGGCTTAGAACCATTGTTGTTTTTGGGGTACATGCTTGCTTTCGTGAAGTGTTACAACACTCAATGTTAACCTTATACAAACCCCTATTTTGGAGACATCAAGCGTGAGTACTGCTTCGTTCGAACTGCCTTTCCTGGCGCCAGCCAATCCGCCCGAAAAAGCGAGCGTCGAAGGGCTAGAAGACAAGTGGTCTATTGCCTGGGATGAAGCCGGCGTTTACCGCTTCAATCGCGCCGCTACACGCGAGCAGATCTATTCGATCGACACTCCTCCCCCAACCGTTTCGGGCTCACTTCACGTCGGGCACGTCTTTAGCTACACGCACACCGATGTCGTCGCTCGCTACAGGCGTATGAGTGGCTACGAGGTCTACTATCCGATGGGCTGGGATGACAACGGCCTACCTACCGAGCGTCGCGTGCAGAACTTCTTCGGTGTTCGCTGCGACCCGAGCCTTCCTTACGTAGAAAACTTCACGCCACCGTTCGAAGGGGGCGACAACAAGTCTTCGAAAGCAGCCGACCAGATTCCAATCGGTCGCAAGAACTTCATCGAACTGTGCGAACGCTTAACCCAAGAAGACGAAAAGCAGTTCGAAGCACTTTGGCGTCGCCTCGGACTCTCGGTTGACTGGGCACAGACCTACCAAACTATTTCACCGGCCGCGGTTGCGGTGTCTCAAAAGGCTTTTCTCAACAACTTGGCTCGCGGCGAGGCCTACCAGTCGATGGCTCCAACTCTCTGGGATGTCACCTTTCGCACGGCAGTTGCTCAAGCAGAACTCGAAGACCGCGACCAGCCAGGCTCCTACCACCGACTTGGATTTGACGGCCCAGAAGGCAAAGTCTTTATCGAAACCACTCGCCCAGAACTTTTGGCCGCTTGTGTTGCCTTGGTGGCTCACCCAGACGACGACCGCTACAAAGCACTGATCGGCAAAACAGTTCGCACGCCACTGTTCGAGGTTGAAGTTCCAGTTGTTGCCCACCGCCTTGCTCAAATCGACAAGGGTTCGGGTATCGCAATGATCTGTACCTTCGGCGACGTTACCGACGTCATCTGGTGGCGCGAACTCGACCTGCCGAACCGAGCCATCATCGGCTTCGACGGCCGCATCCAAGAAGAAGCCCCAGAAGGCATCGAAACTGAGCGGGGTTTGGCAAATTTCGCTGAGATTGCCGGCAAGACCGTGTTCTCTGCCAAGGCGAGAATTGTTGAAATGCTTCAGGAGTCTGGCGACATGATCGGCGAAGCACGACCGATTACACACCCGGTGAAGTTCTTCGAAAAGGGCGATAAGCCTCTAGAAATTGTTTCAACCCGTCAGTGGTACATCCGCAATGGAGGCCGCGACGCGGACATGCGCGAGGCTCTAATTGCCAAGGGCAAGAAGTTGGCCTTCCACCCAGACTTCATGCGCGTGAGATACGAAAACTGGGTAAATGGGCTTACCGGTGACTGGCTCATTTCACGCCAGCGCTTCTTTGGTGTGCCGATCCCGGTTTGGTATCAGCTAGATGCCAATGGCGAGCCAATGTTTGAATCCCCACTGGTTCCGGCAGTCGAATCTTTACCAATCGACCCATCGAGCGATGTGCCTGCGGGCTTTACTGAGTCGCAGCGCGGTACCGCAGGTGGTTTCGTTGGTGAAGTAGACATCATGGATACCTGGGCAACCTCCTCGCTTACGCCGCAGTTGGCTGGCGGATGGATCGAAGACCCAGAGAAGTACTCTAAAGTTTTTCCGTTTGATCTGAGACCACAGGGCCAAGACATTATTCGCACCTGGCTGTTCTCGACGTTGCTTCGCTCGCACCAAGAAAGCGATCAGCTTCCATGGTCGAACGCAGCCATCTCGGGCTGGATTCTCGACCCAGACCGCAAAAAGATGTCCAAATCCAAGGGCAACGTTGTGGTTCCTGCCGAGCCCATTGACAATCACGGCGCAGACGCCGTTCGCTACTGGGCGGCCGCCGCTCGCCTAGGCACCGATGCGGCTTTCGACGAAGGCCAAATGAAGGTTGGGCGTCGCCTAGCAATCAAGATTCTTAATGCCGCTAAGTTTGCCCTGTCTTTTGAAGTTCCGACCGGCTACACCGCCGTAACCGAGCCGCTTGACCAGTCGATGCTGCTGACCTTGGCTGATGTTGTGCGAGACGCAACCACAGCATTCGAAAACTACGACCACACTAAAGCGCTTGAACTCGCCGAGGGCTTCTTCTGGAAGTTCACCGACGATTACCTCGAGCTCGTCAAAGAGCGCGCGTACGGCCAGGGCGGTGTTACCGAAGACCAGCAGGCATCGGCTGCCATCGCTCTTCGCAAGGCGTTGCACGTGATGCTGCGCCTGTTTGCTCCGTTCCTGCCTTATGCAACAGAAGAGGTTTGGTCTTGGTGGCAAACCGATGATGGTTCTATTCACCGTGCGGCTTGGCCGAAGGCATCCGACTTAACCGACGGACTAGACGCAGCCAACGCGTCGCTACTTTCGCTAGCTTCGGTGGCCGTTGGCGGAGTTCGCAAAGCTAAGTCAGACGCCAAGGTTTCGATGCGCAGTGAGGTGCAAACCGCGGTTCTGAGGGCGCCGGCCGCACAACTGGCTTCGTTGCGGCTTCTCGCTGGCGACTTGCGAGCTGTCGGCCGAATCTGGCAGATCGAATTCGAAGAGGGGTCTGAGCTAGAAATGACAGACATCGTCTTCGCCGAAGAACAGAGTCAGTAACAAGCATCGGTTTTGCTGCACCTTTGCGAAGCCATAGGCTAAATCGCATGACTTTCAACGACGAGAACCCATTTGCACATCGCTCAACCTTGGCTTATGAACTGCCGCCATTTGCAGAGATCAAGATCGAGCACTATCTGCCAGCGTTTTACGCCGGATGCTCCGATCATCTTGCCGAGATCGATGCGATCATCGCGCAGCCAGCCGTAACCTTTGAAAACACGATTGTGGCCATGGAAAGAGCCGGCGCTCTACTTGGCCGTATGCTCATAGTTTTCTACAACAAATCTTCGAGCGACACCTCAGATGAGCTAGACGCCATCGAAGCGGAAATTGCCCCGAAACTTGCCGCTCACCAAGACGCTATCAACCTAAACCCGCAGTTGTTTGCGCGTATCGAAGCTCTTTATGCCGAAAAAGACCTACTGCTTCTAGACGCAGAATCAGCTTGGCTACTCGAGCGCTACCGTCGCGACTTCATTCACGCAGGTGCACACCTCGACGCCGACCAGCGCGAAACCCTCAAGGGTTACAACGAGCGACTTTCGATTTTGCAAACCCAGTTTGACCAGAACCAACACAACGATGTGAACGACCTCGCCATCGTTGTCGACTCCATCGAAGAGCTCGGCGGCCTAAGCGAAAGCCAGATAGCTCCACTGAAAGCCGCTGCTGAGAGCCGCGGGCTACTTGGCAAGTGGGTAATTCCAATGGTGAACTACACCGGGCACCCGCTGCTTTCGTCGCTCACCAACCGTGCACTTCGTGAGCGCATCATGAAGAACTCCATGAGCAAGGGTGGTCGTGGTAACGAAAACGATGTAACCGCAATCGTCAAAGAGTTTGTACACACTCGAGCTTTGCGAGCAAAGCTCATGGGCTTCAAGTCGCACGCAGAATACGTAATCAGCGAACAAACCGCAGGAACCCCAGAAAACGTGCACAGCATGCTGAGCCGAATCGCCCCGGCAGCCGTTCGCAACGCACGCCTCGAGGCGGTCGACATCCAAGCCGCCATCGACGACGAGCACGGCGACTTTGAGGTTGCCTCATGGGACTGGGATCTCTACACCGAACGCGTTCGCCTCGCAAAATACAACGTCGATACTGAGAAGTTCAAACCCTACTTTGAGCTGGAACGCGTTTTGAAAGACGGAATATTCTTTGCGGCCACGAAGCTGTTTGGCATCACTTTCAGTGAACGCAACGACCTTGTGGCCTATCACAAGGATGCTCGCATCTTCGAGGTTCACAACGAAGACGGCACCGAACTAGCTCTGTTTGTGTTCGACGCCTATGCCCGTGAATCGAAGCGGGGCGGCGCTTGGATGAACAACCTGGTCGACCAATCGCATCTTCTGGGGCAGAAGCCGGTTGTGGTGAACAACCTCAACATTCCGAAGCCACCCGCCGGAGAGCCAACACTTCTGACCTTCGATGAGACCAACACCCTCTTTCACGAGTTTGGTCACGCGCTTCACGGCATGCTTTCTGACGTCAACTATCCGCGATTCTCCGGAACATCGACGCCGCGCGACTTCGTGGAATTTCCTTCGCAGGTAAACGAGATGTGGATGCTCTGGCCAGAGGTTGTCGCTAACTACGCTCGTCACTTCCAGACAGGCGAGCCTCTGCCGCAGGAGTGGATCGAAAACCTAAAGGCAACCGACACCTTCAACCAGGGCCACGCAACTACGTCTTATCTTGCTGCCGCGATTCTCGACCTGGCCTGGCACGAGATCGAGGCCGGCCACACAGTTGCGAACGTCTTCGATTTCGAAGAGCAGGCCATCGAGGCATACGGTTTGAACTTTGCCCCGGTGCCTACTCGTTATCGCACCACCTACTTCAGCCACATTTTTGCTGGCGGATACTCGGCTGGTTACTACGGTTACATTTGGTCGGAGGTGCTCGACGCCGAAACCGTGGAGTGGTTTAAGAACAACGGTGGCCTAACTCGCGCAAACGGCGATCACTTTAGAAAGCAGTTGCTTTCGCGAGGTGGCTGTGAAGATGCCATGCAGTTGTTCCGCAACTTCCGTGGCCAGGATGCCTCAATTGAGCCGCTGTTGAACCGTAGAGGTCTGAACTAGGACCATCCTGGTGTTTGGCGCTCTAAGCGTTTTTAGAGCGTTTGCGCAGCGAAAGCCACACGACTACACCAGCGGTTAGAGCCCAGAAGCCCGGACCAATTCCAAAAATGGCCAGGCCCGACGCGCCAACTAAAAAGGTAATGATGGCTGGCAGCCTTAGCTCAACGTCTTCAACGGCACTACTGATTGCATTGAGAATGGTACCGAATAATGCAATACCAGCTAAGGCGAGAATGAGCACTCGGGGAACCGCAAGTACGTAGGCCACGATGGGTGCCACCGCAAAAGCTAGCAAAATGTAGAGCACTCCCCCAAACACAGAAGCCAGCCATCTGCGGCTCGGATTTTTGTGGGCATGCTCATTGGCGTTGAGCGCAGCCGTAATGGCAGCCAGGTTGAGAGCGAATCCGCCAAAGAACGAACCAACCATGGTGGCTAGCCCGGTAGAAATTAGCGCTGGCCTCGCTGGCACCTCAAACCCAAACGACTTCATGATGGCGAAACCCGGTATGTTCTGGCTGGCCATAGTTACCAGATAGAGCGGTATTGCCACTCCGATTACCGCAAGCCAACTAAACGTCGGCGTTATCGGCGCGAAGGTCGGCAACAAGCTCGAAGCCGGCAGTGCGACGTTGAGCTGCAACGAGATCAAAACGAAGGCCGTGGCGATTGCAGCGGGGGCCGCCCAAACCGTAGCGAATCGATACAGCACCAGCCAAATGACTAACGCAGGCACGATGGCGGTGGCGTAATCGGCCAACGACTGGAATGGCGCAATGCAGAACGGAAAAATTACTCCGGCCAACATCGCCGACGCGATCGGTTTAGGAATACTTGATACCAAGCGACCCAGGACAGGCCACAGGCCGGTTATTGCCAGCAGCGCGCCGGTTACCAAGAAAGCACCTACCGCATTCGAGAAACCTATCCCTAGGGTTCCCGATGCCACCAAGAGAGCGGCTCCCGGCGTACTCCACACGATAGAAATAGGCATTTTGATTCGCCATGAAAGAACGATTGAAAGCACACCGTACAAAATCAGCATTACAAAGATTGCGGTTGCCGTTTGTGAGTCGCTGGCTCCAAGAGCCTTCAGAGCCGATAGCACCACACCAATAGAAGCAGCGGTGCCGGTGACCGAGGCGACCGTTCCGGCAAGTAGCGGAGCCTTAATGTCGCCGAGTTTCAAACTAAGCCGACTTTTCGCTCAACTTGTTGAAAGGAACGACCACTGGGGTTGCGCCTTGGCGCACCACCTCTTCGGTGACTTTGACGACGCCGGTGATTGAGCTACCCGGTAGCTCGAACATCACTGGGGCGAGAATTTCCTCCATGATGGCTCGAAGGCCACGAGCACCTGTGTTGCGTTCAATCGCCAAATCGGCAATCGCCTCAAGTGACTCGTGATCGAACTCAAGCTCAAACCCATCGAGCTCAAACATGCGCTGATACTGCTTTACTAAAGCGTTTTTTGGTTCGGTGAGAATCTGCAACAGGGCCTTGCGGTCGAGCGGTCGAACGTGGGCAATCACCGGTAAGCGGCCAATGAACTCTGGAATCAAACCAAACTTGCGAAGGTCTTCGGGCTGCACCTCGGTGAACAGCTCTTCAGAGGCATCTTTGCCAGAGATGGGCGAACCGAAGCCGATGCCCTTCTTTCCGGCTCGAGAGGCGATGATTTCTTCTAACCCAGCGAATGCTCCCGCAACGATGAAAAGCACGTTTGTAGTGTCTATCTGAATAAATTCTTGCTGCGGGTGCTTGCGGCCACCCTGAGGCGGCACTGACGCCACTGACCCTTCGAGAATCTTGAGCAGAGCTTGCTGTACACCTTCGCCCGACACGTCGCGCGTGATCGAAGGGTTTTCGGCCTTGCGCGAAATCTTGTCGATTTCGTCGATGTAAATAATGCCGGTTTCGGCCCGCTTAACATCTCCATCGGCAGCCTGAAGAAGTTTCAGCAGGATGTTCTCAACGTCTTCGCCAACATAGCCAGCCTCCGTGAGCGCAGTTGCGTCTGCTACGGCGAAAGGCACGTTTAGGCGCTTCGCTAAGGTCTGAGCGAGGTATGTCTTGCCGCATCCAGTTGGGCCAATCATAAGGATGTTCGACTTTGCGATTTCGATCGAATCGTGGTCTTTACCAGCCGTAGTGAGAGTGCCGCGCGAGCGAATGCGCTTGTAGTGGTTGTAGACCGCCACAGAGAGCGCCTTTTTAGCTTGGTCTTGCCCGATTACGTACTCTTCAAGGAAAGAGAAAATCTCTTTTGGCTTAGGAAGATCGATATCTTCAACGCTCTTGGCTACCGATTCGCCGAGTTCTTCTTCGATGATCTCGTTGCACAGTTCGATGCATTCATCGCAGATATAAACACCTGGGCCGGCAATTAACTTGCGAACCTGCTTCTGGCTCTTTCCACAGAAAGAGCACTTCAGGATTTCACCAGATTCGCTGAGCTTGCTCATAACTAAAACCCTATATCTAGCCAAAGACAAAGCGGGCGAGCAACGCCCACCCGCTTCAATCTGTTGTTGAGACTATTTGTTCTTGCGCGAAGTCAGAACCTGGTCGATTAGCCCGTAGGTTAGAGCCTCTTGAGAGGTGAGGATGTTGTCTCGGTCAATGTCTTTCTTGACCTCGGCAACGGTGCGGTTGGAGTGCTTCGAAATGGTTTCTTCTAGCCATTCACGAAGACGCATCATCTCGCGCGCTTGAATCTCTATGTCTGAGGCCTGACCGCGGTCGCCCCCGCTGGCCGGCTGGTGAATGAGGATTCGTGCGTTCGGAAGCGCCAAACGCTTACCCGGTGCACCGGCGGCTAGCAGAACAGCCGCAGCTGACGCCGCTTGCCCGAGGCAGACTGTCTGAATCTGCGGGCGAATGTATTGCATGGTGTCGTAGATGGCCGTCATTGCGGTGAACGAACCGCCAGGCGAGTTGATGTACATGGTGATGTCGCGGTCTGGGTCTTGCGACTCCAATACGAGTAGCTGAGCCATGATGTCGTCGGCCGAAGCATCGTCAACCTGCACACCCAAGAAGACAATACGGTCTTCGAATAGCTTGTTGTATGGGTCTTGGCGTTTGTAACCGTAAGACGTGCGTTCTTCGAAGGTTGGAAGAATGTAGCGAGCCTCGGGGCTCTTGAAAATCTCGTTCATGGTTTCTTTCCGCCTCTACTTAGCGCCAACACCGGTGACGCCGGTTGCGTATTCCTGAATGTGGTCGATAAAGCCGTATTCGAGCGCCTCAGCAGCCGTAAACCAGCGGTCGCGGTCTCCGTCTTCCATGATTTGCTCAACGGTCTTGCCGGTTTGAGCGGCGGTGAGAGTAGCCAACTGCTTCTTCATCGAAAGAATGAGCTCGGCCTGAGTCTGAATGTCGCTCGCGGTTCCACCGAAACCACCGTGTGGCTGGTGCAACAAGACGCGTGTGTTTGGGGTTGCATAACGCTTGCCCTTGGTGCCCGATGAGAGCAAGAACTGCCCCATCGATGCGCACATACCGATACCGACGGTAACAACATCGTTTGGTACGTACTGCATGGTGTCGTAGATGGCCATTCCTGCAGTGATCGAACCGCCAGGCGAGTTGATGTAGAGGTAAATGTCTTTAGTCGAATCTTGGGCGGCAAGCATCAGCATCTTCGCGCAGATTTCGTTGGCGTTGTCGTCGCGCACCTCGCTGCCAAGCCAAATGATGCGATCTTTGAGCAAGCGCTCGAAGATGCTCTGTGGAAGTCTGAATTCTTCGGCCATGGTTTAGGGCTCCTATTTCTTGACGTTGCTAGACCAAGATACTTCGCTAGCGTGGCGTTAAACAGCGCTGTTCGCCTATGGCGGAGAGCGTGTCACATTAAGGCAAACGGCCCAAACACTGGGTTCGGGCCGTTTGAAAAACTAACAACTAGTCGTGGTCGTGACCGGTGTGGTCTTCGCCCGCTTCTGCATCGGTTTTAAAGAATTCGGTTAGGTCAACCTTGTTGCCCTTGCCATCAACGATGTCGGCCGACTCGAGCACGATGGTGAGTGCCTTGCGTCTTGCAACTTCGGCAACGAAAACAGGAATCTGGCCGTTCTGGTCGACGACCTTGATGAATTCGTTGATGTCCATGCCGTAGCTCTGTGCGGCTTGGATGAGGTACTGAATCAGCTCCTGCTCGCTTACCTTCACCTCTTGGGCTTCAGCGATTGCGTCTAGAAGCATCTGAAGTTTGAATGAGCGAGTGCTCTGCTCAAGAACTTCTTTACGGTGTTCGCCATCTTCGAGGCGGCCTTCGCCTTCGAGGTGACGGTGTACGTCAGCCTCAATGAGTTCGTCTGAGGCAGGAACATCAACCATCTCGAGCAGCTTGTCGCTGATTAGGTCACGGGCCTGAATGCCCTGGTTGTATGACTTCGAACGAGCAATCTGCGCCTCAATGCCGGTGCGAAGCTCCTTTACTGTGTCGAATTCGCTGTAAAGCTTGGCGAACTCGTCGTTTAGCTCCGGAAGCTCACGCTCCTTAACGGCCTTCAAAGTTACCGAAACCTGAGCTTTTTGGCCGGCGAGGTCGCCGCCAACCAAAGTGGAAACAAAGGTGGTTGATTCGCCAGCAGTAAGAGTGTCGAGCGCGTCATCGATGCCATCGAGCAGGTTGCCCGAGCCG
>JAHEAT010000104.1 GCA_024642605.1 Microbacteriaceae bacterium
AAGAGCGCAAGGAACTCGCCGACAATCCAGAGCACGAACTTCGCGAACTGGCCTGGTTTTATGAGCAAAAGGGACTCTCGCTAGAAACCGCTACCATTGTTGCCGCCGAACTAACCGCCAAAGATGCACTAAAGGCCCACGCCGAGGCCGAATTAGGAATCGACTCTGACCAGCAGGTAAGCCCTGGCCAGGCCGCAATTTCATCGTTCGTGGCTTTTGCTTCAGGCTCGTTGCTTCCGATTTTCGCCGTTACCGGCCCTTGGGTACAGTTGCGCATTCCCGCAACGGTAGTAGCCGTTGCGCTCTCACTCGCGCTAACCGGTTTTGTTGGCGCCAAAATCGGTGGCGCTAAGAGTGGCAAGGCAATTATTCGCAACGTATCCGTGAGCCTTCTAACCATGGGTGTTACATATGCAATCGGAATGCTGTTCGGAACCGCCTCACTCGGCTAAAAGGTAAACTCACTCTGTGAGCAAGCTAGAAAAAGTCGACGTCGCCCTAATCGGCGGTGGAATCATGAGTGCGACCCTTGGCACCTTCTTGAAACTATTAGACCCAAAACTAAAGCTTTCGATCTTTGAGCGGCTCGAAAAGGTTGCTCTCGAATCTTCGAATCCTTGGAACAACGCCGGCACAGGCCACGCTGCGCTCTGTGAACTTAACTACATGCCCGATAGCAAAGATGGATCACTGCCTGACCCTTCAAAGGCCATTGCCATCAATGAACAATTTCAACTAAGCCGGCAGTTTTGGGCATACCTAGTCAAGAACAAAGTGCTCAAGAACCCCGAGACATTCATTCACTCAACACCACACATGACTTTCGTTCGTGGTGCAAAAGATGTTGACTACTTGCGCCGTCGATCTGAGGTGCTTAAGAGCCAGCCACTATTCAAGGGTTTTGAATTCAGCACCGATCACTCGAAAATTGCTAAGTGGGCGCCCCTGCTTATAAAAGGTCGTGACGAGAGAGAAGTGATCGCCGCAACACGCATAACTTCTGGAACAGACGTTGACTTTGGCGCACTAACCGAGCAACTCTTCGAATTTCTCTCCAAGAACAAAAGCCCTGTTCAAACTAACTCAGAGGTTGTCTCGGTTCGTCGCATCGATGAGGGTTGGCACCTCGTTATCAAAGACACCAAGACCGGTGCAAAACGCTACGTGATTTCTAAGTTTGTCTTCGTGGGAGCCGGTGGCTGGGCGCTCAAGCTACTTCAAAAGTCTGGAATTCCAGAGGCCAAGGGTTACGGGCTGTTTCCGGTTAGCGGTTCGTTCTTGCGAACTGACAACCCCGAGATTGTTGCCCGACACCAGGCAAAGGTTTACAGCCAGGCTTCTGTTGGTGCACCTCCGATGTCTGTTCCTCACTTAGACACCCGTGTTGTTGATGGCAAGGCAAGCTTGCTTTTTGGTCCTTACGCGGGTGCAATTCCTAAGTTTCTTAAATTCGGTTCGATCTTTGATTTGCCATTGGCCATTCGCCCGGCCAACATTCGCCCATATCTCTCGGTTGCGGTTCGCAACCTGGGGCTAATCAAGTATTTAGTTGGCGAGCTAGCCAAGACCAAAGAAGCACAATTCGAGGCACTAAAGGCATTCATGCCAGAGGCAAAACCCGAAGACTGGCACCTGACGGTTGCCGGCCAACGCGCACAGGTTATTAAGCGCGACCAACACGGAAACGGAGTGCTTCAGTTTGGCACCGAAGTCGTCACCTCGGCCGACGGCACAATCTCGGGCCTACTTGGCGCATCGCCTGGGGCATCAACGTCGGTTCACATCATGCTCGAGGTCTTGCAGAAGTCATTCGCCAATGAGTTTTCATCATGGCAGAAGCAACTCAAGAAAATGATTCCGTCACTGGGTGTTGCACTTAACGCCGATAAGAAACTAGCCGCAGAAGTTTTGGCTTCAACCGCCAAGACCCTAAAACTATCGAACTAGTTTGTCGCGGGCGTTGGCACGCTGATTTGATCTCGAACTGAACCTAGAGTTTCGTAAGGGCCAACCTGATATTTGATTCGCAAATTGTTTTGGGCATGGTCATCGGCGAAAACTTCGATGTATGCATTTATG
>JAHEAT010000067.1 GCA_024642605.1 Microbacteriaceae bacterium
AAGAAGAGGTCGGCCGAAATTGTCGAGCCCGAGTCGGGAACGACGAAGCCGTACTTTTCTTCACCGGCGCTGAGATTGAGTTGCACGGTGTCACCCGACCAAGCAATGGCAGCAATGGTGTCACCGTTGTTGAGGTCTTCTGAGTAAGAGTTGCCCTTGATTCGAGCAACCTGACCGTCTTCGACCTTGCCCTTGAAGAAGTCAATAGCGTTCATGAACGCATCTGAGGTGAGGCTGTTTGGGTCGGTGATGTCGATTCCCTGAGCCATCAAGATGATGCCGATGGTGTCGCGCATTTCTGAAAGCACACCTACGCGACCCTTCAGAGCCGGATCCCAGAGGTCGGCAACCGAACTTGGCGCATCTTTGCCGGTTGCCTCTTTGTAGGCCTTCTTGTTGAAGGTTAGGCCTGCGATGATTCCCTGATAAGGCATGGTGTAGTCGCGGTTAGGGTCGAACGATGCACCCAGATACGCCGGTGCCAAGTTTGCTTTGTTCGGGATGTTGGCTGCGTCGAGTTTCTGCACGTAGCCGTTGTTTACCCAGCGGGCAGCCATCCATTCGGTTGGGCAAGCAACGTCGGCTCCGATGTCTTTGCCTTGCAGAAGTTGGTCTTTGACCTTGCCGTAGTAAGTGTCGTTGTCGTCGATTTCGACCTTGTACTCAACTTTGATGCCCGACTCTTTGGTGAAGCGCTCGAGGGTTGGGTGGTGGCCCTTGTCGTCTTCATCCATGTAAAGCGACCAGTTGTGCCATACGAGTGACTTGTCGGTTGCCGACACGTCTTTGGCTGGAGTGAGTTTGGTGTTGTTTCCACCTGGGGCGCAAGCGGCGAGCGCTAGGGCTAGTGCGCTGGCACCGGCACCGGCTAGTGCCGTTCTGCGAGTCATCTGGTGTCGACGAGCCATTTTGATTAGCTCGAGCATCATGGGATCTTGTGGAAGGGGCTTGTTCACGCCGTCTCCTTTGATAAGTGGGGGTGAACCCAGCAAACACAGAAGGTACAAGTGGTACAACGAAATACTGCCATATTCCGAGAACTCAACCAGCCAAAATGGATCAATCGAAACACAAAATTTACGACCAAAGCTTTGCTTGCGATTCGTTGGTTTTGGCGTTTGAAGTAAGGCTAGGCTGGAGAAGGCATGGGCAAAGGAGCCCGCCAGAGGAGAATCATGAAGGTCGCCGTACCTAGTGAGATCAAGAACAACGAATACCGCGTGGCCATCACCCCATCGGGAGTGCACGAACTTGTAGCCGCAGGTCACACCGTTACAGTTCAAGCCGGTGCAGGTTTGGGTTCATCAATCACCGACGCAGAGTATCTAGCTGCAGGTGCTGCCATTGCCGCCGACGCAGCCAGCACCTGGGCAGCTGGTGATCTGGTTCTCAAGGTCAAAGAGCCAATCGAGCCTGAGTATGGGTTCTTGCGCGAGGGACTCGTGCTTTTTACTTATCTGCACCTCGCCGCCGACCTTGAACTAACCAAACAGCTAGTTGAAAAACGCGTGACGGCTATCGCCTACGAGACCGTTCAGCTACCTAACCGCCAACTTCCGCTCCTAGCTCCAATGAGCGAGGTAGCCGGCCGACTTTCGGTGCTCGTGGGCGCGCAAACCCTGATGCGCCAAAACGGTGGAAACGGCACCCTGCTCGGTGGCGTGCCAGGCACTCGTCCAGCCAAAGTTGTTGTTCTCGGAGGTGGCGTAGCAGGAACCAACGCCGTGGCAATGGCTGTGGGTCTAGGTGCCGAAGTTACTGTGCTCGACAACAACATCAACCGCTTGCGCGAACTCGACCACCACTACGCCGGCCGACTCAAGACCATCGCAAGCAACACCCTCGAGATCGACAAGGCCGTAACAGACGCCGACTTGGTGATCGGTTCGGTCTTGATTCCCGGCGCGAAGGCTCCGAAGTTGGTTACCAACGACCACGTTCGACGTATGAAGCCGGGTTCGGTTTTGGTAGACATCGCCATTGACCAGGGTGGTTGCTTTGCCGACTCGCACGCCACAACGCACTCTGACCCAACCTTCAAGGTTCACGACGCGATTTTCTACTGCGTAGCGAACATGCCTGGCGCGGTTCCTCACACTTCGACATACGCGCTCACCAACGCGACGCTCCCTTACGCCAAGGCCCTTGCTAACAAGGGTTGGAAAGCCGCCTGTGCGGCGGATGGTTCGCTAGCCCTCGGTTTGAACTCTCACCACGGTTGGTTAACTAACGAGGCGGTTGCCCTTGCCCATGGTCTAGAAAGCAAAAACCTAAGCGACGTTTTGGGCTAGTCGGTAGCAAATTCGGGCATAAACACGAAGTCTCGTTCGGGTTCGCCCTGCTTGATGACGCGAGCCGCAAACAGCCGGTCACTTGACCTCGTTAGCTCTCTGGCCTTACCGCCCAGTTGTATGAGTTCAACCTGGTCTATGCCTGCTAAACAAACCCTCGTTCTGAGGTTAAGCAAAAGTTCCCGCGGCACTCCAGAAATTCCTTGGTTGGCCGCCACCAGGAACACTCCCAGCGATCTGCCCCGCGCCGCAAGCGATGCCAGCAACGATGCTGCGGGTGGGCTCCTAACCGCCTCGCCCAGTTCATCGACGAATACGGCAAGCGGCGTTAGCGCACAATCGGTGAACCGCGCCGCTTTCGCAAGCGCCAACACCTCCTCGCGACGTGAGAGTTCGGCTGCGAGCCTGGCCCAGCAATCTGCAAGGTCAAGGTCGGAGGCCAGCATCCATGCCGATTGAATGTTTTCAAGCCCTACCCAGAGGGCGCCACCCTTGAAGTCGATAATCGCGAAGTTGGTACCAAGATTTGAGGCCGGTGCGGCCACCGACCGAATGAGCTGCCGAAGCAATTGAGTCTTGCCGCATCCGGTTGGACCCACCACAAAAATGTGCGGAGCTTCTGCCAGGTCTAGGTGGATTGGTTGCTGTTCTTGAACGCCGAGAAACAATGAGCACGCTTGGCCTGGCGGAGGACGATCTGCTCCTTCTAGCGCGCGCAGCAGAGCGCGACGGTTATCGGCTTCGGTGATGAGTGCCGTCACTCGTTCTCGAACTGCACTTCGAGTACGAGAGGATGCTAACCACTGAAACGACGTGACCCTTCGATTGCCGATCTGAAGTTGACGGCGTCTTGGATGCATCGAAACAGCACCTATCGGCTCACGACCCTTCTCACGGCGCTGCCGTACCTGCATGAGCACCGCGATTAGTGAGGAAGCGACCGACATCATGGCAAGTTGCCACATGCCGTTGGCGAAACCTAGATACAAACCCATGGCTAGCGAAGGGAGCATCCATATGGCCGACATGAAAAGATTGTGCGGCCCAAGCCCGAAGGTTTGAGCCGCACAATCGCGAACTGTGGAAAACCTTTTAGTCGCCGATGTAGTGCATCACGTGCTTGATGCGTGTGTAGTCTTCGAAACCGTACATCGATAGGTCTTTGCCGTAGCCCGAGTGTTTGAAACCACCGTGAGGCATCTCGGCAACCAGCGGAATGTGATCGTTGATCCAGACGCAACCGAAGTTGAGCCCCTTGGCGAAGCGCATGGCGCGAGTGTGGTTTGAGGTCCAGACCGATGAAGCCAAGCCGTAGTTGACGTCGTTTGCGTATCGAAGCGCCTCATCATCGCTAGAGAATTCTTGAACCGTGATTACTGGTCCGAAGATTTCACTCTGAATGTGCTCGTCAGTTTGCTTGAGCCCGGTTAGAACGGTTGCCTCATGGAAGTAACCGGTGCTTTCAATGATGTTGCCACCCACGGCGATTTCTGCGTGATCTGGCAAACGCTCAATGAATCCCTTCACCCGCTCCAACTGGTTGGCGTTGTTGACCGGCCCAAACAAGATGTCGTCACGGTGCGGTTCGCCGGTTAGAGCGTTGGCTTTTACCTCGGCAACCAATTTGGCAACGAAGGCTTCGCGAACATCGCGGTGAACCAAAACGCGGGTTGCTGCAGTGCAGTCTTGGCCTGCGTTGAAGAAACCGGCTGCGACGATCGTGGCTGCTGCCCGGTCTAGGTCGGCATCTGCAAAAACAAGCACCGGCGCTTTACCGCCAAGCTCAAGGTGAACGCGCTTGACATCTGAGGCTGCGCTCTTGGCAACTTCCATACCAGCACGCACCGAACCGGTGATCGAAACCATCTGAGGAGTCGGGTGCTCAACAAGTGCACGACCTGTGTCTCGGTCTCCGGTGATCACGTTGAAGACGCCCTTAGGCAAGAACTCGGATGCAATCTCGGCAAGTAGCAGCGTCGAAGCGGGTGTTGTATCTGAAGGTTTGAGAACGATGCTGTTACCCGCGGCAAGCGCTGGGGCGAACTTCCAGGTGGCCATGTTCAGCGGGTAGTTCCATGGAGTAACCTGGCCGATTACACCGACTGGTTCGCGGCGAATCGACGAGGTGTGCGAGCTCGAGTACTCGGCAGTGGCTCGGCCTTCGAGGTTTCTGGCGGCGCCGGCAAAGAATCGAATCTGATCAACCGAAACTAGAATCTCGTAGTCAACGAGCGTTGAACGCGGTTTACCGGTGTTCTCGCTTTCAATGTCGGCTGCCTCTTCGGCCCGGGCTTCTAGAGCGTCGGCAATGCGAAACAACGCCAGCTGACGATCTTTCGGGGTTGTGTTTGCCCACACGTCGAATGCTTGGTCAGCTGCTTTGTAAGCAGCATCAACGTCTGCCTGGTTTGAAACCGGGGATGTCGCGTAGACCTGGCCGGTCGACGGGTTGATGATGTCGAGAGTTTCACCACTCTTGGAATCAACGAATTCTCCGTTGATGAAGTTTTGCAGCTTTCGAACCGACATGTTCACTCCTCTTTGAGTTGGGCAAACGGCTTTGCCCGCCATCGTTTAGCGTTTTCAGCCTAATCGATGCAAGTATATAAGGAGGCTTGTAAGGAATTCGAAGCAAAAAAGGCTCAAATGGTCACAAATCAGTTGCGAAACGCCTAAAAGAGCCTCAAAAGGTAACCATAAAGCCTTTTTTAGTGCGAGAATCGAACCATGAGCCGCACCCCTAGAGCAAAATCCGCTCACCTAGATGAAACCGCTAAGTCGATCATCCAGCAGTTGCAGTCAGACGGTCGCCGCTCATATTCCGATATTGGCAAAGCCATTGGCCTCAGTGAAGCCGCGGTGCGCCAGCGAGTGCAAAAACTCACCGACTCGGGCATCCTACAAATTGTGGCCGTCACCGACCCGCTACAAATGGGATTCAATCGCCAGGCCATGATCGGTATTCGCACTAACGGCGATAGCCGCGGTCTAGTCGAAAAACTCACCGAAATGCGTGAGATTGATTACGTGGTTCTTACCGCTGGAAGTTTTGACATTTTGGTTGAAGTAGTTTGTGAAGACGATGACGAACTCATCGAGCTACTTCATTCGAAGATCCGGACACTGCCCGGAGTGGTTGAGACAGAGACTTTCGTCTATCTCAAACTGCACAAGCAGCTCTACAACTGGGGAACGCGATGATGCGCCTCCAGAAAAACAAACAAACAATGTAAAGAGTGATATTTCATGGCAATCCAGGAAAGCAGAGGAAGCAAGCTGGGCAAGAGCCTCAAAAAGGTTCTGGGTCAAAAGACCCCAGCGGCGCCGGCCAAAGCCAGCACTGAACGCCCAACTCCAATTCAAGACGCCCGCAAGGCCGGACTTGAACCAACCGTGAAGATGTTGGAGCACGCTGCCAGGCAGAACGTGTTTATGCACTTCACCCGTCACAGCCAGTTTGATGAGAGCCCTATCCCAATCATCACCAAGGCTGAAGGTCACCACTTTTGGGACCAAAATGGCAAGAAATATTTCGATGGAATTTCATCGCTGTTCTCGGTAAACATCGGTCACGGACGCGAGCGCCTAGCCGAAGCTGCAGCGAAGCAAATGAAGAAACTCGACTACTTCCCTATTTGGTCGAACCTCCACGCACCCGCCATCGAACTTTCAGAGCGCATTCTTTCTTACGCACCGAAGTCTTTGAGCCGCGTGTTCTACACAACCGGTGGTGGCGAGGCGAACGAAACCGCATGGAAGCTGGCCAAGCAGTATTTCAAGATGACCGGCAAGCCGCTTAAACACAAGGTGATTTCGCGCATGACCGCCTACCACGGCACGTCGCACGGAGCGCTCTCGTTGACCGGTATCGCCTCGATGAAAAAGCAATTCGAGCCTTTGGTGCCAAGCACATTTCGCGTGCCAAACACCAACTGGTACCGCGCACAAGACGACTTCGAAAACGAAGAAGCGTTTGCCGACTGGGCCGCTAACCGTGTTGAAGAAATGATTCTGTTTGAAGACCCAGACACTGTGGCTGCCTTCATCCTTGAACCGGTTCAGAACTCTGGTGGTTGCTTCACAGCACCTAAGTCTTACTTCAAGAAGGTTCGTGAAATCTGCGACAAGTACGATGTGTTGATCATCGCCGACGAAACAATCGACGGTTTTGGACGCATCGGCACCATGTTTGCTTCGGAGCTTTACGAATTCGAACCAGACATGCTGGTTTGCGCCAAGGGAATCACCTCGGCCTACCAGCCGCTGGGTGCGCTGTTGGTGGCCGAGAAACTGTTTGAGCCATTCAAGAAGGGCACCGCGATTTTTCCGCACGGATACACGTTCGCCGGTCACCCGGTGGCTTGTGCCGTGGCACTCGAGAACCTCGACATCTTTGAAGAGGAAGACCTGGTTGGAAATGTTCGACGCAACGCGCCCGCCTTCAAGTCGACTCTCGAAAAGCTCAAAGATCTGCCAATCGTTGGTGACGTTCGCGGAGAAGGCTACTTTTACGCTATTGAGCTAGTGAAAGACAAGGCCACTCGCGAAACCTTCAACGACGCCGAGTCTGAGAAGCTGCTTCGCGGGTTCTTGTCGACCGATCTTTACAACGCCGGTCTCTACTGCCGCTCAGACGACCGTGGCGACCCCGTAGTGCAGTTGGCACCTCCACTGACCATCGGTCAGAGCGAGTTCGATTGGCTTGAGCAGACCCTGCGCTCTTCGTTGGCCAAGGCCTGGGACCTGTTCTAGAAAATAAAACATGAAACCCCGGCAGACTTCGCGGTCTGTCGGGGTTTTCACTTATGAACATGTTTCAGCCTTGAAATACGAGTGTTCGACAGAGAGGTAATCTAGCCACATGAATGTTCCCGATTTCGATGCCTGCACCTCGTTTGATAGTCCGGTTGGCAACGTAAACCTTTACTCAAACAACGACAAAGTTGTGTTTTTGGCCATGGGCAACCGGGTTGTTTCTGATTGGGGTAAATCCAAAGTTCTTGCCCAGGCGAAAAAGCAGTTGGTCGACTACTTCAAAGGCAAGAGCAAGGTTCTCGATTTTCCGGTGTCATACCAGGGCACCGCATTTCAGGAGGCCGTGTGGCGAGAAATTGCTCGACTCCCCTGGGGTGAAACCACAACTTACGCCGAGATTGCCGACGCTATTGGAAACCCAAAGGCAGTTCGCGCCGTCGGCGGAGCAGTCGGCGCAAATCCCGTTCCACTTGTCGTTGGTTGCCACCGAGTGCTAGGCGCTTCGAAAAAAATTACGGGATACTCGGGCGGCGACGGCATTCCAACCAAGAAGTGGTTGCTTGCTCACGAAGCAATTGAATACCGAGACTAAATGACGTTTCGGGTTCACGAAGACGGGCTAGCTCGCTGCGGCTGGCTCAATAACGACCCCCTTTACGTGAGTTATCACGACACCGAATGGGGCAATCCCCTTGCCGGCGATAACGCCATGTTCGAACGCCTATCGCTCGAGGGATTCCAAGCTGGGCTCTCGTGGCTCACCATACTGAAACGTCGCGAAGGCTTTCGAACTGCTTTCGCCGGCTTTGAAATGGCGAAGGTCTCCAAATTTGGCGCTGCCGATCTAGATCGCCTTCTTGCCGATGAAGGCATAATCAGGCACCGAGGCAAAATTGAGGCAACGATAAACAACGCGAGAATCGCACTTGAGCTTGAAGGTGGGTTAGAACGATTCGTACTTGGCTTCATGCCAACTCAAGACCGCCGCGGGCTTACGAAAAGCCCAGAATCTGAAGCCCTGAGCAAAGCGCTTCGCAAGCTTGGTTTCAATTTTGTTGGGCCGACCACCATGCACGCTCTCATGCAAGCCACCGGCATGATAAGCGACCACGACGAAGGCTGCCACAAAGCCTGAACCGGCAGCCAGGCACTTCCTGCCGTCAGACGATCAAAGTAAGTTGGGCCTTAGACGCCTCGAGTCGGAGGCCTGCTTTCTTGGCTGCCTTCTTCAAGTCGGAGATGCTCGAAGCCGCCGACTCTAAAGAAAGAATCGAACGCACAAACTCCCCCTTGGCCTTCTTATTGAAATGATTCATGGCGCGTTGCTGCCCCGATGCATCCTCCGAGACCACCTCAACCCAGAAATGCGCGACGCTTTGAGGAATGGGTGCAAGTTCTGCAAAAGACTTCGAACGCAAATCGATAATCGGCGAATCTTCAAGTCGAGGCCAAACCCGATCGTGAGCTTGAGACCAGACATCCTTGAGCGACAACCCCGGCAGACGAGTGGTGGCCGAAAGGCGATAGTTGGGAATCATATTCATGGCAGGAATCAAGCCAAACAAAGCCGACTGAATAAGCAAAGTGTCCTTCGCCCTGGCGCGAGCCGCCTCACCCATGGAAGCGAATTCGGTGGGGGTGCCTTTGAGTCCTCGACCGTGCAGGCCATCGTAAAGAGTTCCCGTGTAGCGATCGAGAGCCGGCATGATTGGCGAACTTTGCACGTCTAGGTTTACCTGAATGTCGGCAATCTGCTTTTTACCTAATCCGAGAACCTTGGTTGCCAAATCTGGATCGCCTTCACAAAGTGACTTTAGCGCCGCGTAAACCTGGTCTCGTGCCTCGTTCAGTTGCCCAAAGGTTAGCGCGACCTGCCCGATATTGAGCGGTTTTCCGCCAACATCCTTGGTCTCTGAGGGTGGCAAAAGCAGCAGCATGGTTACAAGCCTAAACTTGAGGCATGGTCAAACTAACCAAGATTTATACCCGAACCGGTGACGAGGGCACAACCGGGCTCAGCAACTTCTCGAGAGTTCGCAAAACCGACCCACGCATCGAGGCATACGCCGACGTCGATGAGGCTAACAGTGCCATCGGTGTTGCAGTTTCTTTGGCTCACGGCGAGTTCGACGAAGAAACCCTTCAGCTGCTCTCACAGATTCAGAACGACCTGTTCGACCTTGGAGCCGATCTCTCGAACCCGCTCAACGAGCACTACGAGTACGAGCCGTTGCGAGTGGACGCAACCTGGATTGACGCTCTCGAGTCTGCAATCGACAAGTACAACAGCCAACTCGACAAACTTGACTCGTTCATCATCCCTGGCGGATCGGGCCTCGCGGCCGGTTTGCACCTGGCACGCACGGTAGTGCGCCGAGCAGAACGTGCCACCTGGCACGCCATTGAAGAACACGGTACCGAACCAGCAAAGAAGGGTCACACCGAAGGCGGTGTGAGCGTACTTGCCGCTAAGTACCTGAATCGCCTCAGCGACTTGCTCTTTGTGTTGGCGCGCTTCGCCAACGTGAAGCACGGCGGAGACGTGAAGTGGGTGCCGGCCGCCAATCGTCGCGAGGCTCCAGCCAAGCGCCGCCCCGAAAGCGACTAGAAACCCCCAGTCAAAGAAAAACCCCGCCCAAACGGACGGGGTTTTTACTTTTGAATCGTTAGACGAGCTCGGCGTGACGAGCCACGATGGTTACTACGTCATGTTCCATCGACAAGAAACCATCGGCGGCATTTGCCTTAACAGCGCTGCCATCTTCGAGCGTGATGCGCACCTCGCCCTCAGCAAGGATGGCAAGAATTGGCTCGTGACCTGGTAGCAGACCGATCTCGCCTTCCACAGTCTTGGCGATGACCATCTTGGCCTCGCCAGACCACACGGCGCGATCGGCAGCTACTAGATCTACGCGAACGGTTGCCATTGTTACTTGGTTTCCTTCTGGATGCGCTCCCAGTTAGCCATAACCATGTCGAGGCCACCGACGTTGAAGAACGCCTGCTCTGCAACGTGGTCGAGGTCACCGTTTGCGATGGCAGAGAAGCCTTCGATGGTGTCTTTCAGCGGAACTGTCGAACCCTTTACACCGGTGAACTTCTCGGCCATGTAGGTGTTCTGCGACAAGAACTGCTGAATGCGACGGGCACGCGATACGGTGACCTTGTCTTCTTCAGAGAGCTCCTCAACACCGAGAATCGCGATGATTTCTTGGAGTTCCTTGTTCTTCTGCAGAATCGCCTTGACACGAGTTGCGGTCTCGTAGTGGTCCTTCGCAATGTAGCGAGGGTCGAGAATACGCGAGGTCGAGGTAAGCGGGTCTACGGCTGGGTAAAGACCCTTCGATGCGATTTCACGCGAAAGTTCGGTGGTTGCATCGAGGTGGGCGAACGTGGTTGCCGGGGCTGGGTCGGTGTAGTCGTCGGCAGGCACGTAAATAGCCTGGAGAGACGTAATCGAGTGACCGCGAGTCGAGGTGATGCGCTCCTGAAGCAGACCCATCTCATCGGCGAGGTTCGGCTGGTAACCCACGGCAGAAGGCATACGGCCTAGAAGGGTCGAAACCTCAGAA